>NZ_CP095269.1:2356691-2693362 GCF_022983135.1 Agrococcus sp. SCSIO52902
TCGAGCGGATGACGAGATTCGAACTCGCGACCCTCACCTTGGCAAGGTGATGCGCTACCACTGCGCCACATCCGCGGGGCTCATCGCTGAGCACTCGCATGACTATACCCGCGCTCGAGCCGCATGTCCAAATCGCCCCGCACGTGTCGCGCATCCGCCGCCGGACGCCCGGGGATGGTCACGCGCGCGCCCGCGGATGTGGCAGACTTGTGCGGTCCGCTTCGCGCGGCACGGGCGATTGGCGCAGTTGGTAGCGCGCTTCCTTCACACGG
This sequence comes from Agrococcus sp. SCSIO52902, assembly GCF_022983135.1. Taxonomy (GTDB): domain Bacteria; phylum Actinomycetota; class Actinomycetes; order Actinomycetales; family Microbacteriaceae; genus Agrococcus; species Agrococcus sediminis. The sequence continues at coordinate 2,356,964 of NZ_CP095269.1, forward strand.
AAGAGGTCATCAGTTCGAGTCTGGTATCGCCCACCGAGACCGAAGGCCCCGGCGATCCGCCGGGGCCTTCGTCGTATCCGCTCGGGCGCGGCTCAGGCCGCCTCGCACGCCTGGGCGCACTGCTCGCACGCCTCGGCGCACGCCCGGCAGTGCTCGGCGTCGTGCCGTCGGCACTCGGCCGCGCAGGCGCGGCAGACCGCGGCGCACGCGGCCAGCAGCGCGTCGCGCGCCTCCTGCGGCAGCGGCACCTCGCGGGAGAGGATGCGCGCCGTCACCTCGCAGAGGTCGGCGCACGCCTCGCACATCACCGCGCAGTCGTCCATGCCCTCCTGCCGGTCGGCGCGGGCGCAGTCGCGGCACGCCGCGGCGCACGCCTCCAGCTCGGCCACGTGGGCCGCGTGGCTGCCGACCTCCGCGCCGCCGGCGCCCTGCTCGTGCTCGTGCTCCTGTCCGTGGTGCATCATCGCTCCTCTCGGCGGGCTCGATGCCCGCGCATCGGTTCGCGGCCGACGCTACGCCCGGAGGCTGGATGTCCCCCACGAGCGCCCTCGGCCCGTTAGCGTCGAGCCATGGATCTCCAGCTGAACGACCGCGTCGTCCTCGTCGTCGGAGGCACCGGCCTCATCGGCGGCGCCGTCGCCGACGTGCTGCGCGCCGAGGGCGCGACCGTGCTGACCGCCGCCCGCGGCGAGGGCGCCGACCTCCGCCTCGATGCCGCCGACGACGCGTCCGTCGCCGGCGCCGTCGCGAGCGTGCTCGAGCAGCACGGCCGCCTCGACGGCCTCGTCGTCGCCGCCGCGCCGCCCGCGCAGACGCTCGACCCCGCCCGCAGCTCCGACCCCGCGCAGGTCGTGGAGGCGGTCGACGCGAAGGCGATGACATTCCTGCGGCTCGCGAACGCCGCGAAGGCGCCGATGCGCGACGCCGGCTTCGGCCGCATCGTGGGCGTGAGCGGCCAGAACGCGCTGATCACCGGCAGCATCACCGGCTCGGTGCGCAACGCCGCGCTCATCATCGCGGCGAAGCACCTCGCCGACGAGCTGGCCGGCACGGGCGTGGCCGTCAACGTCGTGAACCCGGGCCCGGTCACCGCCGAGCCCGCCGACGACGTCGCGCACGGGAAGCCCGGCGAGTCGTCGCCGGAGCAGATCGCCGCGCTCATCGCGTTCCTGCTCTCCCCTCGGTCGACGACCTCCGGCGAGTCGATCGCGACCGGCCACCGGGTGCGCGGCTCCGTCGCCCTCTGACGCACGAGAGGAGGGGCCGGCTCCCGCCGGCCCCTCCCCCGATGCTCGAGCGCGTCAGACGCGGTCGCGCTCCAGCTCGTAGCCGTACGCGTCCTCACCGTGCACGATCTGGTCGACGCCGGCCAGCTCGTCCTCGTTCTTGACGCGGAAGCCGATCGTCTTCTCGATCGCGAAGCCGATCACGAAGGCGACGACGAAGGCGTAGACCATGACGCCGACGGCCGCGATGACCTGCACGGCCAGCTGGCCGGGGCCGCCGCCGAGGAACAGGCCCGTCTCGGTCGCGAAGAAGCCGAGGTAGAGCGTGCCGATGAGGCCGCCGACGAGGTGGATGCCGACCACGTCGAGCGAGTCGTCGAAGCCGAGCTTCCACTTGAGCTCCACCGCGAGGGCGCAGACGGCGCCGGCGATGACGCCGAGCAGCAGCGCCCAGCCGGGCGTGAGGTTGGCGCACGCGGGAGTGATGGCGACGAGGCCCGCGACGGCGCCCGAGGCGGCGCCGACGGAGGTGGGCTTGCCGTCCTTCAGCTTCTCGACGAGCAGCCAGGCGCAGATCGCCGCGGCGGTCGCGCCGAGCGTGTTGAGCGTGATGAGTCCCGCGTTGCCGAGGCCGTTGAGCCACTCCGCACCCACGTTGAAGCCGAACCATCCGAACCACAGGATGCTCGCGCCGAGGATCACGAACGGCACGTTGTGCGGCTTGTGGGCGCCCTTCGTGAAGCCGATGCGCTTGCCGAGCACGAAGGTGAGCGCGAGGGCCGCCGCGCCGGCGTTGATGTGCACCGCCGTGCCGCCGGCGTAGTCGATGACGGAGGGCAGGCCCAGCATCTCGCCGAGCGAGTAGGCCCAGCCGCCGCCCCACACCCACGCGGCGATCGGGAAGTAGCCGAGGGTGGCGAAGACGCCGGCGAAGAGCATCCAGGCGCCGAACTTGGCGCGGTCGGCGATGGCGCCGGAGATGAGGGCGACCGTGATGATCGCGAAGGTCGAGCCGTAGGCGACGCCGATCAGGTCGGTGTTCGCGCTCTCGCCCGCGGCGAGGGCGGCGAGGCCGAGGTCGCTGAACGGGTTGCCCGAGAACTGCAGCGGCGACTCGACGGCCGCCATGTTGAATCCGTACAGGATCCAGAGGGTGCCGACGAGGCCGATGGCCCCGAACGACATCATCATCATGCTGATGACGCTCTTGGCGCGCACGAGGCCGCCGTAGAAGAACGCGAGGCCGGGCGTCATGAACAGCACGAGTGCTGTCGCGACGACGCCGAAGGCCATGCTGCCTGCATCCATGAGGTGCTCCTTGGGGGTATCCGCGGGAAGGGACTGCTCTGAGGATCCCCCCGCGCGGTTTCGCCGGCGGGCGCGGTCGCGTTTCGTCTCGGTTACGGATGCGCGACCGTGTTTCGGGCGCGTTTCGGGCGACGGCGGGCATGCGGCCGGATGCCAGGATGGATCCCATGACGTGGATCAGGAACCCGCAGGTGTCGGCGATGCTCCTCCTCGGTGCGGCGATCCTCGGCCTCGTCATCGCCAACACCGGCCTCGGCCCGGGCCTCGACGCGCTGAAGCACATGCACCTGCCGTTCACGGTCTTCGGGCTCGACCTCTCGGCCGCGCACTGGGTGACCGACGGGCTGCTCGTCGTGTTCTTCTTCGTCGTCGCGATCGAGCTGCGCTACGAGTTCACGCAGGGCGACCTCAGCAGCGTCTCGAAGGCCGCGGTGCCGACCATCGCCGCGCTGGGCGGCGTCGCGGTGCCGGCGCTCATCTACCTGAACCTGGCCGGCGCCGACGGCGCGCGCGGCTGGCCGATCCCCACCGCGACCGACATCGCCTTCGCGCTCGGCGTGCTCGCGCTCGTCGCGAAGCGCCTGCCGTCGCGCGTGCGCGCGCTGCTGCTCGCCCTCGCGGTGATCGACGACCTCATCGGCATCCTCTTCATCGCGGTCTTCTTCACCGAGTCGCTCTCGCTGCCGCTGCTCGGGCTCGCCGCGGTCGGCGTCGTCGCCTTCTGGCTGCTCGGCCGCGCCTACCGCGGCAAGCGCGGCAGCTGGCCGCTGCGCATCCTGCTGCTCGTGGTCGCCGCCGTCACGTGGTGGCTCGTCGCGATGAGCGGCATCCACGCCACCATCGCGGGCGTCGCGCTCGGCCTCGTGCTCTCCCCCGCCCCCGCCGAGTCGGCGCGCGAGAAGCTCGAGCCGTTCACGAACGGCATCGTGCTGCCGGTGTTCGCGTTCACGGCCGCGTCGGTGATGATCCCGCAGGTGCCGCTCGGCGAGCTCAGCCCCGTCTTCTGGGCGATCGTCGTCGCGCTGCCGCTCGGCAAGCTCATCGGCATCACGGCGGCCGGCCTGCTCGGCCAGTGGGCGCTGCGCGTGCCGAAGGGCGGCCGCGTGCTGCTGCGCGAGCTGCTCGGCATCAGCCTGCTCGGCGGCATCGGCTTCACGGTCGCGCTGCTCATGAACGAGCTCGCCCACCGCACGACCCCCGAGCTCATCACCGAGGGCACGCTCGGCGTGCTCGCCGGCTCGCTCATCGCGGCGATCCTCGGCGCGACCTACCTGGCGCTCCTGAACCGCCGCTACCCCGACGTCGAGACGGCCGAGATCCGCGCCCGCGACGCCGAGGAGTACCTGCGGCGCACCGACGGGGTGGGCTAGGCGGTCTCGTTCGCCAGCGCCACGAGGCGCGAGATGGCACGCAGGTACTTCTTGCGGTAGCCGCCGCCGAGCATCTCCTCGCTGAAGACGCGGTCGAGGCTCGTGCCGCTCGCCCGCAGCACGACCTGCGCGTCGTAGAGGCGGTCGACGAGCGCGACGAACCGCAGCGCGTCGTTCTGGTCGTGCAGCACCTCGACGTCGCGCAGGCCCAGCCCCTGCAGCCCCTCGACGAGCCCGATGTAGCGCGACGGGTGCACCTTCGACAGGTGCGCGACGAGCGCGCGGAAGTCGTCGACCGCGACCGTGCCGTCGAGGCCCGCGAGCTCCGCCTCGATGCGGTCGTCGGGCGTCACCGGGGCGTGCCCGGTGATGTCGCGGTGGCGGTAGTCGTCGCCGTCGATCCGCATGATCTGGAAGCGGTCGGCGATCGCCTGGATCTCGCGCAGGAAGTCGGAGGCCGCGAACCGGCCCTCCCCGAGCGCGTTCGGCGGCGTGTTGCTCGTGGCCGCGAGCTTCGAGCCGCCGGCGACGAGCTCGCCGAGCAGGCGGGTCATCACCATCGTGTCGCCCGGGTCGTCGAGCTCGAACTCGTCGATGCAGACGATCCGCGAGCCCTGCAGCGCCCGCACCGTCTCGGCGTAGCCGAGCGCGCCGACGAGCGCGGTGTACTCGATGAACGTGCCGAACACCTTCGGCCCAGGCATCGCCTTCCACAGCGAGGCGAGCAGGTGCGTCTTGCCGACGCCGAAGCCGCCGTCGAGGTAGATGCCCGGCCGCACCTCGGGCGCCTTGCGGAACAGGGAGCGCTTCGGCGACGTCCACGCCGTCACGAGCTCCTGCATCCGCTCGAGCGCCTCGGCCTGCGACGGATGCGCGGGGTCGGGCCGGTACGACTCGAACGTCGCGCCGTCGAACTGCGGCGGCGGCGTGAGGCCCGCGACGATCTGCTCCGCGCTGGCCTCGGGGCGGCGCTCGACGAGCGAGATCGGTGCTGGCATGGGCGCTCCTTCGTCGACGCGTCGGCGTCCGGGGAAGTTTCGGTGGGAGGATGGCGTTCCCCCGGACGAGCCTAGTCAGGCAGGACAGCCGCGTGCGCGCGCGGCGCGGAAGGAGTCGCCATGACCGAGTCGGAGCCCCGCTTCGCCGAGTACGCCGCGCCGGAGCGCCTGGTCTCCACCGAGTGGGTGGCCGCGCACCTCGACGACCCCGACGTGGTGGTGGTCGAGTCCGACGAGGACGTGCTGCTCTACGAGGTCGGCCACATCCCGGGCGCGGTGAAGGTCGACTGGCACACCGAGCTCAACGACCCGGTGCTGCGCGACTACCTCACCCCCGAGGCGTTCGCGCGCCTGCTGGGTGAGAAGGGCATCGGGCGCGACACCACCGTCGTCTTCTACGGCGACAAGGCCAACTGGTGGGCGACGTATGCGCTCTGGGTCTTCGCGCTCTACGGGCACGATCGCACGCGCATCATGGACGGCGGGCGCGACAAGTGGATCGCGGAGGGCCGCGAGCTCACGCGGGAGCCCTCGCGCCGGCCCGCGGTCGACTACCCGGTCGTGGCGCGCGACGACCGCACGCTGCGGGCCTTCCGCGACGACGTGCTCGCGCACCTCGGCCGCCCGCTCGTCGACGTGCGCAGCCCCGAGGAGTACTCCGGCGAGCGCACCACGGCGCCGGCCTACCCCGACGAGGGCGCGCTGCGCGCGGGGCACATCCCGAGCGCCGCGAGCGTGCCGTGGGGCCGCGCCGTCCACGAGGACGGCACGTTCCGCTCGCGCGAGGAGCTCGAGGCCGTCTACCTCGACGGCGCCGGCCTGCGCGACGCCGACGACGTGATCGCCTACTGCCGCATCGGCGAGCGCTCGAGCCACACCTGGTTCGTGCTCACGCACCTGCTCGGCCTGCCGAAGGTGCGCAACTACGACGGCTCCTGGACCGAGTGGGGCTCGCTCGTGGGCGTGCCGATCGTGGTCGGCTCCGAGCCCGGCGAGGTGCCCGCGCGATGACGCTCACCCCTGCCCTGCAGCGCACCGTCGACGACTTCCAGGCCGTCGAGGAGCGCGACCGGCTGCAGCTGCTGCTCGAGTTCGCCGACGAGCTGCCCGAGCTGCCCCAGCGCTACGCCGACCACCCCGACCTCCTGGAGCGCGTCGCCGAGTGCCAGTCGCCCGTCTACCTGTTCGTCGAGGTCGACGACGCGGTGCACGTGCACGCAACCGCGCCGGCGGAGGCGCCGACGACGCGCGGCTTCGCCTCGATCCTCGCGCAGGGCCTCGAGGGCGCGAGCCGCGACGAGGTGCTCGCGGTGCCCGCCGACATGCCGCGCCTGCTCGGCCTCGACCGCGTGATCTCGCCGCTGCGCCTGCGCGGCATGGCCGGGATGCTCGGACGCATCCAGCGGCAGGTGCGGGAGCGCTGACTCAGTCGAGCGGCGCGATCCGGTGCTCGTCGAGCCAGCCGCGGATCTGCTGCTCGTAGCGCGCCCGGTCGAGGTTCCACAGCTTCGTGTGCCGGGCCGTCCGCCACTCCCGGTAGTCGACGATGTCGGGCCGCGCCTCGGCGAGCGCCCGGGAGGCGTCGGCAGGCACGAACCCGTCGTCGGCCGAGTGGAGCAGCAGGATGGGCTGCGACAGGGCGTCGGCGTGCAGCACGTTGTCGAGCTCGTCGAAGTCGAGGCTGCGGCTGCCGCTGAGCGCGGCCGCGGGCGACTCGAGGAGGCCCACGGCGGTGTCGACCAGCCAGGCGGGCATCTTGGCGATCGCGACCTGCAGCAGCAGCGTGGCGCGCCACGAGACCACCGGCGAGTCGAGCACGAGCCCCACGATGCGGCGGCGGTGCCGGGAGCGGCGGGCGAGCTGCAGCGCGATCTGGCCGCCCATGGACCAGCCCATGAGCACGATGCGGCGGGCGCCGCGCGCGACCGCGAAGCCGATCGCGTCGTCGACGTCGCGCCACTCATCGAGCCCGAGCCGGAACTTGCCGTCGCCGCTCGGCGGCGCCTCGGTGTCGTTGCGGTAGGAGACCGCCATCACGGGCATGCCGCGCTCGAGGAACACCGGCGCGGCCCGGATCGTCTCGCGCCGCGTGACGCCGCGGCCGTGCACCTGGATGCACCAGGTGGCGGCCGACTGGTCGCCCATGATCCACGCGGGCGCGGGGCCCACCTCGGTGGCGACGTCGACGGTCTCCACCGCATCCGCCACCTCCTCGGGCCGATGCACGGCGTAGCCCGACCACCGCGCGGAGTCCACGCCGTCGAGCACCTCACGTGCGCCCGCGTCGACCGCCCGCACGACGCTGTGCGCGTCCTCGGCCACGACGGGTCCGAGCACCACGAGCCGCTCCCCCACCCACAGCGCGTACAGGCCCGGCAGCCCCGTGTCGGGGGTGCGCCCGAGCCGCACGCCGCGCTCGTCGAGGCCGAGCACCCGGATGTCGTCGACGAGCTCTCGCGGCGGGGTGACGAGCATGGAGGCGAGCGCCGCGGAGGCACCGGTCACGGCGAGGGCGGCGCCCGCGACCACCACCCCGCCTGCGGCCATCGCGAACCTCGCGGGGCGGGTGGATGCGGCGGCGCGCCTCGCTCGGGTCGTCACGGTGCGATCGTAGTCTTGCCGGGTGGACACGAGCAGTGCAGCCCCCGCCCCCGAGCCGGAGGCCTTCCGCGCTGCCATCGACCAGCTGCGCAGGGCTGAGCTGCGCTCCGAGCTCTCGGTGCGCGAGATCCCGGCGCCGGGCCGCATCGCGCCCTTCTCGTTCGCCATCGCCGCCGACGTCGGCGTGACGGGCCACGGCCGCGACTCCGACCTCGGCACCGGCCGCTTCATCCTCATGCACGACCCGGAGGAGCCGGAGGCCTGGGGCGGCGACTTCCGCATCGTCAGCTTCACGCAGGCCTCGCAGGACCCCGAGATCGGCGTCGACCCGTTCCTCGCCGAGGTCACCTGGACCTACCTGCTGGAGGCGCTCGAGCAGCGCGGCGCCGAGTACCACTCGGAGTCGGGCACCGCGACCAAGATCCTCTCGAGCGGTTTCGGCGAGCTCGCGGCGCAGGGCGACGGCGCCCAGATCGAGCTGCGCGCGTCGTGGACGCCGACCGGCCACGACTTCGGCGCGCACCTCACCGCCTGGACCGACCTCCTGTGCGCGATCGCCGGCCTGCCGGTGCAGCCGGGCGCCGCGGGCCTCGACGCGCACAGGCGCACGCGTGGCTGAGCTGCCCGAGGCGGTGGCGTCGGGCCCGCTCGACGTCATCGAGGACGCGGATGCGCTGGCGCGCGCGGCCGAGCGGCTGCACGCGGGCGAGGGACCGGTCGCCGTCGACGCCGAGCGCGCGAACGGCTTCCGCTACACCGCGAAGGCCTACCTCGTGCAGCTCCACCGGCGCGGCACCGGCACCGTGCTCATCGACCCGACCGCGATCGACGACCTGTCGCCGATCCAGGACGCGATCGGCGGCGAGGAGTGGATCATCCACGCCGCGAGCCAGGACCTCCCGTGCCTGCGCGAGGTCGGCCTCGAGCCGGCCACCCTGTTCGACACCGAGCTCGGCGCGCGGATCGCGGGCTTCGAGCGCGTCGGCCTCGCCGCCGTCACCGAGCGGCTCGTGGGCCTGCGCCTGCGCAAGGAGCACGGCGCGAGCGACTGGTCGGCCCGGCCCATCCCCCGCTCGTGGCTGGAGTACGCGGCGCTCGACGTCGAGGTGCTGCCGGATGCGCGCGACGCGCTGGCGGCGGAGCTCGAGGCCCAGGGCAAGCAGGAGATCGCCGAGCAGGAGTTCGCCTACGCGCTCGCCCGCCGCCCCAAGCCCCCCGCGGAGGAGCCGTGGCGCAGGCTCTCGGGCATCCACGCGATCCGCGACCGCCGCCAGCTCGCCGTCGCCCGCGAGCTGTGGCTCGCGCGCGACGCGCTCGCCCGCGACACCGACACCGCGCCGGGCCGGCTCGTGCCCGACCGCTCGCTGCTCGCCGCCGCGATGGCCGACATCGAGGCGAAGGGCCGCCTCGCCGCGCGCAAGGACTTCACCGGTCGCGCGAGCCGCAGCGAGCTCGACCGCTGGTGGGCGGCGATCGAGGCCGGCCGCGCGAGCGACGACCTGCCGGTGCTGCGCGTGCGCTCGGACGAGCCGCCCCCGCCCCGCTTCTGGAAGAGCCGGCGCCCCGAGGCCGACCTGCGCCTGCAGCGCGCCCGCGCCGCCGTGCAGGCGGTGGCCGAGGAGCTCGCGATGCCGGCCGAGAACCTGCTCACCCCGGATGCGCTGCGGCGGGTCGCGTGGGAGCCGATCGAGCCCACCGAGCAGGCGGTCGCCGCTGCGCTCCGGGCCCGCGATGCGCGCCCCTGGCAGGTTGCGGCGACCGCACAGAGGATCGCCGCCGCGTTTGTAGAGGCAGACCAAGCGCCCGCCCAGCCCTCCGAGCCCTCCTCGTAGGAAGCGGCAACCGCCGCCTCGGGCCCGGGGGCGCGTTCCTACACTGGTGCCGCAATCACCCCAATCAGGAGGCATCGTGGCTGACGACGACGTCGTGTTCGTGGACGGCGTCCGCACCCCATTCGGGCGCGCGGGCGAGAAGGGCATGTACTGGCAGACCCGAGCGGACGACCTCGCGGTCAAGGCGCTCACGGGACTGCTCGAGCGCAACCCGAGCCTGCCGCTCGAGCGCATCGACGAGGTCGCGGTCGCCGCGACCACGCAGACCGGCGACCAGGGCCTCACCCTCGGCCGCACCGTCGGCATGCTCGCGGGGCTCCCCGTCTCGGTGCCCGGCTACGCGATCGACCGCATGTGCGCGGGCGCGATGACGGCGGTCACCGCGGTCGCCGGCGGCATCGCCTTCGGCGCCTACGACATCGCCGTCGCCGGCGGCGTCGAGCACATGGGCCGGCACCCGATGGGCCTCGACGCCGACCCGAACCCCCGCTTCGTCGCCGAGAAGCTCGTCTCGATGGACGCGCTCAACATGGGCAAGACGGCCGAGCGCATCCACGACCGCTTCCCGCACCTGACGAAGGAGCGGGCCGACCGCTTCGCGCTCGGGTCGCAGCAGAAGTACGCCGCGGCGCTCGCCGCGGGCCACATCCAGCACGACCTCATCCCGGTCGCGACGCAGTCCGCCGCCGGCTGGGGGCTCGCGACGGCCGACGAGGCGCCGCGCCCCGAGACGACGATGGAGGGCCTCGCGGGGCTGAAGACGCCGTTCCGCGACCACGGCCGCGTGACCGCGGGCAACGCATCCGGCCTGAACGACGGCGCGACGATGTCGATCATCGCCTCGGCCGCCGCCGCGAAGGAGCACGGGCTGACGACGAAGATGCGGATGGTCTCGTTCGGCTTCGCCGGCGTCGACCCCGACATCATGGGCATCGGCCCGGTGCCCTCGACGGAGAAGGCGCTCAAGAAGGCCGGGCTGTCGATCGAGGACATCGGCCTGTTCGAGCTGAACGAGGCGTTCGCCGTGCAGGTGCTCTCGTTCACCGACCACTTCGGCATCGCCGACGACGACCCGCGCGTCAACCCGTGGGGCGGCGCGATCGCGATCGGCCACCCGCTCGCCTCCTCCGGCGTGCGCCTCATGCTCCAGCTCGCGCGGCAGTTCGAGCAGCGCCCCGACGTGCGCTTCGGCATCACCGCGATGTGCGTCGGCCTCGGCCAGGGCGGCACCGTCATCTGGGAGAACCCCCACCACAAGCGCTACGGGAAGGGCATCTGATGGCCATCCGCGACGAGTTCCCGCGGCTCGCGGCCGCCGAGTTCGACGAGGTCGTCACGCACAGCCACGTGCGCGACGTGCAGCTCGCCTCCGGCAGGACGCTCGCCCTCATCACGCTCGACAACGGGCGCGACCACACGCGGCCCTCGACCCTCGGCCCCGCGACGCTCTTCGAGCTCGGCGACACCCTCGAGGCGCAGCGCGCCCGCGGCGCCGCCGGCGAGGTCGACGCGATCGCGGTCACCGGCAAGCCCTACTTCCTCGCCGCCGGCGCAGACCTGTCGAACGTCGGCAGCCTGCCCGACCGCGAGACGGCCGCCGAGCTGCCGAGGCTCGGCCACCGCGTGCTCGGCCTCCTCCACGAGGCGCCGGTGCCGACGTTCGTCTTCATCAACGGCCTCGCCCTCGGCGGCGGCCTCGAGATCGGGCTCAACGCCGACTACCGCACCATCAGCTCGGCGGCTCCCGCCGTGGCGCTGCCCGAGACGTTCCTCGGCCTCGTGCCCGGCTGGGGCGGCGCGACGATCCTGCCGAACCTGATCGGCATCGAGCGGGCGCTCAAGGTGATCATCGAGAACCCGCTCAAGCAGCGCGTGCTGAAGCCCGCGGACGCGCTCGAGCTCGGCATCGCCGACGCGATGTTCGGACCCGCGAGCTTCCTGGAGTCGTCGCTCCGCTGGGCCGACGGGGTGCTGGGCGGCGCGAAGGTCGACCGCCCCCACGTGCCCGGCACGCTCGAGCGCACGGTGAAGTGGCCGATCGCCCTGAAGATCGCGCGCGAGACGCTCGAGAAGCGGATCGGGAAGGTCGCCCTCGCGCCCTACCGCGCCCTCGACGTGATCGAGCTGGCCAGGAAGAACGACCGCGCGGCCGGCTTCGCCGCCGAGGACGCCGCGCTCGCCGACCTCATCCCGGGCGACCAGTTCGTGGCCTCGATCTACGCCTTCGACCTCGTGCAGAAGCGGGCGAAGCGCCCGGCCGGCGCGCCCGACGCGGCGCTCGCGAAGCCGGTGACGAAGGTCGGCATCATCGGCGCCGGGCTCATGGCCAGCCAGTTCGCGCTGCTGTTCCTGCGGCGCCTCCAAGTGCCGGTCGTCATCACCGACCTCGACCAGGGCCGCGTCGACGCGGCCGTGGCGCGCATCCGCGGCGAGATCGACGCGCTCGCGGGCAAGGGCCGCATCACCACCGACGAGCAGCAGCGCCTCAGCGCGCTCATCTCCGGCACGGTCGACAAGGCCGACTTCGCCGGCTGCGACTGGGTGATCGAGGCGGTGTTCGAGGAGCTGGGCGTCAAGCAGCAGGTCTTCGCCGAGATCGAGCCGCACCTGTCGGAGACGGCCGTCATCGCGACGAACACCTCGAGCCTGTCGGTCGAGCAGATCGGCGCGCGGCTCGCGCACCCCGAGCGCCTCGTCGGCTTCCACTTCTTCAACCCCGTGGCGGTCATGCCGCTCATCGAGGTGGTGCGCACGCCCGCGACCGACGACGCGACCCTCGCGACCGCGATGCGCGTCGCGAAGGACCTGAAGAAGAACGCCGTCATCACGCGCGACACCCCCGGGTTCGTCGTCAACCGGGTGCTCGCGAAGCTGCTCGGCGAGGCGATGCACGCGGTCGAGCAGGGCTCCTCCTTCGAGGACGTCGTCGAGGCGCAGCGCGCGTTCGGCTTCCCGATGGACCCGTTCGTGCTGCTCGACCTCGTCGGGCTCAAGGTCGGCGCGCACGTGCTCGACACGCACCACGGCGCCTTCCCCGACCGCTTCTTCGAGTCGAAGGCGCTGCACGAGCTCGCCGAGCAGGGCATCCTGCTCGAGAAGGACGGCAAGGGCGAGGTCAAGGGGATCGACAAGCGGGCCCGGAGGATCGTGGCGAAGCACCGTCCCGCGGGCGCCGTCGCGCTCTCGGCCGACGAGCTGCGCGTGCGCATCGAGGACGGCCTCGCCGACGAGATCAAGCGCATGCTCGACGACCACGTCGTCGAGGCCGCCGAGGACATCGACCTGTGCATGATCCTCGGCGCGGGCTGGCCGTTCCAGATGGGCGGCATCACGCCGTACCTCGACCGCGTCGGCGCCTCCGAGCGCGTGTTCGGCGGCACCTTCCACCAGCCGCCGATCGCCGGCCCGAAGGCCTGAGGCTCACGACCCGAGCCCCAGGAGTCCGGCAGACTGGCACGGTGGAACGCGCCCTCGTCGACGCCCTCGCCCGTGATCTCGCAGCAGCGGATCTCACGGGCGGGGGCGTCGCCGCGCTCGTCGGCGACGCCGCGCAGGCGGCGCTCGGCCGGATGGTGGCCGCGCCCGCGCGCCGCGCCGCGCTGCGCTCGCCCGGCCCGCGCCCCACGCTGCTGCGCGCGCTCGTGCTCGGCGACCGCGTGCCGGCGGCGGAGCTCGCGGATGCGCTGCCGGCGCTCGGCGTGGACGGCGCGGTCGCGCTCGGCCTCGTCGCCGTCGAGGGCGGGACGGCACGGCCGCTGCTCGCCGTGCGCCCGACGTCGTTCCGCGACGCGCTCGGCGTCGGCGAGTGGTGGATCGCGAGCGACCTCGACGAGCTCTCGGGCGTCTCGCGGCTGCGGCCCGACCACGTGCTCGGCGTCTGCGGCGCGGCGCGCACGCTCGCGGCACTGCTGCCGCCCATGCGCTGCGGCACCGCGCTCGACCTCGGCACCGGCTGCGGCGTGATCGCGCTGCACCTTCGGCGCCTCGCCGACCGGGTCGTCGCCACCGACGTCTCCGAGCGCGCGCTGCACCTCACCCGCCTGAACGCGGCGCTCAACGGCGTCGACGGCATCGAGACGCGACTGGGATCGCTCTACGAGCCGGTCGAGGGCGAGCGCTTCGACCTCGTCGCATCCAATCCCCCGTTCGTCATCACGCCGCGCGCCGAGGGCGTGCCGGCCTACGAGTACCGCGACGGCGGGCGCACGGGCGACGCGCTCATGGCGGAGGTCGTGCAGGGGCTCGGCGCGCACCTGCGGCCCGGCGGCGCCGCGCGGCTGCTCGGCAACTGGGAGGCCGTCGGGGGCCGCGACGGGCTCGCGCGCGTCGAGGAGTGGGCGGATGCGTCGCTCGACGTCTGGGCGATCGAGCGCGAGTCGCTCGACCCGGCCCAGTACGCGGCGCTCTGGCTGCGCGACGGCGGCACGCTCCCGCGCGATCCCGACCACGACGGGCTGCTCGGCGCCTGGCTCGACGACTTCGAGCGGCGCGGCGTCGACGCGGTCGGGATGGGCTGGCTCGCCCTCCAGTCGCCGCCGGCGGGGCGGTGCACGGCGCGGTTCGAGCGCCTGCCGCAGCCGATCGCGCTCGAGCGCGCCGGCGCGCACCTCGCCGAGGCGTTCGCCGCGGGCGAGTGGCTCGCCGGGCTCGACGACGCGGCACTGGCCGCCGAGCACCTGCAGGTCGCCCCCGACGTCACCGAGGTGCGCCACCAGCGCCCCGGCGCGAGCGGGCCGACGGTCATCGAGCTGCGCCAGGGCGGCGGGCTCGGCCGCACCGTGTCGGTCGACACGGCGCTCGCCGGGCTCGTCGGCGCGTGCGACGGCGAGCTGCCCGTCGGCACGCTCGTCGATGCGATCGCGGCGCTCCTCGAGGTCGACGCGGGCATCCTCGCCGCCGACCTGCTGCCGCGCGTGCGCGAGCTGGTCGTGACGGGCTTCCTGCGGCCCGTCAGCGACTGAGCCGCGCCGCCACCGCGCCGGGCAGGTGCTCGGCGACGTCGAGCGCGGTGATCGGGCGGCCTCCGGCTGCCGCGGCCGCGGCAGCCTCGCCGTGGAGCTCGACGCCCTCGGCGGCGATGCGCGCGAGCGTCGCGGGATCGGCGGCGTCGTCGGCGCGCCCGGCGAGCATCGCGCCGAGCAGTCCCGCGAGCACATCGCCGGTGCCGGCCGTCGCCAGCCGGTGCGTCGGCGCCTGCACGGTGGCCGAGCGGCCGCCGGGGGCGACGACGCGCGTCGCGGCGCCCTTCTCGACCACGACGGCGCCGAGCGCGTCGGCGAGCCGCGCCGCGCGCATCCGCTCGTCGTCCTCGTCGATGCCGAGCCCCGCGAGCGACCGCCGCAGCTCGGCGGCGTGCGGCGTCGCGACGACGGGGCCCGCGTGCCGCGCGGCGAGGTCGAGGGCGCCCGCGTCGACGACGCACGGCGCGCCGGAGCCGAGCGCCTCGAGCAGGAGCGTCCGCAGCGCCGGGCCGCGCTCGCGCGCGTCCTGCCCCGAGCCGAGCACCCACGCGCGCACGTCGGCGGGCGCCTCGTCGAGCGCGTGGCAGACCGTCTCCGGCCGCCGCGCGAGCACGAGATCCTGCACGCGCCGGGGCGCCCAGAGCCGCACCATGCCGGCGCCCGTGCGCCACGCCGCCTCGACGCCCAGCACGGCGGCGCCCGGGTAGCGCTCGGAACCCGTCACGACGCCGACCACGCCCATCGAGCGCTTGTCGTCCTCGGCCCCGGGGGCGCGCAGCCACGTCATGCCGCCAGCGTACGCGGCGGCGGGTCGGGCTCCATGCGGTCGACATCGGCGCTGTGCGCGAGCAGCACCGAGCGCAGCGGCAGCGCCTGGCCGCGCGCCGCCCGCGCGACGGCGTCGTGCCACGCCCAGTCGTCGGGCGTCGGCCGAGCGGCGCCGGGCCGCTCGAGCACGACGGCGATCTCGCGCTCGGGCTCGGCGATGCGGCCGAGGAGGCCGCGGAGCCCGAGCGCGGCGTAGGCGTCCGGGCAGACCGGGATGCCGTCGACCTGCTGCAGCTGCGGCAGCAGCGCGCCGTCCTGGGTGAGCAGCAGGATCCAGAGCCGGCGCACGAGGGCGTGCTGCACGAGCCCGCGCGCGACCTCGAGCAGGTCGTCGGCGTCGCGCGCGCGGATGGGTCGGCTGGGCCCGCGCCCGGCATCGGGCGCGGAGGAGGCGGTGTCGTCCATGCGCGGCAGGGAACCGCATCCGGCCGCTCGCGCGCGCGCCGCGCCCGCCCGCCTGTGGAGAGCCGTCAGTCGGTCGTGCGCCTCGCGCCGTCCACGGCGTCGTCGGCGTCGATGCGCAGCTCGGGCTCGCCGGGCAGCGGTCGCGCGACCGGCACGCGCCCCGTCCCGAGCACCTGCTGCACGATGTTCCGGGCGATCGCCTGGGCCGAGAGCCCGGCCTCCTCGAGGATCTCGCCGCGCTCCGCGTGGTCGATGAACGCGTCCGGCAGGCCGAGCTCGTCGACCGCCGTGTCGACGCCGGCGGCGCGCAGCTCCTGCCGCACGCGCGTGCCGATGCCGCCGACGCGCACGCCGTCCTCGAGCGTGATGACGATGCGGTGGTCGCGCGCCATCTCGACGATCGAGGCCGCGACCGGCACGACCCAGCGCGGGTCGACGACCGTGACGCCGATGCCCTGCGCGCGCACGCGCTCGGCGACGTCGACGCCGAGGTGCGCGAACGCGCCGATCGCGATGATGAGCACGTCGCGGTGCGGCGCCTCCACCAGCACGTCGACGCCGTCGTCGGTGCGGCGCACCGCGTCGAGCTGGTTCGGCACCGAGCCCTTCGGGTAGCGGATGACCGTGGGGCCGTCGTCGACGGCGACCGCTTCGCGCAGCTCCTCCTCGAGGCGGGCAGCGTCGCGCGGCGCGGCGAGACGGATGCCGGGCACGAACTGCAGCAGCGCGAGGTCCCACATGCCGTGGTGGCTCGGGCCGTCGGGGCCGGTGACGCCGGCGCGGTCGAGCACGAAGGTGACGCCCGCGCGGTGCAGCGCGACGTCCATGAGCACCTGGTCGAAGGCGCGGTTCATGAAGGTCGCGTAGATCGCGACCACCGGGTGCAGCCCGCCGAACGCGAGGCCCGCGGCGGTCGTGACCGCGTGCTGCTCGGCGATGCCGACGTCGAGCACGCGCGAGGCGTCGAGCGCCGCGAGCCGGTCGAGGCCGGTCGGGCGCAGCATCGCGGCGGTGATGCCGACGATGCGGTCGTCGCGGCGCGCGAGCGAGACGAGCTCGTCGGCGAACACCGAGGTCCAGGCGGGCCGGCCCGCGCTCGAGAGCGACTCTCCCGTCTCCGGGTCGATCTGCCCGACGGCGTGGAACTGGTCGGCCTCGTCGTTGACGGCGAGGTCGAAGCCCTGGCCCTTCTGGGTGATGACGTGCACGATGACCGGCGCCGCGAAGTCGCGCGCCTGGGTGAGCGCCTCCTCGAGCGCCTCGAGGTCGTGGCCGTCGATCGGCCCGAGGTACTTGATGTCGAGGTTGGAGTAGAGCACCTCGTTGTTGACGAAGCGCGTGAGGAAGCCGTGGGTCGCCCCGCGCACGCCGCGGTACATCGCGCGGCCGGGCCGGCCGAGGTGCGAGAACAGCCGCTCGGAGGTGCCGCGCAGGCTGCGGTACGAGCGCTGCGTGCGCACCCCGTTGAGGAAGCGGGCCATGCCGCCGATCGTCGGTGCGTAGGAGCGCCCGTTGTCGTTGACGACGATGACGAGCCGGCGGCTGTTGTCGTCGGAGATGTTGTTGAGCGCCTCCCACGTCATGCCGCCGGTGAGGGCCCCGTCGCCCACGACGGCGACGACCGAGCGGTCGTGCTGGCCGGTGATGTCGAAGGCGCGGCTGATGCCGTCGGCCCACGACAGGGAGGAGGATGCGTGACTCGACTCGACGATGTCGTGCTCGCTCTCGGCGCGCTGCGGGTAGCCCGCGATGCCGCCCTTCTGGCGCAGGCGCGAGAAGTCCTGCCTGCCGGTGAGCAGCTTGTGCACGTACGACTGGTGGCCGGTGTCGAAGACGAGCGCGTCGCGCGGCGAGCGGAAGACGCGGTGCATGGCCATCGTCAGCTCGACCACGCCGAGGTTCGGGCCGAGGTGGCCGCCGGTGCGCGAGACCTCGCGGATGAGGAAGGCGCGGATCTCGGCGGCGAGCGCCTCGAGCTCGTGCTGGGAGAGCCCGTCGAGGTCCCTCGGGCCGCGGATCCGATCGAGCAGGCTCATGCGCTCGAGTCTACGCGGCGACGGCTCCGCGGACGCCGACGGCCCCGGGCTCATAGCGGAGCCCGGGGCCGTCGATCGATGGTGCTCAGACGAGCGAGCGCAGCACGTACTGCAGGATGCCGCCGTTGCGGTAGTAGTCGGCCTCTCCCGGGGTGTCGATGCGCACGACCGCGTCGAACTCGACCGTCTGCTTGCCCTCGGGGCTGTGCTCGGTCGGCTCGGCGACGACGCGCACGGTCTTCGGGGTGCGGCCCTCGTTCAGCTCGGTGAGGCCCGTGATCGAGATCGACTCCGTGCCGTCGAGGCCGAGCGACTCCCAGGTCTCGCCGGCCGGGAACTGCAGCGGCACGACGCCCATGCCGATGAGGTTGGAGCGGTGGATGCGCTCGAACGACTCGGTGATGACGGCCTTGACGCCCAGCAGGCTCGTGCCCTTCGCGGCCCAGTCGCGGCTCGAGCCCGAGCCGTACTCCTTGCCGCCCAGCACGACGAGCGGGGTGCCCTGCGCCTGGTAGTTGGCGGATGCGTCGTAGATGAAGGCCTGCTCGCCGTCGGCGGTCGTGAAGTCGCGCGTGTAGCCGCCCTCGACGCCGTCGAGCAGCAGGTTCTTCAGGCGGATGTTCGCGAACGTGCCGCGGATCATCACCTCGTGGTTGCCGCGGCGCGAGCCGTAGGAGTTGAAGTCCTTCCGGTCCACGCCGTGCTCGGTGAGGTAGCGGCCGGCCGGGCTGTCGGCCTTGATGCTGCCCGCGGGCGAGATGTGGTCGGTCGTGACCGAGTCGCCGAGCTTCGCGAGCACGCGGGCGCCGGTGATGTCGGCGACCGGGGTCGTCTCCATCGTGAGCCCCTCGAAGTACGGGGGCTTCCGCACGTACGTCGACTGCTCGTCCCACTCGAAGACGTCGCCGGCCGGCGTCGGCAGGTTCTGCCAGCGCTCGTCGCCGTCGAACACGGCCGCGTACTGCGTCGTGAACATCTCGGTGTCGATCGACGAGTCGATCGTCGCCTGCACCTCGTCGGCCGAGGGCCAGATGTCGGCGAGGAACACGTCCTGGCCGTCCTTGCCCTTGCCGAGCGGCTGGGTGTCGAAGTCGAAGTCCATCGTGCCGGCGAGCGCGTAGGCGATCACGAGCGGCGGCGACGCGAGGTAGTTCATCTTCACGTCGGGGTTGATGCGGCCCTCGAAGTTGCGGTTGCCCGAGAGCACCGCGGTCACGGCGAGGTCGTTGTCGTTCACCGACGCGGAGATCTCCTCCTTGAGCGGGCCCGAGTTGCCGATGCACGTCGTGCAGCCGTAGCCCACGAGGTAGAAGCCGAGCGACTCGAGGTCGCCCCAGAGGCCCGCCTTCTCGTAGTAGTCGGTGACGACCTTCGAGCCGGGCGCCATCGTCGTCTTGACCCACGGCTTCGACGAGAGGCCCTTCTCGACCGCGTTCCGCGCGAGCAGGCCGGCGGCGAGCATCACCGACGGGTTCGACGTGTTGGTGCACGACGTGATCGCCGCGATCGCGACGTGGCCGTGGTCGAGCTCGAACGTCTCGCCGTCGACCTCGACCGTGACCGGCTGCGAGATGCGCGATGCCGTCGGCACGCCCGTGGGGGCCGCGGGCGTCGGGGCGACGAGCTCCTCGTCGGTGTCGGCCGAGAACGACGCGGGGTCGGAGGCCGGGAAGGTGTCCTCCACGGCCTCGTCGACGACGTCCTTCTCGGGCTCCGCCGCCTGCTCGGGCGCCGTCGCGTAGTTCTGCAGGTCGGCCGAGAACTGCTGCTTCGCGTTGGTCAGCTCGATGCGGTCCTGCGGGCGCTTCGGGCCGGCGATCGAGGGCACGACCGTCGACAGGTCGAGCTCCATGTACTCCGAGTAGGTCGGCTCGACCGCCGGGTCGTGCCAGAGGCCCTGCTGCTTGGAGTACGCCTCGACGAGCGCGACCTGCTCCTCGCTGCGGCCGGTGAAGCGCAGGTAGTCGAGCGTGACGTCGTCGATCGGGAAGATGGCGGCGGTCGAGCCGAACTCCGGGCTCATGTTGCCGATCGTCGCGCGGTTCGCGAGCGGCACGGAGGCCACGCCGGTGCCGTAGAACTCGACGAACTTGCCGACCACGCCGTGCTTGCGGAGCATGTCGGTGATCGTGAGCACGACATCCGTCGCCGTCACGCCGGCGGGGATCGAGCCGGTGAGCTTGAAGCCGACGACGCGCGGGATGAGCATCGAGACGGGCTGGCCGAGCATCGCGGCCTCGGCCTCGATGCCGCCGACGCCCCAGCCGAGCACGCCGAGGCCGTTGACCATCGTGGTGTGCGAGTCGGTGCCGACGACGGTGTCGGGGTAGGCGGTGAGCTCGCCGCCGAACTCGCGCGAGTAGGTGACCTTCGCCAGGTTCTCGATGTTGACCTGGTGGACGATGCCGGTGCCGGGCGGGACGACCTTGAAGTCGTCGAACGCCGTCTGGCCCCAGCGCAGGAACTGGTAGCGCTCGCCGTTGCGCTGGTACTCGATCTCGACGTTGCGCTCGAGCGCGTCGGCGGTGCCGAAGAGGTCGGCGATCACCGAGTGGTCGATGACGAGCTCGGCCGGGGCGAGCGGGTTGATCTTCTTGGGGTCGCCGCCGAGCTCGGCGACGGCCTCGCGCATCGTGGCGAGGTCGACGATGCAGGGCACGCCGGTGAAGTCCTGCATGACGACGCGCGCCGGGGAGAACTGGATCTCGGTCGAGGGCTCCGAGTCGGCGACCCACGAGCCGAGCGACTGGATCTGCTCCTTCGTGACGTTCGCGCCGTCCTCGGTGCGCAGCAGGTTCTCGAGCAGCACCTTGAGGCTGAACGGCAGCCGCTCGTGCCCCTCGACCTTGTCGATGCGGTACACCGTGTAGTCGGTGTCGCCGACCGACAGCGTGTCCTTGCTGTCGAAGCTGTTCGGATTCGCCATCGTGACTCCTCAGGGTCTTCACGGGATGCGCTGGCCGCGCCTCGAGTGTAAGCCTCGCACTGCCGTACTCCAGGGGTGCAGGGCGAGATATCTTGACGTCAAGATATCCTAGCGCTCCGACGGCTCCTCCGCCTGCGCAGGCGTGTCGTCCTCGAGCACGGTGCGCACCATGAGCCACGTCACCCACAGCGCGGCGAGGTAGAGCGGCACGCCCATCACGAGCTTCGTCGCGGCGAGCGCCTCGACGGCGCCCGCGGCGCCTGCGTCCGCGGCGAGGTACATCGGCACCTGGATCGCGAGCCGCGCGGCGATGACCGCGAGCCACAGGATGGTGGCCCGCCAGGCGACGGCGCGCTTCGCGCGCTCCGTGCGCCACGCGTGGGGCTTCGCGGTGAGCGCGCCGGCGATGACGCCGACGAGCGGGCGGCGCAGCAGCATGCTGACGAGCAGCACGAGCACCACGATCGTGTTGACGGTGAAGCCCCAGAGGAAGTTGTCCTCACCCTGCCCGGTGATGAGCGCGACCGCGGCCGAGATGCCGACGCCGACGAGGCCCGCGAACGCGAGCACGGGCTGCCCCTTCTGCAGCACGCGCCACGCCACGAAGCCGACCGAGACGACGAGCGGCACGACGACCGCGAGCCACACCTCGCGCGTGGTCGCGTAGATCGCGAGGAAGAGGATGCCGGGCAGGAGCGACTCGACGAGCCCGCGCACGCCGCCCATCGCGCCGAGCAGCGCGCCGGGCGTGGGCCTGGCGGATGGGTCGAGGTGGCCGAGCTTGGAGCCCCGGATGGCCGCGCCCACCTGCTCGGAGAAGGACGGCTCCCGCTCCCCCGGCGGCATCGCCATCAGACCGGCTTCGGCGCGCTCAGCGGGATGAGGTCGCGCGGCGGCATCGGCTGGGCGCCGCGGCACACCACCGTCGAGCGGAACAGCTCGATCGCCCTCGCCGCCTGCTCGTCGTCGACCGCGGCCTGGCCGCCGATGAGGCCCTGCAGCATCCAGCGCGGCCCGTCGACGCCGATGATGCGCACCGCGCGCGGCGCCCCGTCGGGGCCGGACTGCAGGCGCGCGCGGAGCTCGGGGCCGAGCAGGCCCTCGGCCTCGTCGACGGTCGCGCCCTGGCGCTCGAGCTGCGTGCGCAGCACCTGCCGCACGGGCGCCCAGATGCCCTCGCTGCGCGGCGCGGCGAAGGGCTGCAGCTGCACGGTGGAGCCTTCGTGCTCGAGGGTGACGGCGACGATGCGCTTCGTCCGCTCCTCGACCTCGAGGCGCATCTGCATGCCGGGGCGCGGCACGATGCGCAGGCCGCCGAGGTCGACGTAGGGGCGCACGGGCGCCTCGGACTCGTCGAGCGGGCCCGCCTGGGCTCGGTCCTCGGGAGCGCTCTTGTCGACGAGCGCCTCGTCGTCGAGCGGCTCGCCCTGGGCGTCAGTGGTGTCGGTCATCGTGCGATCCCCTCCGGGGCGGCGCCGCGGCCGGTCGATCCGTGCCCGCGCTCCCCCCGATCCGATCCCGGCAGGCGCTCCACCTCGACGAAGCGCACGCGCTCGACGCGCTGCACGACGAGCTGGGCGATGCGGTCGCCCACCTCGATGCGATGCGGCTCGCCGCCGGTGTTGAGCAGGTTGACCTTGATCTCGCCGCGATAGCCCGCGTCGACCGTGCCCGGCGCGTTGACGATCGTGATCCCGTGCTTGGCGGCGAGGCCGCTGCGCGGGTGCACGAACGCCGCGTAGCCGTCCGGGAGCGCGATCGCGACGCCCGTGCCGACCAGCGCGCGCTGCCCGGGCTCGAGCGTCACCGCCTCGGCGGCATGGAGATCGGCACCGGCGTCGCCCGGGTGCGCGTAGGAGGGCACCGGCGATCCGGTGATGAGGACGTCGACCTGCTGCATCGCAGTCGAGGCTAGCCGAGGCGGATGGGCGTCGGGAACCGGAGCGCTCGGCGCGCGAGAGGATGGGGGCATGGATCCCGCCTCGTCGTCGTACCGCGAGCGGCTCACGCCGCCCTGGTGGCTGCCGCTGCTCCTGCTGCTCATCGTGCCCGCCGCGCTGCTCGTCTTCCTGCCGGTCGACCTCGGCGTCGGGGTGGGCGTCGCGGCCGTGCTCTACCTCGGCATCGTGACGGCGCTGTGGGTCGGCGCGCCCGTGGTCGAGGTGCGCGACGGGATGCTGCACGCCGGCAGGGCGCGGATCGCCACCGCGCTCCTCGGCGCTCCCGAGGCGCTGCGCGGCGACGAGGCGCGCGCGGCGATGCGCGCCGAGTGGGACCCGGCGTCGCACCACGTGATCTCGCCGTGGACGCGCGGGCTCGTGCGCGTCGCCGTCGACGACGAGAGCGACCCGACGCCGTCGTGGGTGATGAGCTCGCGCCGGCCGGAGCGGCTCGCCGCGGCGATCGACGCGGCGCGCGCGTCGGCCTAGCCGCTCTCGCGCGGGCGACAGGAGCCGGGAACGCGAGACGCGAGCGGCGCCCGAGGGCACCGCTCGCGTCAGGAGGGGTCGGTCAGGAGCACTCGCGGCAGATCGGCCCGAGCTTCGTCTCGTGGTCGAACTGCAGGCGGTGCTTCACGAGGAAGCAGCTCACGCACGTGAACTCGTCCTCCTGCGGCGGGAGCACGACGACGTCGAGCTCGACGTCGGCGAGGTCGGCCGCCGAGAGGTCGAAGCTGCCCGGGTTGTCGGCGTCCTCGTCGGTGGAGACGCTCTTCGCAGGCACGCGCTCCTTGAGCGCCTCGATCGACTCGTTCTCGTCGTCGGTCTTGCGCGGGGCGTCGTAATCGGTGGCCATCGAGAGTCCTTGCTGGGGGTGTGGTGGGCGGCGTCGGCGCACAGTCTGCACGAATCTGATCATCTTGGCAAATCAGATATCGGTGCGCAACCGGGTGCCGACATGGGCGTCGAGCGGTGTCTGAGGCGGAACGTGCGGCGCGCCCGATCCATTCCCGGCGCGGGCCGTCGGCGCGTGGGATGCTGGCGCCCACCGACACCGCCAGGAAGGATCGACGAATCATGCAGCAGCTGAGCGTCATCGGCGTCGAGGACGGCGTGCTCATCCTCGAGTCCGACTCCGGCGAGCGCTTCAGCGTGCCCGTCGATGCACTCCCCGAGCACCGCAGGCCGCAGGCCGCGGTGCCCCACCGCGAGCGCAAGGCGAGCCCGCGCGACATCCAGTCGCTCATCCGCGGCGGCATGTCCGCCGAGGAGGTCGCCTCCTCCACGGGCGAGGAGCTCGCCTACGTCGAGCGCTTCGAGGGGCCGGTCATCGCCGAGCGCGCGCACGTGCTCGACTCCGCGCTCTCCATCCCCGTCGCATCCGGCGACATCGACCCGCTCGCGGGCGAGACGACCTTCGGCGCCGCGATCGAGGAGCGCCTCGACGACCTGCGCGCCTCCGACCGCTCGTGGGCCTCGTGGAAGGACGCGGAGGGCGGCGCGTGGACCGTGCGCCTGCGCTTCACGACCGAGGGCATGCAGCACGAGGCCGTCTGGGGCTACGAGCCCAAGAAGGCCACCCTCACGCCCCGCGGCAAGGAGGCGGTCTCGCTGAGCCAGACGGGCGACGCGTCGAGCGTGCTCGTGCCCAGGCTCCGCGCCATCGACCGCCAGTCGCGGCCGGCGTCGCCCGAGCCTGCTCCCGCGCCGTCCGCGGCGCCGTCCGCTCCCGCACCCGCGGGCGAGCGCGCGCCGAGCCAGCCCGCTCCCCCCATCTCGCAGCGCGCCGACGCCGCCGACACCGGCCGCTTCGACTCGGATGCGTTCCGGATCCAGCGCGGCGCGGTGCGGCAGGCTCCGGCGCCGGTGGAGCCGGGCGTGGGCCTCGAGGAGGCCGTCGCGTCGTCGACGGCGACCGAGGGCGCCGCCGACGAGCGCGCCAAGGAGCCGACGAAGGCCGACAACCCGTGGCTGCGCCGCCGCACCGGCGAGGTCGGCAGCCAGCCCGAGAACGTGCAGGCCGCCGCGATCAACCGGCCCGCCGCATCCGCGCAGCCGAACCACACCGCCGAGCTGCTCGACGCCCTCCGCCGTCGCCGCAGCGAGCGGGAGGCGGCGCTGCGCACCGCCGAGACCGAGCCGGGCCTGTTCGAGGCCGAGGCGCCGAGGCCCGAGCCCCAGGAGGAGGCCCGTCCGCAGCGCGCGACGGGCACCGGCCCGGTCGGCTCGAAGAAGCGCGGATCGCGCGCCTCGATGCCCAGTTGGGACGAGATCGTCTTCGGGTCGCGCTCCGACGACTGAGCGCCGCACCACGAGAGGCGGGCATCCGGGCGACCGGGTGCCCGCCTCTCGGTGTGTCGCGCCCCATGCGTCTCACCTGAACGAGACGTCATGTTAGATTCGCCGCGCACAGTCCCGTGCACCCTACGAGGAGGTAGGCATGACAGCACCCGCGCACGACACCAAGCGCGACAATTCCCGCGAGGGCCTGGGCAAGGTCGTCACGGCCGCCATGGCGGGCACGGTCGTCGAGTGGTACGAGTTCTTCCTGTACGCCACGGCGTCGACGATCGTCTTCAACCTGATCATGTTCCCCGAGAGCGATGATCCGTACTTCCCCATCATCAGCGCATTCCTGACCTACGCGGTGGGCTTCGTCGCCCGTCCGCTCGGCGGCATCGTCTTCGGCCACTTCGGCGACAAGTACGGCCGCAAGAAGCTGCTGCAGTTCGCGATCATCCTGGTGGGTGTCGCGACGTTCCTGATGGGCTGCCTGCCCACGTTCGACCAGATCGGCTACTTCGCACCTGCTGCGCTCGTGGTCCTGCGCTTCTTCCAGGGCTTCGCGGTCGGCGGCGAGTGGGGCGGCGGCGTCCTGCTGGTGGCCGAGCACTCGCCCAACAAGGAGCGCGGCTTCTGGTCGTCGTTCCCGCAGGCGGCGGTCCCGGCCGGCAACCTGCTCGCCACGATCGTGCTGCTCGTCCTGCAGTGGACGCTCTCGGACGAGGACTTCCTCGGCTGGGGCTGGCGCATCGCGTTCTGGCTGTCGGTCGTCATCGTCGCGGTGGGCTACTACATCCGCACCCGCATCGAGGACGCGCCGATCTTCCAGGAGGTCAAGGCCGAGGTCGCCGAGTCGAAGTCGAAGTCGTACGGCGTGCTCGAGGTGCTGAAGCGCTACCCCAAGGGCGTGCTGACGGCCATGGGCCTGCGCTTCGCGGAGAACGTCCTCTACTACCTGGTCGTCACGTTCTCGATCGTGTACCTGCGCACGTACCTCGAGTACGACGTGTCCCGCATCCTCGGCCTGATGGCGATCGCGCACATCGCGCACTTCATCTTCGTGCCGATCGTGGGCCGCTTCACCGACCGCGTGGGCCGCAAGCCCATGTACCTGGCGGGCGTCCTCCTGGGCGCGACGTGGGGCTTCATCGCCTTCCCGATGTTCGAGACCGGCAGCGACATCGTGATCCTGCTCGCGATCATCCTGGGCCTGCTGTTCCACGCCCTCATGTACGCCGGCCAGCCGGCGATCATGGCCGAGCTCTTCCCGACGCGCATGCGCTACTCGGGCGTCTCGCTCGGCTACCAGGTCACGTCGATCGTCGCGGGCTCGCTCGCGCCGATCATCGCCACCTGGCTGCTCGGGCAGTTCGGCAGCCACATCCCGGTCGCGATCTACCTCGTGATCGCCTGCGGCATCACGCTCATCGCGGTGCTGGCGCTCAAGGAGACGAAGGGCATCTCGCTGCACGACGTCGACGACGAGGACCGCCGCCGCGTGCTGGCCGAGAAGGGCACGGTCTGATCCACGGATCGGAGCGCATGACGCGACGGGCGGCGAGGGCGACCTCGCCGCCCGTTCCGCGTCCGACGGGATAGCGTTGGGGCACCACCTGAGGAAGGAATCGACGATGACGTCAATCGCCTGGATCGGACTCGGCAACATGGGCAGCCGGATGTCCTCCCACCTGGTCACCGCGGGGCACGAGGTGCGCGGCTACGACGTGGTCGAGGCGCTGCGCGAGAGCGCCGCGGAGCACGGCATCACCCCCGTCGCGAGCGTCGCCGAGGCCGTGGAGGGCGCCGACGTGGTCATCACGAGCCTGCCCAAGGGCGAGCACGTGCGGCAGGTGCTCGAGGGCCCCGACGGCGTCTTCGAGCACGCCGCGCCCGGGACCCTCATCCTCGACACGTCGACGGTCGACATCGAGACCTCGCAGTGGTGCCACGGCGAGGCCGGCTCCCGCGGGTTCCGCTTCGTCGACGCGCCCGTCTCGGGCGGCACGCAGGGCGCCGAGGCGGCGACGCTCACGTTCATGCTCGGCGGCGACGAGGCCGACGTCGCCGACGCGAAGGCGATCGTGACGCCCATGGCCGGCAACGTCTTCGCCGTCGGCGAGGCCACGCACGGCATCGCCGCGAAGCTCGTCAACAACATGATGCTCGGCGTCTCGATCCTCGCGATGTCGGAGGGCTCGCAGCTCGCGCAGCGGCTCGGCCTCGACCCGAAGGCCTTCTTCGACGTCGCTCGCGTCTCGTCGGGCGACTCGTGGGCGCTGCGCACCTGGTACCCGGTGCCGGGCGTCGTGCCGGGCGCCGCCGCCAACCACAACTTCGACGCGTCCTTCTCGGCGATGCTGTGCCACAAGGACGTCACGCTCGCCGTCGCGGGCGCCGAGGCCGCGGGCGTGCACGTGCCGGCCGCGACGCTCATCCGCGACCAGCTGCAGCGGCTGCTCGACGACGGCCTCGGCGGCAAGGACTGCACGCTCGTCGTGCGCGAGGCGAGCCCCGACGGCTCGGTCGCCGGCTGGGACGGCCGATGATGCGGATCCGCGGCGCGGTGCTGCGCGCGATCGGCGCCGAGCGCCCCTTCGCCGACTCGCGGCCGCTCGAGCTCGTCGAGCTCGAGCTCGACGCGCCCGGCCCGGGTGAGCTGCTGCTGCGCATCGAGGCGGCGGGCCTGTGCCACAGCGACCTCTCGGTCGTCGACGGCGCCCGCCCGCGGCCCGTGCCCATGCTGCTCGGCCACGAGGCCGCGGGGATCGTGGAGGCGGTGGGCGAGGGCGTCGACGACGTCGCGGTCGGCGATCGCGTGGTCACCACGTTCCTGCCGCGCTGCGGCGAGTGCGCGGCCTGCGCGACCGACGGCCGGCTCCCGTGCGAGCGGGGCTCGGCGTCGAACGGCGCCGGCGAGCTGCTCGGCGGCGGCCGGCGCCTGCACGAGGACGGGCACGACGTGCACCACCACCTCGGCGTCTCCGCCTTCGCCACCCACGCGGTGCTCGACCGCCGCTCCGTCGTCCCCGTGGGCGCCGACGTGCCGCCGCAGGTCGCCGCGGTGCTCGGCTGCGCGATGCTCACCGGCGGCGGCGCCGTCGTCAACGCCGGCAGGCCGCGCGAGGACGACGACATCGTCATCGTCGGGCTCGGCGGCGTGGGCATGGCGGCGCTGCTCGCCGCCGCATCGCTCGGGCTCGGCAGGGTCATCGGCGTCGACGCGGTGCCCGCGAAGCTCGAGCGCGCGCTCGAGCTCGGCGCCGACGTGGCGCTCTCCCCCGACGACGCCGTCGCGCAGGGCTTGCGCGCACCCGTCGTGATCGAGGCCGCCGGGCACCCAAGGGCGTTCGAGACGGCGTTCGCCCTCACGGCGCCAGGTGGCACGACCGTGACCGTCGGCCTGCCGCATCCGGACGCCCGGGCGTCGCTCTCGCCGCTGACGTTCACGGCCGAGGCGCGCACCGTCGTCGGCTCGTACCTCGGGTCTGCCGTGCCCTCCCGCGACATCCCGCGCTACGAGCAGCTGTGGCGCGAGGGCCGGCTGCCCGTCGAGGAGCTCGTGACGAGCGAGATCGCGCTCGAAGACCTCAACGAGGCGCTCGACACGCTCGCCGACGGCAGGGCGATCCGGCAGGTCGTGCGGTTCTAGCCCCGGCGCCTCACGCGAAGGCGCCGAAGCGCCGCAGCGGCACGCGCAGCTCGTCCTGCGTGAGCGAGCCGTGCTGGCCGACCATGCCGCGCGCGGGGTCGAGCTCGTCGACGTAGATCGCCGCCCGGCCGCGCGCGGCGACGAACACGTCGCCGAGGCGCGGCGCGACATCGGGGTGCACCTCGCCGAGCCAGCCCGCGTCGATCACCTGCTGCCGCGTCGCGACCCACGCGCCGTCGCCGAGCCACGCGCGCCAGTCGTCGGCCACCGCATCCGCCTCGCCGTCGACCTGCAGCTGCAGGCAGCGCGGCTCCCCCGCGACGGCGGTCACCCGCGCGAGCAGCTCGCGCGGCACGATGCGGTGGGCGGATGCGTCGACATCGACCATGCCGTGGTCGGCGGTGGCGACGAGGCCCACGTCGCGCGGCAGCGTGGCGACGAGGCCCGCGACGAGGCCGTCGAGCTCCTCGAGCGCGTCGATCCAGTCGTCGGACTGCCAGCCGGACTCGTGGCCCGCGCGGTCGAGCTCGGGCACGTAGAGGTAGACGAGGCTCCGCTCGCGCGCGGCGCGCTCTGCGAGCGCGAACCGGTCGGCGAGCGCGCGCGCCCCGCGGTACTCGGCGCCCCGCAGCACCGCGCGGGTGAAGCCGCTGTCGGCGTGCTTCGCCTCGGCGACGACCACCGAGCGGGTCGACTCGAAGAGCGTCGGGCGGCGCTGCCACCGCGCCGGATCCATCGGCCCGCCCCAGTCGCGCAGCTGGTTGCGCACCCCATGGCCGGGCACGAACGCGTCGTAACCGACCAGGCCGTGCTCGCCGGCGAGCGCGCCCGTCGTGAGGCTCGCGAGCGACACCGCGGTCGTCGACGGGAAGCCCGCGTCGAGCGAGCCGCCCGGGGCGCCGGCGAGCGTGCGCGCGTGGCCGGCCCGCTGGCCGAGCTGCGCGGCCCCGAGGCCGTCGACGAGCAGCACGACCGCGCCCGCCACCGCAGGCAGGCCGAGCGCGTTCCGCCCGCCGCGCATCGCCTGCGCCGAGCTCGCGAGAACGTCGGCAAGGCTCCGGGATCCTGGCGCCCTGGTCGGTAGCATTCCGTCAGCCTATGACTGCCAAGCCCACCACCGAGCCCTCCGACGGCGCCGCGACCGCGGAGCGCATCGACGACATCGACGTCGCTGCCGAGATGCAGGACTCGTTCCTCGAGTACGCCTACTCCGTCATCTACGCCCGCGCGCTGCCCGACGCCCGCGACGGGCTGAAGCCCGTGCAGCGGCGCATCCTCTTCCAGATGTCCGAGATGGGCTTGCGCCCCGAGAAGGGCCACGTGAAGAGCGCGCGCGTCGTGGGCGACGTGATGGGCAAGCTGCACCCGCACGGCGACACCGCGATCTACGACGCGCTCGTGCGCCTCGCGCAGCCGTTCAGCCTGCGGCTGCCGCTCATCGACGGGCACGGCAACTTCGGCTCGCTCGACGACGGGCCCGCCGCGCCCCGCTACACCGAGGCGCGCCTCGCCACGGCCGGCCTGTCGCTCACCGAGGGCCTCGACGAGGATGTCGTCGACTTCGTGCCCAACTACGACAACTCGTACCAGCAGCCCGACGTGCTGCCGGCCTCCTACCCGAACCTGCTCGTCAACGGCGCGAGCGGCATCGCGGTCGGCATGGCCACGAACATGGCGCCGCACAACCTCGTCGAGGTCGTGCAGGCGGCCAAGCACCTGCTCGCGCACCCCGACGCATCCGTCGCCGACCTCATGCGCCACGTGCCCGGGCCCGACCTGCCCGGCGGCGGCGTGATCGTCGGCCTCGACGGCATCCGCGAGGCGTACGAGAGCGGCCGCGGCTCGTTCCGCACCCGGGCGCGCGCGTCGGTCGAGCGGCAGGGCCGCAAGACGCAGATCGTGATCACCGAGCTGCCCTACCTCGTCGGCCCCGAGCGGATCATCGAGAAGATCAAGGACGGCGTGCAGTCGAAGAAGCTGCAGGGCCTCGCCGACGTGCAGGACCTCACCGACCGCAAGCACGGCATGCGGCTCGTGATCGGCATCAAGACGGGCTTCGACCCGGATGCCGTGCTGCAGCAGCTCTACCGCTACACCCCGCTCGAGGACGGCTTCTCGATCAACAACGTGGCGCTCGTCGAGGGCAAGCCGCAGACGCTGGGGCTCCGCGAGCTGCTGCGCGTCTACCTCGAGCACCGCGTCGGCGTCGTGCGCCGCCGCAGCGAGTACCGGCTGCAGCGCCGCCGCGACCGCCTCCACCTCGTCGAGGGCCTGCTCATCGCGGTGCTCGACATCGACGAGGTCATCCAGGTCATCCGCACCTCCGACGACGGCGAGCAGGCGCGCAGGCGCCTGCAGGACGTCTTCGACCTCACGGAGGTGCAGGCCGAGCACATCCTCGAGCTGCGGCTGCGGCGCCTGACGAAGTTCAGCCGCATCGAGCTCGAGGCCGAGCGCGACGAGCTGCTCGCCCAGATCGCCGAGCTCGAGCGCATCCTCGGCACGCAGGCGGCGCTGCACGAGGTGGTCGCGGCCGAGCTCGACGAGGTCGCCGACCGCTTCGGCACGCCCCGCCGCACGATGCTCACCGAGGCGAACGGCCAGCAGGCCGCGACCGGCCGCTCGGCGGCGGCGCGCGCGGCGGCGGCGAGCCTCGAGATCGCGGATGCGCCGACGCGCGTCGTCATGTCGGTCACGGGCCGGCTCGTGCGGGTCGACGGCGAGGAGCCCATCCCCGCGCCCGCGCGCCGCAGCCGCCACGACGCGATCCGCTCGGAGGTCGCCTCGACCACGCGCGGCGCCTTCGGGCTCGTGACGTCGTCGGGGGCCGTGCTGCGCCTGACGCCAGCCGACCTGCCCTCGGTGCCGCCCGCATCCGTCGGCCTCACCGCGGGCGTCAAGGTGCGCGACCTCGGCGCCTTCGAGCGCGGCGAGGAGGCGGTCGCGCTCATCGACCTCTCGACCGAGGAGCCGTGGCTCGTGGCGACGGCGCAGGGCATCGTCAAGCGCATCCGGCCCGCCGAGCTGCGCGACCGCGACCGCGAGAGCGTCATCGCGCTGAAGCCGGGCGACCGCGTCGTGGGTATCGCGCCCGCGCCCGACGACGCCTGGATCGTGCTCATCACGACCGACGCGCAGCTGCTGCGCTTCCCCGCCGGCCAGGTGAACCCGCAGGGGCCGGGCGCCGGCGGCATGAAGGGCATCGGGCTCAAGGCGGATGCGACGGTGCGGTTCGCCGGCGCCGTGGCCGACGGCGCCGAGGTCGTCACCGTCACCGAGGCCGCCGAGACGCTCGCGGGGCTCGACGAGCCGCGCGTGAAGGTCTCCGACCTCGCCGAGTTCCCACCGAAGGGGCGCGGCACCGGCGGCGTGCAGGCGCACCGGCTGCTGAAGGGCGAGGTCGGGCTGAGCCTCGCGTGGGCCGGGCCCTCGCCGCTCGCGGTCGGCGCCGACGGCTCCCAGCGGCAGCTGCCGCCGGGCGGTGCGGCGCGCGCGGGCTCCGGCGTCTCGGTCGACGGCGCGATCGGCGCGGTCGGGTCGCGGCTCGGCGCGTAGCCGGCTCACCCCGCTCGCCCGCGGCGACTGGGGCTGCTGCGCCCGACCGGGCACGGCGTGCCCGCCCCGGTCGCGCGCATCCGCCCCAGTCGGCGTCGACGTCGGCGCCGCGCTCCGACGCATCCGCCCCAGTCGGCGTCGACGTCGGCGCCGCGCCCGGGCGCGCGCGCCTCAGGCGTCGATGCGGTCGCGGTCGACCTGCGACGTGACGATGAGCTCGCGCCGCGGCGCCACGTCGTTGCCCATGAGCAGCTCGAAGACCTCGCTCGCCCGCTCGGCGTCGCTGATCGTGACGCGGCGCAGCGTGCGGCGGGAGCGGTCCATGGTCGTCTCGGCCAGCTGGTCGGCGTCCATCTCGCCGAGGCCCTTGTAGCGCTGCGGCGGCTCGTGCCACCCCTTGCCGGCCTTCTTGAGCCGCGCGAGCGTGCGGTGCAGCTCGGCGTCCGAGTAGGTGTAGACGGCCTCGTCGGGCTTGCCGCGGTGCTTGACGAGCACGCGGTGCAGCGGCGGCACGGCCGCGAAGACGCGCCCCTCGTCGATGAGCGGCCGCATGTAGCGGTGGATGAGCGTGAGCAGCAGGGTGCGGATGTGGGCGCCGTCGACGTCGGCGTCCGACAGCATGATGATCTTGCCGTAGCGCGCGGCCGAGATGTCGAACGAGCGGCCGGACCCCGCCCCGATCGACTGGATGATCGCCGCGCACTCCGCGTTGGAGAGCATGTCGGCGACCGACGCCTTCTGCACGTTGAGGATCTTGCCGCGGATGGGCAGGATCGCCTGGAACTCGCTGTCGCGCGCGGGCTTCGCGGTGCCGAGCGCGCTGTCGCCCTCGACGATGAACAGCTCGGTCTGCGCGACGTCGTTCGAGCGGCAGTCGACGAGCTTCACCGGCAGCGACGACGACTCGAGCGCGCTCTTGCGCCGCGCGGTCTCCTTGAGCGAGCGCGCCGAGATGCGCGCCTTCATCTCGCTGACGACCTTCTCGAGCACCTGCGCGGCCTGCGCCTTCTCGTCGCGCTTCGACGAGGTGAGGATGGCGCCGAGCTCGCGCGCGACCACCTGGGCGACGATCTGGCGCACGGCGGGCGTGCCGAGCACCTCCTTCGTCTGGCCCTCGAACTGCGGCTCGGGCAGCCGCACCGTCACGACGGCGGTGAGGCCGGCGAGCGCGTCGTCCTTCTCCACCTTGTCGGTGCCGGCCTTGAGCTTGCGCGCGTTCGCGGCGACCTGGTCGCGGATGAGCTTCAGCAGCGACTGCTCGAAGCCGGCCAGGTGCGAGCCGCCCTTGGGCGTCGCGATGATGTTCACGAACGTCTGCACGACGGTGTCGTAGCCGGTGCCCCAGCGCAGCGCGATGTCGACCTCGCACGTGCGGTCGACCTCGCGGGTGACCATGTGCCCGGTCGCCTCGTCGAGCACCGGGATCGTCTCCTGGAAGTCGCCCTCGCCGGTCAGGCGCCAGGTCGCGGTGAGCGCGGGGTCGGGCGCGAGGTACTCGGCGAACTCGCTGATGCCGCCGTCGTACTTGAAGTCGTGCACGACGCGCTCGTCGGCGCGGTCGTCGATGATCCGGATCGCGAGCCCCGGCACGAGGAACGCCGTCTGGCGCGCGCGGCGCGAGAGCTCGTCGGCGAGGAAGTCGGCGCCCTTCGTGAACACCTGCGGGTCGGCCCAGTAGCGCACGCGCGTGCCCGTGACGCCCTTCGCGACCTTGCCGACCTTGCGCAGCCGCGACGCATCCACGAACGGCAGGAACGTCGCGTGCGGCGAGGGGTCACCCTCGTCGAGGAACTCCCCCGGCTCGCCGCGGTGGAACGACATGGCCCACGTCGCGCCGTCGCGGTCGACCTCGACGTCGAGGCGCTCCGAGAGGGCATTGACGACGGATGCGCCGACGCCGTGGAGGCCGCCGGAGGACTTGTAGGCGCCGCCGCCGAACTTGCCGCCGGCGTGCAGCTTCGTGAAGATGACCTCGACGCCCGTGAGGCCCGTGCGCGGCTCGACGTCGATCGGCAGGCCGCGGGCGGTGTCGCGCACCTCGACGGAGCCGTCGCGGTGCAGCACGACCGTGATCTCGTCGCCGTGGCCGCCGAGCGCCTCGTCGACCGAGTTGTCGATGATCTCCCACAGGCAGTGCATCAGGCCCCGCGAGTCGGTCGAGCCGATGTACATGCCCGGGCGCTTGCGCACCGCCTCGAGCCCCTCGAGCACCGTCAGGTGCCGCGCCGAGTAGTCGGATGCCGCAGCTGCCAACCGATCCTCCAATCCTCGCTCGACGCGCCCGGGCTGCAGCGGTCTGCGACCGGCCGAGTGGGCGCCGCCCGCCAGCCTAGGGCCGCGCGGGCCCGCGGAACGGCAGGGCGCGCGGCGCGGTCGGGCGTTGCGCCGCTGGCGAACCGATGGCCGGATGACCGGGATCTGACAGACTCCCGTGCCACGATGGAGGTCAGGACGAAGAAGGAGGGCACCGTGAACGACACCCAGACCGCGACGCTCGAGGCCGACGAGGCGAACGCGCCGCTCAGCGCGCTCGACCGCTGCGACAGCTGCGGCGCCCAGGCATACGTCCGAGCGACCATGGCGAGCGGCACGCTGCTCTTCTGCGCGCACCACGCCGCGAAGCACCGCGAGGCGCTCGAGCCCGTCGCGCTCGTGTGGCACGACGAGAGCGCGAAGCTCGCCGAGCGCTGACGCAGACCGCGAAGCGGCCCGTCCCCTCGTGGGGCGGGCCGCTTCCGCGTGCGGGGGTTGCTCGCTACCCGCCGAAGGGGCCCTGCAGCCGCTGCAGGAAGCGCTTCGTGCGCTCGTGGCGCGGGTCGCCGAAGAGCTGCGCGGGCGCACCGCGCTCGACGACGACGCCCTCGTCGAAGAACGACACCTCGTCGGCGACCTCGCGCGCGAAGCCGAGCTCGTGCGTGACGACCGCCATCGTCCAGCCGTCGGCGGCCAGCTCGGTCATGACCGCGAGCACCTCGCCCACGAGCTCCGGGTCGAGCGACGAGGTGGGCTCGTCGAACAGCAGCATCGACGGCGCGAGGGCGAGCGCGCGCACGATCCCGACGCGCTGCTGCTGGCCGCCGGAGAGCGACGACGGGTAGGCGTCCGCCTTCTCGCGCAGGCCGACGCGGTCGAGCAGCGCCAGCGCATCCGCCGTGGCCTCGTCGCGGTCGCGGCCCTGCACGCGCACGGGCCCGATCGTGACGTTGCCGAGCACCGTCAGGTGCGGGAACAGGTGGTGCTGCTGGAAGACCATGGCGGATGCGCGGTGCAGCGCCGCGCGCTCGCGCCGGCCGGGCGGCCGGGCGAAGTCGATCGCGAGGTCGCCGATCCGCAGGCTCCCGGCGTCCGGCGTCTCGAGCCCGTTGAGCGAGCGGAGCACCGTCGTCTTGCCGGAGCCCGATGGGCCGATGAGCGCGTGGACGGTGCCGGGCGCGATGTCGAGGTCGACGCCGCGCAGCACGTGGTTCTCGCCGAACGACTTGTGCAGCCCGCGCGCCGACAGCAGGAGGCCGTCGGCGGCGGCGTCGGTGTGCTCAGACGGCATAGCGGTCGAGCCTCCTCTCGAGGCGGTCCTGCCCGCCGGCGAGCACGAGGCAGATGACCCAGTAGACGACGGCGGCGACGATGTAGATCGTGAGGAACTCGCCGCTCGGCGCAGCGATGCGCTGCGCGACGCGGAACAGCTCGGTGACGAGGATCACCGACGCGAGCGAGGTGTCCTTCACGAGCGAGATGAAGGTGTTCGACAGCGGCGGCACCGACACGCGCGCCGCCTGCGGGAGCACGATGCGCCAGAGCGCCTGGCCGCGCGACATGCCCACCATCGCCGCGGCCTCCCACTGCCCGCGCGGGATCGAGAGGATCGCGGCGCGGATGATCTCGGCCGCGTAGCCGCCGACGTTGAGCGAGAGGGCGATGATCGCGCTCGGCCAGGGGTCGAGCGTGATCCCGATCTGCGGCATGCCGTAGAAGATCACGAACAGCTGCACGAGCATCGGCGTGCCGCGGATGACCGAGATGTAGCCGCGCGCGACGGCCGAGAGCCACGCGATGCCCGAGATGCGCATGAGGGCCATCCCGATCGCGATCAGGAGGCCGAGCGAGAACGACGCGAGGGTGAGCGGGATGGTGCCGGTGATCGCGCCGAGGGCGATGGGCCCCAGCGAGTCGAGCACCAGCTGCCAGTTCACGACGCGAGCCTAGAGGCTCGGCGCGCGCACGGACGCGGCCCCGGCGAGCGCCGGGGCCGCTGTCCGCGAGGTGCGCCCGTCACGGCTGCGAGACGTCCTCGCCGAAGTAGCGCTCCGAGATCTCGGCGAGCGTGCCGTCGGCGGCGAGCGCGGCGAGCGCCTCGTCGACCGCGGCGACGAGCGACTCGCTGCCGGCGCGGAACGCGACGGCGCTCTCGCTGACCTCCTCGGTCTCGGCGACCACCTCGAGGCCCGTCTCGCCGCCCTGCGACTGCTCGTAGTCGAGGAACGTCAGGCGGTCGTTGATCGTGGCATCGACGCGACCCTGGCGCAGCAGCTCGGCGGCCTGGGCGAAGCCCTCGACCTCCTCGACGTCGGCGCCCGCGTCGGTGGCGACCTCGGCCCAGTTGCTCGTGAGCGACTGGGCGCTCGTGCGGCCCTCGAGCGCGTCGAAGTCGGTGATGTCGCTGCCCTCGGGCACGATCAGCACGCCCGGCGAGTAGGTGTACGGCGTGCTGAACTCGTAGCGCTCGAGGCGCTCGGGCGTGATCGAGACCTGGTTGGCGATGACGTCGAAGCGGCCGGAGTCGAGGCCCGCGAAGATCGCGTCCCACTGGGTCTCCTGGAACTCCACCTCGACGCCGAGCTCCTCCGCCACCGCGGTGATCACCTCGACGTCGTAGCCGGTCAGCTCGCCCGCGCCGCCCTCGTGGAACGAGAACGGCGAGTAGGTGCCCTCGGTGCCGACGACGAGCACGCCCGCCTCCTGCACCTGCTCGAGGGTGAGGCCGGTCGAGCTCGGCTCGCCGCTCGCGGCGGGCTCGGAGCCCGAGGAGCAGCCGACGAGGGCGACGGATGCGGCGGCGAGGGCCGCGAGGACGACCGCGGGACGGGCGTGGGTCATGACTTCTCCTTCTTGGGGGCAACACTCCATGTTAGAGCATGCCCGGCCCGGGAGACGACGCAGGCCGCCCCGGCGAACGGGGCGGCCTGCGGGCGCTGGATGCCGGTGCGGCCTACTCCAGGTAGTCGCGCAGCTGCTGCGAGCGCGAGGGGTGGCGAAGCTTCGCCATCGTCTTCGACTCGATCTGGCGGATGCGCTCGCGCGTCACGCCGAAGGTGTCGCCGATCTGGTCGAGCGTCTTGGGCATGCCGTCGCCGAGGCCGAAGCGCATGCGGATCACGCCCGCCTCGCGCTCCGAGAGCGAGTCGAGCAGCGACTCGAGCTGGCGCTGCAGCATCGTGAAGCCCACCGCGTCGGCGGGCACGACCGCCTCGGTGTCCTCGATCAGGTCGCCGAACTCGCTGTCGCCGTCCTCGCCGAGGGGCGTGTGCAGCGAGATGGGCTCGCGGCCGTACTTCTGCACCTCGATGACCTTCTCGGGGGTCATGTCGAGCTCACGGGCCAGCTCCTCGGGGCTCGGCTCGCGGCCGAGGTCCTGGAGCATCTGGCGCTGCACGCGGGCGAGCTTGTTGATGACCTCGACCATGTGCACCGGGATGCGGATCGTGCGCGCCTGGTCGGCCATGGCGCGGGTGATGGCCTGGCGGATCCACCACGTCGCGTACGTGGAGAACTTGAAGCCCTTCGTGTAGTCGAACTTCTCGACCGCGCGGATGAGGCCCAGGTTGCCCTCCTGGATGAGGTCCAGGAACTGCATGCCGCGGCCGGTGTAGCGCTTCGCGAGCGAGACCACGAGGCGCAGGTTGGCGCCCAGCAGGTGGCTCTTGGCGCGCTGGCCGTCGCGGGCGATGCGCGTCAGGTCGCGCTTGAGCTGCCAGTCGAGGTCGGGCTCGAGCGAGAGCTTCTCCTCGGCGAACAGGCCCGCCTCGATGCGCATGGCGAGGTCGACCTCCTGCTCGGCGTTCAGCAGCGCGACCTTGCCGATCTGCTTCAGGTAGTCCTTGACCGGGTCGGCGGTGGCGCCGGTGATCTGGGTGGCGGCGGGCTCGTCGTCGTCGCCCGAGAGGCGCAGGGCGCCCGTCGGCAGCTTCTCGACGTGGACCTCCTCCTCCTCCTCGGCCTCGGCCTCCTCGGCGACCTCCTCGGTCTCCTCGACCTCGGGCTCGGCGGCCTTCCGGCGCCCGCCGCGCGCGGGCTTCGCCGCGACGGCCTCGACGACCTCCGCCTCGTCGCCCGACTTGGCGCGGGTCGCCTTCGCCTTCGCGGCAGTCGTCTTGGCGGCCGTCGTCTTCGCCGCTGCCGTCTTCGCGGCCGTGGTCTTCGCGGCGGTCGTCTTCGCGGCGGCGGCCTTCGCCGGCGCCTTCGCGGCCGTCTTCGGCGCCGCCTTCGCGGCAGGAGCCTCGGCGCCGGTGGCCTGCTCGGGCTCGGCGGCCTTCGCGGTGCTGCGGCGCGAGCTCGCGGTGGTCTCCTTGGCTGGCATGCGTCCTCCGGTGGGTCTCGGGCGCCTGGCCCCGTCGTGGATCGTGCGCGATCCGGACTGAGGGCAGTCGAATGACCCATGTCAAGTCCGGCGGCGGGCGCCGGTCTCGACTGGGTCGGTCTTGACAGTATAGCGCCGCATGTGGCATGCGCATTCCCCGAGTGCCGGGAGCGCCGCCTCAGTGCCCGCGACGGCGCATCCGGCGGGCGATCGCCTGCCACACGGGCGCGACCTCGATGCCCTCCTCGCGCAGCCTCGAGCGCGTGATGCGGCGCATCCGCACCACCATCGCGAAGCCGAGCGCGAGCACGACGAACTGCGACGAGAGCGCGATGCGGAACGCGTCCCAGTCGTAGAGCCCGACCTGCTCCCCCGCTGCCGTGCGCACCGAGTGCACGACGTCGAGGATGATGCCGACCGCCGGCATGATCGCGAACGACGCGAGGAACCCGCCGATGTTGACGACGCCGTTGGCCGAGCCGAGCACGCGCAGCGGGTTGAAGGTGCGCGCGAAGTCGAAGCCGACGGTCGAGCCCGGGCCGGCGATGCCGAGCACGACGACGAGCACGACGACGAGCCAGGTGGGCGGATGCCCGGGCCACACGAGCACGACGGCCCACGTGAGCGCGACGATGCCGACGATGCACAGCACGAGCGTCGATCGGCGGAGCGGGAAGCGCGCCGTCGCGATGCCCACGATCGGCCCGACGACCATGCCGGTGACCACCACGACCGTCATGAGCCGAGCCGCGTCCGGCTGCGAGTAGCCGAGCCCGTCGACGAGCATCGGGAAGCCCCACAGCAGCAGGAAGACGTTCGTCGAGGCGAGCAGCGAGAAGTGCGTCCAGAAGCCGAGCCGCGTGCCGGGCTGGCGGAACGCCGCCTGCAGCCGCGGCCACCAGCCCTCGGGGACGTCGATCGAACCGGTCGCCGGCGCCCCGCCGCGCGGCGCGTCGAACACCACGAGCACGACGAGCACGAGGATGACGGCACCTGCGACCGCGAGGGTGCCGAACGAGAGCCGCCAGCCGATCTCGTTGAGCAGCCACACGAACGGGATCGCCGACATGAGCTGCCCGACCTGCCCGGTCGTGGCGGTCCACTGCGACATCTGCGCGACGATCGGCCCGCGGAACCACCCC
The DNA here is from genome assembly GCF_022983135.1 of Agrococcus sp. SCSIO52902. Taxonomy (GTDB): domain Bacteria; phylum Actinomycetota; class Actinomycetes; order Actinomycetales; family Microbacteriaceae; genus Agrococcus; species Agrococcus sediminis. The sequence continues at coordinate 2,396,598 of NZ_CP095269.1, forward strand.
GACTGCAGCCGGATGACCGAGATGAAGGTGGCGGCGTCGCCGATGCCGAGCAGCACGCGGCCCGCGATCGCGAGCGGCAGGCTCTCGGCGAGGGCCACCATCGCCTGGCCGCCGACCATGATCGCGGCGCCGGAGGCGATGAGCACGCGCGGCCCGAAGCGGTCGAGCAGCACGCCGACGGGCACCTGCATCGCGGCGTAGACGCCCACCTGCACCGCGCCGAGCGTCGCGAGCAGGGTCGCGGCCACCTCGAAGCGCTCCGCGGCGGCGGGGCCGGCCACGCCGAGCGACGAGCGGTGCAGGATCGCCATCATGTAGGCGATCGCGCCGACTCCCCAGACCAGCCAGGAGCGGGCGCTGTTCATGCCAGCGGATCCGGTCCCGGCCGCCGGCGCTCCTGCAGGTAGCGCTCGAGCTCCTCGGCGATCTCGTCGGCGCTCGGCAGCGAGCCGTCCTCGTCGGTGAGCGGTGAGCGCACCGACGTCTGCGCCATGAACGCGTCGTAGCGGGCCTCGAGCGTGCGCACGACGCGCTGCAGCTCCTCGTTCGTCTCCATCTGCTGCGCGACGAGCTGCTGGAACTCGCGGTCGGCGGTGCGCAGCTCCTCGGTGCGGAAGGCGAGCGAGGTCGCGCTCGTCACCCCCTCGAGCGCGGCGAGCGCGGGCCCGGCCGAGCCGGACTCCCCCACGTAGTGCGGCACGAGCACGGTGAAGGTCGCCACGGGAGCCGAGCCCTGCAGGCGGTGCTCGATCCGGTGGATGACCGACGCGGGCACCGACGAGACGGGGCGCCAGGCCGAGTACTGCTCGATCAGCTCCGTGCGGTTGCCCGAGACCGTCGAGACGAGCGGGCGCGTGTGCGGCACGGGCATGCCGATCGAGCTGATGATCGTCGTCGACGCCACCTCGAGGTGCTCGAGCAGCTCGAGCAGGGCGTCGGTGAAGCGCTCCCACATCCAGTCGGGCTCCGGGCCCGTCAGCAGCAGGAAGGGCGCCCCCGCGTCGTCCTCGACCAGCAGCACCGTGAGCGTGTGCGGCAGGTACTCCTCGATGTGGTCCTCGTTGAAGAGCATCCGCGGCCGGCGCGAGCGGTGGTCGATGAGGAGGTCGGTGTCGAACTCGACGATGCCTCGGTGCGGGAGGGTGTCGAGGATCGCGGCGGCGGCGGCCTCGGCCGCGGCGCCGGCGTCGACGAAGCCGTGGATCGCGATCACGAGGTCGAGCCCGCGCGGCACCGTCTCGAGGTCCTCGAGGGCCAGTGTCAGCTCGTGCGGTTCGAACACGGCTCCAGCCTAGTGATGGGCGGCGGACGGGGAGCCCGACGTCGCCGGTATCCTCGTGACCCATGCCCATCCCCGCGCTCTCGATCATCGCCCGCCCCGAAGACGCCACCGCCGAGCTCACCGTGCACGGCGTCACCGCCGGCGACGAGCCAGCCGCCCAGGGCTTCGACCCCGAGCTGCTCTCGGGCCTGGGCATCACCGGCAAGCGGGAGCAGGTGACCCGAGCCGTCGTCGACGGCCGTGCCGTCGCCTTCGTCGGCCTCGGCGACGACCTCTCGTCGGCACGGCTGCGCGAGGTCGCCGGCGCCGCGGTGCGCGCGCTCCGCGACGTGCCGTCGCTCGCGCTCGCGCTCCCGGTGACGACGACCGACGACGTGCTCGCGGTGCTCGAGGGCGCGGCGCTCGGCGCGTACCGCTACACCGGGCTGAAGCGCGACCAGCGGCCCGGCGTGCTCGAGATCGCCGTGGTCGCCGGCGAGGCCGAGGTGACCGAGACGGTCGTCGCCATGGCGCAGGCCGCATCGCAGGCGGTGTGGACGACGCGCGACGTCGCCAACACGCCGCCCAACCTCCTGAGCCCCGTCGAGTTCGCCGACCGCGTGGTCGCCGAGGGCGAGGCCGCGGGCCTGAGCGTCGTGGTGCGCGACGAGGAGCGCCTCCGGCGCGAGGGCTTCGGCGGCATCCTCGCCGTCGGCCAGGGCTCGAGCCGCCCGCCGCGGCTCGTGACGATCGAGCACGCGCCCGAGAACGCCACCCGCCACGTCGTGCTCGTCGGCAAGGGCATCACCTTCGACTCCGGCGGCTTCTCGCTGAAGCCCGCCGCGTCGATGCAGCACATGAAGTACGACATGACCGGCGCCGCGACGGTGCACGCCGTCGTCGTCGCCGCGGCGGCGCTCCAGCTGCCCATCCGCATCACCGCGCACCTGTGCCTCGCCGAGAACCTCGTCTCGTCGACGTCGACGCGCCCCGACGACGTGATCACCATGCGCGGCGGCACCACGGTCGAGGTCACGAACACCGACGCCGAGGGGCGCCTGGTGATGGCCGACGGGCTCGTGCTCGCGAGCGAGGCGATGCCCGACGCGATCATCGACGTCGCGACGCTCACCGGCGCGCAGCAGATCGCGCTCGGCAACCGCGTCAGCGGCGTGATGGGCAACGACGACGCGTTCGTCGACGCCGTCGTGCGCGCGGGCCGCGAGGTGGGCGAGCAGCTGTGGCCCATGCCCATCCCCGAGGAGATGCTGCCGATGCTCGACTCCGAGGTCGCCGACCTCGCGAACGCCAAGGTCGGCAACCGCGCCGGCGGCATGCTGCTGGCCGCGGCCTTCCTCGCCGAGTTCATCGGCGAGCGCGACGGCGCGCGCATCCCGTGGGCGCACCTCGACATCGCCGGCCCCTCGACCAACACCGGCTCCGCCTTCGGGTTCACCCCGGTGGGCGCGACGGGCGTGACCGTGCGCGGGCTGCTGCGCATGCTGTCGAAGATGTCGCGCTCGGCCGAGTGATCGACGAACTCCGAGGTGCTTCCGACTAGGCTGGCACGGGCAAGAACTGCCCTGCACCGCCGCGCCCACCGGCGCGGCGACGAAGGATCATAAGGAGCGAGTGCGTGTCCGATCAGAGCTTTGACATCGTCGTCCTGGGCGGAGGCAGCGCGGGCTACGCCGTGGCGCTGCGCGCCGTGCAGCTCGGCAAGACCGTCGCGATCGTCGAGAAGGACAAGCTCGGCGGCACCTGCCTGCACAAGGGCTGCGTGCCCACGAAGGCGATGCTGCACTCGGCCGAGGTCGCCGACGTCGTGCGCGACTCCGAGGAGGCGGGCGTCGACGCGGAGCTCAAGGGCATCGACATCCAGCGCGTGACCGCGTTCCGCGAGGGCATCGTCTCCAAGAAGTTCAAGGGCCTGCAGGGCCTCATCAAGGCCAAGGGCATCCCGGTGTTCGAGGGCGAGGGCAAGCTCACCTCCCCCACGACCGTGCAGGTCGGCGACCAGACCCTCACCGGCTCGAGCATCGTGCTCGCGACCGGCTCCTACCCGAAGACGCTCCCGGGCCTCGAGATCACCGGCAACGTCATCACGAGCGAGCAGGCGCTGCAGCTCGACTGGATCCCGCAGCGCGCGGCGATCCTCGGCGGCGGCGTGATCGGCGTCGAGTTCGCGAGCGTCTGGCGCTCCTTCGGCGTCGAGGTGACGATCATCGAGGGGCTCCCCCACCTCGTCCCGAACGAGGAGGAGTCGGTCTCGAAGCAGTTCGAGCGCGCCTACAAGAAGCGCGGCATCCAGTTCAAGGTCGGCGCGCGCTTCTCCGGCGTCACGCAGGACGACTCGGGCGTGCACGTCTCGCTCGAGAGCGGCGAGACGATCGACGCCGACCTGCTGCTCGTCGCCGTCGGCCGCGGCCCCGTCACGGCAGGCCTCGGCTACGAGGAGGCCGGCGTGCAGCTCGACCGCGGCTTCGTCACGGTCGACGAGCGCCTGCAGACCTCCGTGCCCGGCGTCTACGCCGTCGGCGACATCGTCCCGGGCCTGCAGCTCGCGCACCGCGGCTACCAGCAGGGCATCTTCGTCGCCGAGGAGATCGCGGGCCTGTCGCCGCGGCTCGTCGACGACCGCAACATCCCGAAGGTCACCTACTCCGACCCCGAGGTCGCGTCCATCGGCTACACCGAGGCGAAGGCCAAGGAGGAGTTCGGCGACGACAAGGTCGAGAGCTACGAGTACTCGCTGGGCGGCAACGCCAAGAGCGAGATCGTCGGCACGACGGGCAGCGTGAAGGCGGTGCGCGTGAAGGACGGCCCCGTCGTCGGCGTGCACATGATCGGCCGCCGCGTCGGCGAGCTGATCGGCGAGGCGCAGCTGATCGTCAACTGGGAGGCGTACCCGGAGGATGTCTCGCAGCTGATCCACGCGCACCCGACGCAGCACGAGTCCCTCGGCGAGACGATGCTGAAGCTCGCCGGCACGCCCCTCCACGCCATCTGATCGAGCCACAGGAGATCACCGCATGACTGACATCCAGCTTCCCGCCCTCGGCGAGAGCGTCACCGAGGGCACGATCACCCGCTGGCTCAAGGCCGTGGGCGACGAGGTCGCGGTCGACGAGCCCATCGTCGAGGTCTCGACCGACAAGGTCGACACCGAGGTGCCCTCGCCCGTCGCCGGCACCATCACCGAGATCCTGGCCGACGAGGACGACACCGTCGAGGTCGGCGCGGTCATCGCGCGCGTCGGCGACGCGGGCGACGCACCGGCCGAGAAGGCTCCCGCCGAGGAGGCCCCCGCCGAGGAGGCACCGGCCGAGGAGCCCGCCGCCGCGACCGCCACCGAGGGCACCGATCCCGAGGCGGACCAGGAGGCCGACGAGGAGTCGGCCGCCGAGGCGCAGGAGTCGCCCTCGCAGGAGGCGGAGCAGGCCGAGGAGGCCCCGCAGCAGGCGCCCGCGGCCGAGGCGAAGCCCGCAGCCGGCGGCGGCACCGACATCACGCTCCCCGCGCTCGGCGAGAGCGTCACCGAGGGCACGATCACCCGCTGGCTCAAGGCCGTGGGCGACGAGGTCGCGGTCGACGAGCCCATCGTCGAGGTCTCGACCGACAAGGTCGACACCGAGGTGCCCTCGCCCGTCGCCGGCACCATCACCGAGATCCTGGCCGACGAGGACGACACCGTCGACGTCGGCGCCGTCATCGCCCGCGTGGGCGGAGCGGCTGCCGCGCCGGCCGACGAGCCGAAGACCGACGAGCCGCCGGCCGACGCCGACGGCTCCGCGCAGGCGCAGGACGCAGCACCGGCCCCGCAGGCCGAGCCCGCTGAGCCCTCCACCGAGCAGCCCGAGCCCGCCAAGGCTCCCGAGGCCGAGGCACCGAAGGCCGAGGAGCCCAAGGCTGAGCCGAAGGCCGAGGAGCCGAAGGCAGCGCCCGCGCAGCCCGCCGCGCCCAAGGCACCGGCAGCGCCGGCCCCGGCAGCCCCCGCACCCGCGGCTCCGGCCGCCGCGGCACCGGCACCGGCAGCACCGGCACCAAGCGCCTCCGGCTCGCCGTACGTCACGCCCATCGTGCGCAAGCTGGCGAACGAGCGCGGCGTCGACCTGGCGAGCCTGACCGGCTCCGGCGTGGGCGGGCGCATCCGCAAGGAGGACGTGCTGGCCGCCGCCGAGGCGAAGCCCGCCGAGGCACCGGCCGCGGCCGATGCCCCCGCGGCATCCGCCGCCGAGGTCGAGGTGTCGCCGCTGCGCGGCACCACGGCACCGATGTCGCGGCTGCGCAAGGTCGTGGCGAAGCGCGCGGTCGAGTCGATGCAGACGCTCGCCCAGCTCACCACCGTGGTCGAGGTCGACGTGACGAAGGTCGCGAAGCTCCGCGACGCCAAGAAGGCGGCCTTCCAGGAGGAGACCGGGCAGAAGCTCACGTTCCTGCCGTTCTTCACGCAGGCAGCGGTCGAGGCGCTCAAGTCGCACCCGCTGATCAACGCCACGGACGACGGCGAGCAGATCACCTACCCCGACACCGAGAACCTCTCGATGGCGGTCGACACCGAGCGGGGCCTGCTGACCCCGGTCATCCGCGACGCGGGCTCGAAGAGCATCCGCGAGCTGACGGCCGAGATCGCCGACCTCGCGCAGCGCACCCGCGACAACAAGCTGAGCCCCGACGAGCTCGCCGGCGGCACGTTCACGCTGACGAACACGGGCTCGCGCGGCGCGCTGTTCGACACCCCGGTCGTGTTCCAGCCGCAGCGCGCCATCCTCGGCGTCGGCACGGTCGTGAAGCGCCCCGTGGTGGTGCAGGTCGACGGCCAGGACTCGATCGCGGTCCGCTCGATGGTGTTCCTCGCGCTGTCGTACGACCACCGCATCATCGACGGCGCCGACGCGGCCCGCTACCTCGGCCAGGTCAAGGCCCGGCTCGAGGAGGGCGCCTTCGAGGTCTAGTCAGACCCCGGCTGCGCCGACCACGCGTCGCGCAGCACCCAACCGGCCTCGGTGCTCATCGCGAGCACCGAGGCCGGTGCCGTCTCGGAGACCACCCGCAGCAGCCACGCGTCGCCCAGCTGCTGCACGACCTCGAGGCGCCCGTCGTCGGGCATCCGCCACGGCTCGTCGGCGACGAGCTGCGGGCTGTCAGGCTCGTGCAGCCCGACGAGGCACGCGGCGTCGCCGGCGTCGAGGCACGCCTCCCGCTCGGCGAGCAGGGCAGCCGCTCCCGCGAGCGGATCCGCAGTCACGGCGCCGGCTGCTGCATCGGCGGCATGGGGCGCGTCGGGCGCGCGGGACGGCTCGGTCGGCGCGGTGCTCGCGGGCTCGGTCGGCGCGGTCGCGGCAGTGGCATCGTCGGACGGGGCGTCTGCGCCGGCCGAGCCCGCCGGCAGCGCGAGCCCGAGCGCGATCGCGCCGGCGACGGCGCTCGCGCCCGCGACCGCCCAGAACCTCGGGCGCACCGAGCCAGCAGCCCCGCGTGCGCGCTCGAGCAGCGGGCCGCCCCGCGCGGCCGCGCGGTCGAGCAGCACCGCGACCCGCGACCAGAGCGCGTCGACACCGCCCGCGCGGTCGCGGCGGCGCATCCCGGCTCCGTGCCTCTGTCCGCCGCGCGCTCCGGCGCGATGCTCGGCCTCGCCGCGCGCCGGCGGCGGGTCGAGCGCGAGCGGCAGCCCGGGCCAGGCCGCGAGCAGCGCGTCGCCCGCGGCGGCGAGGTCGCGCCGCTCGAGGGCGGTCTCGACCGCCGCCGGCAGCGCGGCGCCGGCCGCCTCGACGACGGTCGCCGCGAGGCGCCGCCACGCGTCGACGTCCGCGGCGACCGCGGGGCTCGCGTCGCGCCACGCCTCGGTCGGCCTCGCCGTCTCGACCCGCGCGCCCGCCGCGAGCAGGAGCGGGGCGCCGTCGGGATCGAGCCGCACGTCCTGCGCGCCGAACCCGTCGACGGCGGCGCCGACCGCGTGCAGCGCGGCCAGCGCGGCCGCGACCGGCGCGAGCGCCGTCACCGCCTCGCCGGGCGCCGGTGCACCGCGCTGCAGGAGCCAGGCGGCCAGGTCGCGCGGCAGCAGGGGGCGGATGACCACGGCTCCCCCGTCGGTCGCGACGTCGAGGATGGGCACGAGGTGCGGATGCGCGGCGGCCAGCACAGCCTCGGCCTCCCTGGCGAGCGCGTCGTCGGCACCCGCCCGGCTGCGATGCACCTCGACCGCCGAGCCCGACGCATCCGCCGCCACCCACGCCTCGCGCTCGCCGTCGTGCCGCAGCGCCCGCACCAGCTGCAGCCCGGCGATCGTCGCCGGCCCCGTCGCTCCCTCGTCGTCCACGGCGGCGACCATGCCACCGGGGCGCGCGGCGCCGGGGCCTGCGCGCGACCGCCTGTGGAGAGCGGGCCGCTCCCGCGCCGGTATCCTGGACGGCATGGCACGCGACAGCGAGAAGGAGCCCGGCAGGCTCAAGACGATGTGGTCGATCTTCCAGATGACCCGCAGGAACGACCGGGCCGCGCTGCCGCTGATGCTGCTGGCGCTGCTGGGCCCGATCGCGCTCGTCACGGTGCTCGCGATCGTGCTGCGCCAGGACCCGCTGTTCTTCGTGCTCTGGATCATCTCCGGCGTGCTCATCGGCCTGATGCTGATGATGATGGTGCTCACCTGGCGGGCCGAGAAGATCGCGTTCGCGCAGATCGAGGGCCGCCCCGGCGCCGTCGGCGCCGTGCTGAAGAACGGCCTGCGCGGCAACTGGACGACGAGCGAGATGCCCGTCGCCGTGAACCCGCGCACGCAGGACGCGATCTACCGCGCCGTCGGCAAGCCCGGCGTCGTGCTCATCGCGGAGGGGCCGCGCGAGCGCGTCGCCCGCCTGCTCGCCGACGAGCAGCGCAAGGTCAAGCGGATCGTGCCGAACGTGCCGATCCACGTCGTCGAGATCGGCCCCGACTCGGCCACGCCGCTGCGCCGCCTGACGCGCACGATGCGCCGCCTGAAGCGCACGCTGTCGCGCGCCGAGGTGATGGCGGTCGCGAACCGGCTCACATCGCTCGGCCAGGCGAACCTGCCCATCCCGAAGGGCATCGACCCGCGCAGAGTGCGGCCCGGCCGCCCCCGCTGACGTAACACCGCCGAAACATCGGCGTCACCGGCGGGCAACGGCTCCTGCGTAGCGTCGAAGGCACGGCATTCGCCCACCCCCAACCGCAAGTCAGGAGCATCATGTTCAAGGATTCCTCCGAGGTCCTCGCCTACATCAAGGACGAGGAGGTGAAGTTCCTCGACATCCGCTTCACCGACCTGCCGGGCGTGCAGCAGCACTTCAACATCCCCGCGTCGACGGTCGACGAGGAGTTCTTCACGGTCGGCCAGCTGTTCGACGGCTCGTCGATCCGCGGCTTCGCGAACATCCACGAGTCCGACATGCAGCTCATCCCGGACGTGACGACCGCCTACGTCGACCCCTTCCGCGAGCACAAGACGCTCGTGATGATCTTCGACATCTACAACCCGCGCACGGGCGAGATCTACCACCGCGACCCGCGCCAGGTCGCGCACAAGGCCGAGCAGTACCTCGCCTCGACCGGCGTCGCCGACACCGCGTTCTTCGCGCCCGAGGCCGAGTTCTACATCTTCGACGACGTGCGCTACTCGGTGACGCAGAACCAGTCGTTCTACTCGGTCGACTCCGAGGAGGGCGCCTGGAACACCGGTCGTGTCGAGGAGGGCGGCAACCTCGCCAACAAGACCCCGTACAAGGGCGGCTACTTCCCCGTCTCGCCGGTCGACAAGCAGGCCGACCTGCGCGACGACATCGTGCTGAAGCTCGAGGCGATCGGCCTGCAGGTCGAGCGCAGCCACCACGAGGTCGGCACCGGCGGCCAGGCCGAGATCAACTACCGCTTCAACACGATGGTCAAGGCGGCCGACGAGATCCTCGCCTTCAAGTACATCGTGAAGAACACGGCCGAGGAGTGGGGCAAGACGGCGACGTTCATGCCGAAGCCCCTCTTCGGCGACAACGGCTCGGGCATGCACACGCACCAGTCGCTGTGGCTCGACGGCAAGCCGCTCTTCTTCGACGAGAACGGCTACGGCAACCTCTCCGACGTCGCCCGCTGGTACATCGGCGGCCTGCTCGCGCACGCGCCGGCGGTGCTCGCGTTCACCAACCCGTCGATCAACTCGTACCACCGCCTGGTCAAGGGCTTCGAGGCCCCGGTCAACCTCGTGTACTCGGCCGGCAACCGCTCGGCGGCCATCCGCATCCCGATCACCGGCTCGAACCCGAAGGCGAAGCGCATCGAGTTCCGCGCCCCCGACGCCGCGTCGAACCCGTACCTCGCGTTCGCGGCGCAGATGATGGCCGGCCTCGACGGCATCAAGAACCGCATCGAGCCGCACGAGCCGGTCGACAAGGACCTCTACGAGCTGCCGCCCGAGGAGGCCAAGGACATCCCCCAGGTGCCCGGCACGCTCGAGGAGGCGCTCGTCGCGCTCGAGCAGGACCACGAGTTCCTCCTCGAGGGCAACGTCTTCACGAAGGACCTGATCGACACCTGGATCGCGTACAAGCGCGAGCACGAGATCCTGCCGATGGCGCAGCGTCCGCACCCGTTCGAGTTCGAGCTCTACTACGGGGTCTGACGCCGTCACGGCGCACTGACGGGGGCCGGGTTCCTTGGGGGGACCCGGCCCCTCTATGCGCTCAGAGCGCGACGGCCTCGCCGCAGATGCCGCACACCTCGAGCTCGCGGCGGCGCCAGCGGGCGATCGGGATGAAGAACAGCGTGAACTGCTGGAAGGTCTGCACCCGCGACCAGACCGTCGTGTTGCCGCAGCGCGGGCACGTGCGCGTCGCGCCCGGGCCGAGGTCGCGCTGCTTGCCGCCGAAGCCGAAGATGAAGAGCATCGCGCCAGGATAGGCGTCGCTCCTCGACGCTGGCCGCGCGGGCGGTGGGATCAGTCCTCGTAGAACAGGCGGTCGAAGACCCGCCGCGCGCGGCGCGTCTTCGCGAGGTACTCCTCCTCGAGCGCCTGCGCGGAGTGCGCGGGCATGCCGATCAGTCGCGCGACCGCCTCGAGCTCGTCGCGATCGACCGGCAGCAGGTCGGTCGACCGGGCGCGCGCGAGCGCGAGGGCGTTCCGGATGCGCGTGGCCAGGCTCCACGCGGCCCCCAGGGTCTCGGCGTCGCGGTCGCCGACGAGGTCGGCGCGCGCCGCTGCGGCGAGCGCCTCGAGCGTCGACGTCGTGCGCAGGCTCTCGTCGCGACCGGCGTGCCGCAGCTGCAGCAGCTGCACGAGCCACTCCACGTCGCTCAGCGAGCCGTCGCCGAGCTTCAGGTGCCGGCGCCGGTCGGCGCCCCTCGGCAGCCGCTCGGCCTCGACGCGCGCCTTGATGCGGCGCACCTCGCGCACCGACGACGCCGGGAAATCCGCCGGGTAGCGGCGCTCGTCGATGACCGCCATGAGCTCGCCCGCGAGCTCTGCGTCGCCTGCGAAGGGGCGCGCCCGCAGCAGCGCCTGCGCCTCCCACGGCTCCGACCAGCGCTCGTAGTAGGCGCGGTAGCTCTCGAGCGTGCGCACGAGCGGGCCCTGACGGCCCTCGGGCCGCAGCCCCGCATCCATCTCGAACGGCAGCGTCGGGTCGGCGAGCGTCTCCTGCACGCGGCGGATGACGGCGGTCGCGGCTGCGACCGGGTCGCCCTCGCCGCGCACGACGTGCATGACGTCGATGTCGCTGCCGAAGCCGATCTCGCGGCCGCCCGTGCGCCCCATGGTGATCGTCGCGAGCCGGAGGCCCTCGGGGGTGTGGAGCGCGATGGCCGCGTCGACGAGGGCCGCGGCGATGCCGGTGAGGGCCACGCCGACCGCCGCCTCGTCGATGCGCTGCAGCGCGCTCGCCATCGCGACGCGCAGGTGCTCGCGCCGGCGCAGCGTGCGCAGCGCCTGCCGCAGCGCGTCGGCGTCGCCGGCGTGGCGCGCGAGCACGGCGGCGGCCTCGTCGCGCAGCGCCTCCTCGGAGCGCGGCCGCAGCTGGTCGTCGTCGTCGAGCCACGATGCGGCCTCGGGGATGCGCTCCATGAGCGCGCCGATGAGCTTCGACGAGGAGAGGAGCCGCGTGAGGCGCCGCGCGGCGACGGGCGAGTCGCGCAGCATGCGCAGGAACCAGGGGCTCTCCCCCAGCGCCTCGCTCAGCCGCCGGAACGACAGCAGGCCCATGTCGGGATCGACGCCCTCGGCGAACCAGCCGAGCAGCACCGGCAGCAGCAGCCGCTGGATCTGCGCGCGCCGGCTGACGCCGCCGGTGAGCTCCGCGATGTGCCCGAGCGCGCCCTTCGCGTCGACGTAGCCGGAGGCGCGCAACCGGCGCGCGGCGTGCTCGGGCGTGAGCCGCACGTCGTCGTGCGCGAGCGACGCGACCGCGCCGAGCAGCGGCCGGTAGAACAGCCGCTCGTGCAGCGTGCGCACCGCGCGCCGGACCGCCTGCCACCGCTCGTCGAGCGCCGACGCATCCGCGAGCCCCGCCGTGCGCGCGAGCCGCCGCAGCTCGTCCTGCCCGACGGGCATGAGGTGCGTGCGGCGCATGCGCCAGAACTGGATGCGGTGCTCGAGCACGCGCAGGAACCGGTAGTGGGCGCCGAACTCGTCGCGGTCGGCGCGCCCGATGATGCCGCGCGCGGCCAGCGCGTCGAGCGCCTCCAGCGTGCCGCGCTGGCGGAGGCTCTCGTCGTCGGCGCCGTGCACGAGCTGCAGCAGCTGCACGGTGAACTCGATGTCGCGCAGGCCCCCGGGCCCGAGCTTCAGCTGCCGGGGCACCTCGTCGGCGGGGATGTGCTCGGTGACGCGCTCGCGCATGCGCTGCACCGACTCGACGAAGCCCTCGCGGCCCGACGACTCCCACACCTTCGCGCGCACGGCCTCCTCGTAGGCGGCGCCCAGCTGCCGGTCGCCGGCGATCGCGCGCGCCTTGAGCAGCGCCTGGAACTCCCACGACTTCGCCCACCGGTCGTAGTAGGCGACGTGCGAGGCGAGCGTGCGGGTGAGCGCGCCGTCCTTGCCCTCGGGGCGCAGGTTCGCGTCGACCTCCCACAGCGGCGGCGCCGCCTGGAACTGCGCGCACGCCGCAGCGGTCTCGCGCGCGAGCAGCGTGGCGATCTGGGTCGCGGCGGGGTCGTCGACGCCGTCCGCCTCGTGCACCCAGATCACGTCGACGTCGCTCAGGTAGTTGAGCTCGCGCGCGCCGGTCTTGCCCATGCCGATGACCGCGAGCCGCACGCCGTCGGCCTGCTCGCCGAAGCGCTCCCTCGCGGCGGCGCGGGCGATCGCGAGTCCCGCCTCGAGCGCCGCGGAGGCCAGGTCGGCGAGCGCCGTCGAGACCCGCTCGACGTGCTCCACCGGGTCGGGCAGCCCCAGGTCCCACGCGACGAGCTCGGTCAGGTGGCGGCGGTAGCGGCCGCGCATCGCGGCGACGGCGGCGTCCTTCGGCGTGCGCGCGACGCCGTCTGCGGCGTCGACCGCCTCGAGCAGGCTCCGGCGGTAGTCGTCGGCGCCCGCGGGCGCCGACGGGCGAGCGGCGACGTCGAGGTCCTCGGCGTGCCGCTCGAGGTGCTCGGCGATGCCGAGCGAGCCACCGAGCACCCGCATGAGCGACGCGCGCGACGCCTCGTCGCCCGTCGCGGCCGACAGATCGATCCCGGCCCGCACGAGGCGCACGAGCATCTGCAGGGCCGTGTCCGGGTCGGCGGCGCGCGAGCACTCCTCGACGAGGCCCGTGAGCCCCTCCGGCAGCTCGTCGAGGCACGCCTCGGCGCGGCTCGGCTCGCGGAAGCCCAGCTGCGCCAGGCGGGTCCGCGGCGAGGGGACGCGCATGCGCTACAGGGAGAGCAGGTTCGACTCGAGCTCGACCCGGGTCACCTGCGCGCGGTACCGCTGCCAGTCCTCGCGCTTGTTGCGCACGAAGAACGAGAAGACCTGCTCGCCGAGCGTCTCGGCGACGAGCTCCGACTCCTCCATCGCGCCGATCGCGCGGTCGAGGCTCGCGGGCAGCGGCTTGTAGCCGAGCGCCTTCCGCTCGCGGTCGGAGAGCTGCCAGATGTCCTCGATCGCCTCGTCGGGCAGCTCGTAGCCCTCCTCGATGCCCTTGAGGCCCGCGGCCAGCAGCACCGAGAACGCGAGGTACGGGTTCGCCGCGGAGTCGAGGCCGCGGTACTCGACGCGGGCCGACTGCGCCTTGTTCGGCTTCGACAGCGGCACGCGCACGAGCGCCGAGCGGTTGTTGTGGCCCCAGCTGACGTAGCTGGGGGCCTCGTCGCCCGACCACATGCGCTTGTAGGAGTTGACGAACTGGTTCGTCACGGCGGTGATCTCGGGCGCGTGGTGCAGCAGGCCCGCCATGAACTGGCGGCCCACCTTCGACAGCCGGTACTCGCCCGCCGGGTCGTGGAAGGCGTTGCGCTCGCCCTCGAAGAGCGACATGTGCGTGTGCATGCCGCTGCCGGGCTGGCCCTCGAACGGCTTCGGCATGAAGGTCGCGTACACGCCCTCCTGCATCGCGACCTCCTTCACCACGGTGCGGAACGTCATGATGTTGTCGGCGGTCGAGAGCGCGTCGGCGTAGCGCAGGTCGATCTCGTTCTGGCCCGGGCCCGCCTCGTGGTGGCTGAACTCGACCGAGATGCCGATGTCCTCGAGCATGCGCACGCTCGCGCGGCGGAAGTCGTGCGCGGTGCCGCCGGGCACGTTGTCGAAGTAGCCGGCGCGGTCGACGGGCTCGGGGTGCGCGACGTCGGCCGACTTCAGCAGGTAGAACTCGCACTCGGGGTGCGTGTAGAAGCTGAAGCCGCGGTCGGCGGCCTTCGCGAGCGTGCGCTTCAGCACGTGCCGCGGGTCGGCCGCGGCGGGCTGGCCGTCGGGCGTCGAGATGTCGCAGAACATGCGCGCGGTCGGGTCGATCTCGCCGCGCCACGGCAGGATCTGGAACGTCGACGGGTCGGCCTTCGCGATGACGTCGGCCTCGGAGGAGCGCGAGAGCCCCTCGATCGACGAGCCGTCGATGCCGAGGCCCTCGGTGAAGGCGCCCTCGACCTCGGCGGGCGCGATCGCGACGGACTTCAGCGTGCCGAGCACATCCGTGAACCACAGCCGCACGAACTTCACGCCGCGCTCCTCGATCGTGCGAAGCACGAAGTCCCGCTGCTTGTCCATCCGCGTCCCCCCTGTTGACCTCCCCTCAGGCTAGTGGTCGCGGCCGGGCGTGCGGTTAGGCTCGGGGCATGGCAGCGAGCGACAGCGCACAGGAGCAGGCAGCCCCCTACGGCGGCGGCTCGGCAGGGCCCAAGCGCGTGCGCATCCGGCACTTCCAGCAGGCGAAGCGCGACGGCGTGAAGATCACCGGGCTCACGAGCTACGACCACCTCACGGCGGGCATCTTCGACCGCGCGGGCATCGACTTCCTGCTCGTGGGCGACTCCGCCGGCAACACCGTCTTCGGCTACGACACCACGCTGCCCGTGACCGTCGACGAGCTCATCCCCCTCACCCGCGCGGTCGCGCGCGGCGCGAAGCGGGCGCTCGTGATCGCCGACCTGCCGTTCGGCTCGTACGAGACGAACCCGCGCGAGGCGGTGCACACCGCGATCCGCTTCATGAAGGAGACGGGCGCGCATGCCGTGAAGCTCGAGGGCGGCGAGCGCTCGGCCGAGCAGATCCGTCACATCGTCGAGGCCGGCATCCCCGTGATGGCGCACATCGGCTTCACGCCGCAGTCGGAGCACGGGCTCGGCGGCCACGTCATCCAGGGCCGAGGCGACCGCGGCGCGGCGCAGCTGCTGCGCGACGCGCGGGCCGTCGAGGAGGCGGGCGCCTTCGCCGTCGTGCTCGAGATGGTGCCCTCCGAGGCGGCGCGAGCCGTCACCGAGGCGCTCACGATCCCGACGATCTCGGTCGGCGCGGGCCCGCACTGCGACGGGCAGCTGCTCGTCTGGACCGACTGGGCCGGGCTCACCACCGGCCGCATCCCCCGCTTCGTGAAGCAGTACGCGCAGCTCGCGCAGACGCTCGAGGACGCCGCGAACGCCTTCCGCGAGGACGTCTCGTCGGGCGAGTACCCGGCGCCCGAGCACGAGTACGAGTAGCGACGTGCGCGTCGCCCTGCTGCTGCGCGGCGTGAACGTCGGCGGGGTCTCGGTGCGCTCGGCCGACCTCCGCGCCGTGCTCGAGGAGGCCGGCCTCGGCGAGGTGCGCACGGTGCTCGCGAGCGGCAACGCGGTCGTGACGGCGACGGATGCGCCGGCGGCGGCCGAGGCGGCCGAGCGTGGCCTCGAGGCGCGGTACGGCAGGCGCATCCGGGTGCTCGGCCTGCCGACGACAGGCCTCCAGCGCATCGTCGACGCCTACCCGCACGCGGAGGACGACGCGCACACGCCCTACGTAGTGCTCGAGCTCGAGCCGGGGGTCGCCGACGGGCTCGCGGCGCTCGAGCCCGGCGAGGGCGAGGCGATCGCCGTCGGCGCCGGGGTCATCTACTGGTCGAACCCGAAGGGCACGACGCTCACGAGCCCGTTCGCGAAGGCGCTCGAGCACACTGCGAAGGACCGCGTCACGACGCGCAACCTGCGCACGCTGCGGAAGGTGCTCGCGGCGGCCTGAGCAGCGATCGGGCGGTCACCGCGCGATGACGCCGCGCGCTCGATCGGGCTGAGCGGGCCGTCGGCCGCCCATGCCGCTCGAGGAGGCGCTCAGCCCGATCGAGCGCTCAGCCGTGGACCACCACGCGCATGCCTTCCACGTCTGCGTCGCCCGGCGGCTCGAACGAGGTCGCGAAGCGGCGCTGCTCCGCCTCATCGAGCGGGTGCGACTCGGGGTCGCCGTGCGCAGCTCGCACTCGCGCACGCTGCACCGACTCCTCGAGGCCGGTCCTCACGTGGTGCAGCACCGGGATGTGGCCGGCCGTCAGCACTGCGTCCCGCCACTGCGCGCGACGCGCTCGGCTCCACTGGTTCCAGTCCAGCACCACGTCGATGCCGCGGTCGAGGTGCTCGCGCGCGAGTCCCCACAGCAGCGCCCGGCACCGGTCGGCGATCGGGCCGTACGCCGGATCGTCGTAGGCGAGCTCCGGGTGGAGCTGCCGCATCGAGGCATCGAGACTGAGGCGCACCGCGCCGTCACGCTTCGCGATCGATCGCGCGAGCGTGCTCTTGCCGGCGCCGTTCAGCCCGACGAGCAGGTGCGCGAGGGCCACGGCGTCAGCGCTGCGCCGGGTCGTCCTCCGGTGCCTCGGCGCCGCCCTCGGAGCCCTCGCCCCACGAGTCGTCGGAGGCGTCCTCCGCGGCCCACTCGCGCGAGCGCTGCGCGATGATCTCGGGCGCCCGCGCGGCCTCCTCGCGGGAGGAGAAGGGCCCGGCCCGGTCGTAGCCGGGAGAGACCATGCCCTCCTCGACGACGCCCGTCTCGAGGTTGTACCAGTACTCCGCCATGCCGTCCTCCTCGGGTGGGATGGAACCGTCTGCCTAGGATGGACACTATGCCGAAGGACGCTGGAGGTCACCTCATCCCCGGCCGCATCGGCCCCGAGCGCCGGGTCGACGCATCCATCGCCCGGCCCGAGTACGTCGGGCGGCCGGCGCCCGCGAAGCACGTCGGGGGCGACGTCTACGACGAGGCGACGATCGACCGCATCCGCGCGGCCGGCACGATCGCCGCCGACGCGATCGCCGCCGTCGGCCGGGCCGTGCGGCCCGGCATCACGACCGACGAGCTCGACGCGATCGGCCACGACTGGGTCACCCGGCACGGGGCCTACCCCTCCACGCTCGGCTACCGCGGCTACCCGAAGTCGGTGTGCTCGAGCGTCAACGAGGTCATCTGCCACGGCATCCCCGACGACACGGTGCTCGAGGCCGGCGACATCGTGAACATCGACATCACGGCCTTCAAGGACGGCGTGCACGGCGACTCGAACCGCACCTTCGTCGTCGGCGAGGCCTCCGGCGAGGTCGCGCGGCTCGTCGAGCGCACGGAGGAGGCGCTGCGCCGCGGCATCCGCGCCGCGATGCCCGGCCGCCGCGTCAACGTGATCGGCCGCGCGATCGAGATGTACGCGAAGCGCTTCGGCTACGGCGTGGTGCGCGACTTCACGGGCCACGGCGTGGGCACCTCGTTCCACTCGGGGCTCATCATCCCCCACTACGACACCGACCGGTACGACACCGAGATCGTGCCCGGCATGGTGTTCACCATCGAGCCGATGCTCACCCTCGGCACGCACGAGTGGGAGGGCTGGGACGACGGCTGGACCGTCGTCACGAAGGACCGCTCGATCACCGCGCAGTTCGAGCACACGATCGTGGTGCGCGAGACGGGCGCCGAGATCCTCACCCTGCCATCGGCGTGATCCGATCCGTGGCAGGATCGTCGCCGTGACCAAGTCCAAGCACATGGCAGTCGGCGTCGACATCGGCGGCACCGGCGTGAAGGCAGCCCTCGTCGACGTGGCGGAGGGCACGCTGCTGAGCGACCGGGTCAAGGTGCCGACGCCGGTCGGCGGCGAGCCCGACGACATCCGCGACGCGGTGGTCGAGCTCGTGGGGCGCCTCGAGGTCGAGGCCGACACGCCCATCGGCGTGACCTTCCCCGCGATCGTGCGCCACGGCCGCACGATGAGCGCCGCGAACGTCTCGAAGGCGTGGATCGGGCTCGAGGCGGAGCGGCTGTTCGAGCAGGCGCTGGGCCGCGACATCCACTTCGTCAACGACGCCGACGCCGCCGGGTTCGCCGAGGACCACTACGGCGCGGCGAAGGATGCGTCGGGCCTCGTGATCATGACGACGCTCGGCACCGGCATCGGCGGTGCGCTCATCTACGACGGCGTGCTCATCCCGAACGCCGAGCTCGGGCACCTCGAGCTCGACGGCTACGACGCCGAGACCCGCGCGTCGAACCGGACGCGCGAGACCGAGGGCCTCAGCTGGGAGGCGTGGGCCGCGCGCCTGCAGCGCTACTACAGCCACCTCGAATTCATCTTCTCGCCCGACCTGTTCGTCGTCGGCGGCGGCGTCTCGAAGTCCTCGGAGATGTTCCTGCCGCTGCTGCGCCTCGACACCCCGATCGTGCCGGCGATGCTGCGCAACAACGCGGGCATCATCGGCGCCGCGGCGCTCGCGCGCGGCCTCTGACGCCCAGCTCGAACCGACGTCGGGCTTCCCCGCATCGCGGGTTCCCGGAGGGGGATCCCGGCGCTCGGGGAAGCTCGACGGATGAGGGCGAACCGGCCGGCCGATACGCCGGGTTCTGTCGTGGACGGCCATCTCTCTCGGGGATGCATCGCTGCAGCCCTCTAGCGACCTACCCGCGGATGGGACGAGCAGCCCCGTGATCCGCTGTCTGGTCTTGCTCCGGGCGAGGTTTGCCTAGCCGCCGCGCTCGCACGCGACGCTGGTGGGCTCTTGCCCCACCGTTTCACTCCTGGCCTGCCGGGATCGAGACCCCGGCAGGTGGACCTGCTCTCTGTTGCACTTTCTCGCGGGTTGCCCCGGGTGGACGTTATCCACCGCCCTGCTCTGCGGAGCCCGGACGTTCCTCGGCGCGGCAGGGGCCCGGGGGCCACCGCCGCGACGCGGCCGCCTGGCCGACCGATTCGCTGCCCCCAGGGTACCGCGCGGCGCCGTCGTCAGCCGCTGACCGGGCCCCGGTAGTAGGCCGTCGAGTGGAGCGGTCGGCCGCCGAAGCGCGCGAACTGGCGCGTGGAGCCGAGGTTGAGGCGACCGATCTGCGTCGAGCGCAGCGTCGCGCAGCCGATCTCGGCGAGGTTGGCGTGCAGGCGGCGGCTCAGGAGCGTGACGATGCCTCGACCCTGCGCGTCGTGCCGGGCGCCCTGCACCACGAGCACCGCCTCCCGCCGCAGCTCGCGCCGGTGCGCGACGAGCGACCAGGTCTCGCTCGGTCCGAGCCGACCGCCGGAGCGCTGCAGCAGCGGGCTCGCGTCCACCACCGCGAGCACGAAGGCGACCGGCACCTCGTCCTCGTCGCGGGCGATGAGGAACAGCCCCTCCTCGTGCAGCAGCCAGAGGCCTTCCGTCCACTCGTCGAGCTCGGCCTTGCTGAGCGGCGTGAAGTAGGGCAGCTGCGCGAACGAGTCGTTGAGCAGCGGCAGCAGGGTGCGCATGCCCTGCGCGAGCCCCACGCGCGTCACCTCGTCGATGCGGATCCCGGCCCGGTCGAGCTCGGCATCGCTCGGCCCGTCCTCGTCGACGACGTCGACGATCCAGGTGTCGCCCTCGTACCAGCGCCGCATGCCGCGCGACTCGAGCGCCTCGGGCAGCCACGCGGGGTTCCACTGCGCATCGAGGAACCCGCGCTCCTCGAACGCGCTCGTCACCGCGCCGCCGGACTGGTTGGGCAGCAGCTGGGCCGGACCGAAGAGCTCCGCCGCACCGCTCGCGCGCGCTCGCCGCTCGGCCTCGTCGAGCAGCGCGTGCAGGACGGCGGCGTCCTGGGCGGCGAGCGCGCCGAACACCTGCGCCCGCGTGCCGAGGCGCCTGTCGAGCCGGTCGTCGCGGTGCACCACCGCGCGTCCGACCGGCCGATCGTCGTCGAGCGCGAGCAGGAGCGCGACCGGATGCGGGTGCGAGGAGGTGCCGCGGAACCAGTTGCGCAGCCGTCGCTCGCGCAGCGGCACCGCTCTGCCGTCGTGCGTGTCGTGCCCGAGCCGGACGAAGGCATCGAAGGCCGCCCGATCGGCGACGTCCACGACCCGCATCGCGACCATCCCCGCTGGAGCGGCTAGATGCCGCTCTCCTCCGTGCGGACGAGGATGGCGGAGGAGTTGGGGTCGAGGATGACCTCGTCGTCGGGCGCCTGCCGGATCTGGTGCAGCTCGGAGGCCGTGAGCTCGACGCCGGAGGCCACCGACGTGCGCCGCTGCAGCAGGGTCGCGCCGATGCCGTAGCGCTCGCGCTGGCGCTCGTACAGCGCCAGCAGGTCGGCCGGCACGGGGGCCGCCCGCTCGTCGCGCTCGGCCCGCGCCTCGGCGAGCTCCGCCTCGATGCCCGCGGCCTGCTCGTCGCGCTCCGCGGCGAGCCGCTCGCGCTCGGCGCGCGCGGCGCCGGCCTCGGCGCGCGCCGCGGCGAGCGCGGCCTCGGCATCCTCCTGCGCCTGCATGGCCTCGAGCTCGAGGTCCTCGAGCGTGCTGCGGCGGCGCTCGAGCGTGACGATCTCGTGCTCGGTCGCGGTCGCCGTCTTCGAGTCGGTCACCGTCTCGAGCCGCGTGCGGTCCTTCGCGAGGCGCGCCTCGACGAGCTGCACGTCGCTCTCGATGCGGCGGACCTCGGCCGAGACGTCGTCGAGCGCGCCGAGCCGGTCGAGCACCGCCCGGTCGAGCACCGCGAGCTGCGCGTCGAGCTCCTCGATGCGCTTGGTCTGCGGCAGCGCGCGCCGCTTCGCCAGCAGCCGCATGATCCGGGTGTCCACGTCCTGCAGCGTCAGCAGCAGCCGCTGGTCGCCGTTCGTCGCCTTCAGTGCCATGCGTGCTCCTCCTGCGGGACCGCGAAGTCCCATGGGTCAGTCCTGGTCTCGCTCACGACCACCTCGACGCCCGGGAGCGCGGCGCGCAGCTGCTCGGCGGCGGGCCGCAGCCACAGCGACTCGCTCGCCCAGTGCGAGACGTCGACGAGGGCGGGCCCCTCGCCGGCCGCGTGCCGCTCGCGCGCGTCGGAGGCGGGGTGGTGGCGCAGGTCGCTCGTGATGTAGACGTCGGCACCCGCGACCGCGCGCTCGCGCAGCAGCGAGTCGCCGGCGCCGCCGCAGATCGCGACGCGGCGCACCCGGCGGGCCGGGTCGCCCGCCGCTCGCACGCCGCCAGCCACCGGCGGGAGCAGGCCCGCGAGGGTGCGCACGAGGTCGCCGAGCGCGACGGGCTCGGGCAGGTCGCCGACGCGGCCGAGGCCCTTCGCGTCGTCGACGCGGTTCACGACGATGGGGGTCGCGCCCTGCAGCCCGAGCATCGAGGCGAGCTCGCCGCTCGTGCCGCGGTCGACGGCGTCGGCGTTCGTGTGGGCAGCGAGGAGCGCGACGCGCTCGCGCACGAGCCGCGTGATGACGCGTCCGGCCGGGGTCGTCGCGGCGACGCTCGTCGCGCCGCGCAGCAGCAGCGGGTGGTGCACGAGCAGCAGGTCGGCGCCGCGCGCGATCGCCTCGGCCGCGGTGGCCTCGACGGCATCGACGGCCAGCAGCACGCGCCGCACCTCGTCGACCGGG
This sequence comes from Agrococcus sp. SCSIO52902, assembly GCF_022983135.1. Taxonomy (GTDB): domain Bacteria; phylum Actinomycetota; class Actinomycetes; order Actinomycetales; family Microbacteriaceae; genus Agrococcus; species Agrococcus sediminis. The sequence continues at coordinate 2,418,095 of NZ_CP095269.1, forward strand.
TCGCCCGCGACGAGGCCCACGGCGTCCCAGTCCTCGGCGGTCGCGGCGGGCCAGAGCGACTCGACCGCGCGCTGGACATCGGCGACGCTCGTCATGCGCTCCATCCTAGGGACGCGGGACGGATGCGCCGACGCGGCCCGGCGGGCGGGCCGGGCTGCGCTCGGTGAGCCTGGACGGGATCGAACCGCCGACATCCACGGTGTAAGCGTGGCGCTCTGCCAGCTGAGCTACAGGCTCCGGGGTGCTCTACCGTCTCACGCGACCTGCGCGAGCGCATCCCGGTACGCATCCATGTCGCGCGACTCGGAGGTGCTGACCCGGAAGTGCGCCGCGATGCGGCCGTCGCGGTCGACGACGTAGGTCGCGCGGGTCGCTATGCCGCGCTCGGGCAGGAACGCGCCGTACGACTGCGCGACGGCGCCGTGCGGCCAGAAGTCGCTCAGCAGGCGGAAGTCGAACCCCTCCTGCTCGGCGAAGACCGCGAGCGATGCTGCCGTGTCGACGGAGATCGCGAGCACCTCGGCGTCGGCGCCGGTGAAGTCGGCGAGCTCGTCGCGGATCGAGCAGAGCTCGCCCGTGCATCGGCCCGTGAAGGCGAGCGGGTAGAAGACGAGCACGACCGGCCTGCCGCGCAGCTCCGAGAGCGTGACGGCCTCGCCGGTGTGGTCGGTGAGCGTGAAGTCGGGAGCCTCGTCGCCGATCTGGAGTGCCATGCGCTCCATGCTGGCAGAGGCGTCGCGGGCGCGGCGACGAGGGCGCGCTGGCGGGATCGGCCCGGTGGCTAGAGTGGACGGGCGAGCGCCACGCACCCAGGGGTGCCGCAGGAGACGACGTCAGGAGCATCGGTGCTGAACGACCAGGACCCCTACTCGGGCCACACGGACGACACGGACCCCAGCGAGACCGCTGAGTGGCAGGAGTCGCTCTCGCAGCTGGTCGCCGCGAACGGCCCCCAGCGCGGCCGCGAGATCATGCTGAGCCTGCTCAAGCGCTCCAAGGAGCTGCACCTGGGCGTGCCGATGGTGCCGACCACCGACTACATCAACACCATCGCGCCCGAGAGCGAGCCGGAGTTCCCCGGCGACGAGCAGATCGAGCGCACCTACCGACGCTGGATCCGCTGGAACGCGGCGATCATGGTGCACCGCGCGCAGGCGCCCGGCATCGGCGTCGGCGGCCACATCTCGACGTACGCGTCCTCCGCGTCGCTGTACGAGGTCGGCCTCAACCACTTCTTCCGCGGCTACGACGCCCCCGGCGGCGGCGACCAGATCTTCTACCAGGGCCACGCCTCCCCCGGCATGTACGCCCGCGCGTTCCTCGAGGGCCGCCTCACCGAGGCGCAGATGGACGGCTTCCGCCAGGAGAAGTCGAAGGCGCCGCACGGCCTGCCCTCGTACCCGCACCCGCGGATGATGCCCGAGTTCTGGCAGTTCCCGACCGTGTCGATGGGCCTCGGGCCGATCGACGCCATCTACCAGGCGCAGGCCAACCGCTACCTCGCGAACCGCGGCATCAAGGACGCCGCCGACTCGCAGGTGTGGGCCTTCCTCGGCGACGGCGAGATGGACGAGGTCGAGTCGCGCGGCGCGCTGCAGCTCGCCGCCAACGACGGCCTCGACAACCTCAACTTCGTCATCAACGCCAACCTCCAGCGCCTCGACGGCCCGGTGCGCGGCAACGGCAAGATCATCCAGGAGCTGGAGTCGTTCTTCCGCGGCGCCGGCTGGAACGTCATCAAGGTCGTCTGGGGCCGCGAGTGGGACGACCTGCTCGCCCGCGACCACGACGGCGCGCTCCGCAACCTCATGAACGTCACGCCCGACGGCGACTACCAGACGTACAAGGCCGAGTCCGGCCTGTTCGTGCGCGAGCACTTCTTCGGCCGCGACCCGCGCACCGCCGAGATGGTCAAGGACATGACCGACGACGAGATCTGGAGCCTCAAGCGCGGCGGCCACGACTACCGCAAGGTCTACGCGGCCTACAAGGCGGCGAGCGAGCACAAGGGCCAACCGACCGTCATCATCGCGAAGACGATCAAGGGCTACGGCCTCGGCAAGCACTTCGAGGCGCGGAACGCCACGCACCAGATGAAGAAGCTCACGCTCGACGACCTCAAGACCTTCCGCGACTACCTGCAGCTCGACATCTCCGACAAGCAGCTCGAGGCCGACCCGTACAACCCTCCGTACTTCCACCCCGGCCAGGACTCGCCCGAGATCCAGTACATGCTCGAGCGCCGGCGCGAGCTCGGCGGCTTCACGCCCGAGCGCCGCGCGAAGCACACAATCATCCCGCTGCCCGAGGCGAAGACCTACGACATGCCGAAGAAGGGCTCCGGCAAGCAGCAGGTCGCCACCACGATGGCGTTCGTGCGGCTGCTGAAGGACCTGCTGCGCGACAAGGGCTGGGGCGAGCGCATCGTGCCGATCATCCCCGACGAGGCGCGCACGTTCGGCATCGACGCGTTCTTCCCGACGGCCAAGATCTACAACCCCAAGGGCCAGAACTACACGTCGGTCGACCGCGACCTGCTGCTGAAGTACCGCGAGGCGCCCGACGGCCAGATCGTGCACGTCGGCATCAACGAGGCGGGCGCGATGGCCGCGTTCATCGCGGCCGGCACGTCGTACTCGACGCACGGCGAGCCGCTCGTGCCGATCTACGTCTTCTACTCGATGTTCGGCTTCCAGCGCACCGGCGACTCGATCTGGGCGGCCGCCGACCAGATGACGCGCGGCTTCCTCATCGGCGCGACTGCGGGCCGCACGACGCTCGCCGGCGAGGGCACGCAGCACGCCGACGGCCACTCGCCGCTCATCGCCTCGACGAACCCATCGGTGCTCGCCTACGACCCGGCCTACGGCTACGAGATCGCGCACATCACGCAGATGGGCCTCGAGCGCATGTACGGCGAATCGCCCGAGGACGTCATGGTGTACCTCACCGTCTACAACGAGCCGATGGTGCAGCCCGCCGAGCCGGCCGACGTCGACGTGGAGGGCATCCGCCGCGGCATCCACCGCGTCTCGACGAGCGACCACCACCCGGTCAAGGTGCAGCTGCTCGGCTCGGGCGTCGCGCTGCCGTGGCTGCACCACGCGCAGGAGCTGCTCGGCAGCGACTGGGGCGTCTCGGCCGACATCTGGTCGGTCACCTCGTGGAGCGAGCTGCGCCGCGACGGCCTCGACGCCGACCGGCACAACTTCCTGCACCCGCAGGGCGAGGCGCGCGTGCCGTACGTCACGCAGCGCCTGTCGGAGGCCGAGGGCCCCTTCGTCGCCACCACCGACTACATGCGGGCGGTCCCGGACCAGATCCGCGAGTGGGTGCCCGGCGACTACGCGACGCTCGGCGCCGACGGCTTCGGCTTCGCCGACACCCGCGCCGCCGCCCGCCGCTTCTTCACGATCGACAGCCACTCGGTCGTGGTGCGCGCGCTCGACGCGCTCGCGAAGCAGGGCAAGGTGCCGCTCGGCATGGTGCAGCAGGCGATCGACAAGTACAGCCTCCACGACGTGAACGCCGGCGAGTCGGGCACCGTCGGCGGGGACGCCTAGGCCACGGCGCTGGACGCCGCGGCGGAGCTCCAGGCGCAGCAGCTCGCGTGGCTGCGGCGCATCTCGGGCGACCTCTCGACGCAGGTGACGCGGGCGCTCGACGACCGGCTGCCCTGGTACCGCACGATGCCGCCCTCGCGGCGGAGCGCGGTGGGGCTCGTCGCGCAGTCGGGCATCTCGTCCTTCATCGCCTGGCACGAGGATCCCGAGGCGCAGCCGTGGATCGCCGCCGACGTCTTCGCGGCGGCGCCCCGGGAGCTGCTGCGCAGCGTGAGCCTGCAGCAGACGCTGCAGCTGATCCGCACCGTGGTGTCGGTCTTCGAGGAGCGCATCGGCGACGCCGACCCGGCGATGCGCGAGCCGATCCTGCGCTACTCGCGGGAGATCGCGTTCGCGGCGGCCGACGTCTACGCCCGCGCGGCCGAGTCGCGCGGGCTGTGGGACGCCCGGCTCGAGGCGCTCGTGGTCGACTCGATCCTCACCGGCGAGCACGACGACGAGCTGCCGAGCCGCTCGGCCGCGCTCGGGTGGCACGGGCGCGGCGAGTGCGCCGTGCTCGTGGGCCTCGCACCGCGCCAGCTCGACGTCGACATCATCCGCCGCCGGGCGAGGCATGCCGGATGCGACGTGCTGGTCGGGGTGCAGGGCTCCCGGCTCGTCGTCGTCATCGGCCGCGCCGCCGCGGAGGACGAGGAGGGCCCGAGCGGCCCGATCGAGTTCATCGCGGTCGCCGAGCAGCTCGCGGAGGCGTTCGGCGACGGCCACCTGGTGCTCGGCCCCGCCGTGCCGAGCATCGTCGAGGCGGCGCGCAGCGCCAAGGCCGCGCTCGCGGGCTTCGCCGTCGCCGACGCGTGGCGGCGCACGCCCCGCCCGGTGCGGGCCGACGACCTGCTGCCCGAGCGGGCGCTCGCCGGCGACCCGCTGGCCCGGCAGGAGCTCGTGCGCAGCATCTACCAGCCGCTGCGCGACCACTCGAGCGACCTGCTCGCGACCCTCGCGTGCTACCTCGACACCGGCCGCTCGCTCGAGGCGACCGCGCGCGAGCTCTTCGTGCACCCCAACACCGTGCGCTACCGCCTGAAGCGCATCAGCGAGATCATCGGCTGGGACGCGACGGGCGCCAGGGAGGCGCTCGCGCTGCACACGGCGATCATCCTCGGCGCCATCCACGACGCCTCGCGGGAGCGCGCCCAGCGTGCGCCGCAGCCGACGCGCCATGCCGTCCGCGGCAAGGGCGCGGTGGGAGGATGAGGCACGTGATCGTCATCGTCGCTCCCGGCCAGGGCTCGCAGAAGCCCGGCTTCCTCTCCCCCTGGCTCGAGCTGCCGGGCGTGCCCGAGCGGCTCGCCGCGCTCGGCGAGGCGGCCGGCGTCGACCTCGTGCAGCACGGCACGGTCAGCGACGCCGACACCATCCGCGACACGCTCGTCGCGCAGCCGCTCATCGTCGCCGCCGGCATCCTCGCGCTCGACGCGCTCGGCGAGAGCGCCAGCCTCGCGGGCGGCGTCGCCGGGCACTCCGTCGGCGAGATCACCGCCGCCGTGGCCGCGGGGGTGCTCGAGGCGGAGGACGCGATGGCGCTCGTCGGCGAGCGCGCGCGGGCGATGGCGGATGCGGCGGCCGAGACCCCGACGGGCATGGCCGCGGTGCTCGGGGCCGACGAGGCCGCGCTCGAGGCCCGGCTCGCCGAGCTCGGCCTGCAGCCGGCCAACTACAACGGCGGCGGGCAGATCGTCGTCGCCGGCGCGCTCGACGCGCTCGCGGCCCTCGCCGAGGCGCCGCCCGAGCGCGCGCGGGTCATCCCGCTGCAGACCGCGGGCGCGTTCCACACGAGCTACATGGCGCCGGCCGTCGAGCGCTTCCGCGCGCGCGCCGCCGCCACTCGGGCCTCCGACCCGACCACCACCCTCTGGACGAACCGGGACGGCAGCGCCGTCGCATCCGGCACCGACTTCCTCGACCTGGTCGTCGGCCAGGTCTCGAGCCCGGTGCGCTGGGACCGCTGCACGGCCGCCTTCCAGGAGGCCGGCGTCACGGGCATCGTCGAGCTCGCCCCCGCCGGCGCGCTCGTCGGGCTCGCGAAGCGCGGCCTGCGCGGCGTGCCCGCGGTCGGCATCACCACCCCCGACGACCTGCCCGCAGCCATCCGGCTGCTCGAGAGCGGAGCCGCAGCATGACCACCCTCGCAAGCCTCCCCACCCGCGCCGGGTCGCACATCCTCTCCGTGGGCGCCGCCCGCGGCGAGGTCGTGGTGCCGAACGAGGAGCTCGTCGGCCCGATCGACTCCTCCGACGAGTGGATCCGTCAGCGCACCGGCATCGTCACGCGCGTGCGCGCCGGCGAGGGCGTGCAGGCGGTCGACCTCGCCGAGACCGCCTCGCGCGAGGCGCTCGAGCGCGCGGGCCTGACCGGCTCGCAGATCGACGCGGTCATCGTCTCGACGATCAGCAACACCGTGCAGACGCCCTCGATGGCGGCCCTGCTCACCGAGCGGTTGGGCGCCACCCCCGCCCCCGCGTTCGACATCTCCGCCGCCTGCGCCGGCTACGCCTACGGCGTCGCCCAGGCCGACGCGCTCGTGCGCAGCGGCATGGCCGAGCACGTGCTGGTCGTGGGCGTCGAGAAGCTCTCCGAGATCATCGACCCGACCGACCGCTCGATCAGCTTCCTGCTCGGCGACGGCGCGGGCGCCGTCGTGATCGGCGCCGCCGACGAGCCGGGCATCAGCCCTTCGGTGTGGGGCTCCGACGGCTCCCACTGGGAGACCATCCGGATGACCAACTCGCTCGGCTCGATGCGCGACGGCGAGCCGTGGCCGACGCTGCGCCAGGACGGCCAGAAGGTCTTCCGCTGGGCGGTGTGGGAGATGGCGAAGAAGGCGCGCGAGGCGCTCGACGCCGCCGGCGTCGAGCCGGCCGACCTCGCCGCGTTCATCCCGCACCAGGCGAACATGCGCATCATCGACGAGTTCGCGAAGCAGCTGCAGCTGCCCGACTCCGTCGTCATCGCCCGCGACATCGCGACGACCGGCAACACGTCGGCCGCGTCGATCCCCCTCGCGATGCACCGCATCCTCGAGGAGCACCCTGAGCTGTCGGGCGGGCTGGCGCTGCAGATCGGCTTCGGCGCGGGCCTCGTATACGGCGCCCAGGTCGTGGTCCTCCCCTAGACTGCAACCCGTCCACCAGACAGAAGGAGACAACCCGATGGCTTACACCAAGGACGAGGTCCTGGCAGGGCTCGCCGACCTCGTGAACGACGAGACCGGCATCGCGACCGAGAACGTGCAGCTCGAGAAGTCGTTCACCGACGACCTCGACATCGACTCGATCTCGATGATGACGATCGTCGTGAACGCCGAGGAGAAGTTCGACGTGAAGATCCCGGACGACGAGGTCAAGAACCTCAAGACCGTCCAGGACGCCGTCGACTACATCACGGGCGCCCAGGCGGCCTGAGCCCCCACGGGCCGAGACCACGCGTGCGGCCGGGCGACCGGCCGCACGCTGCATCTGCGAGGAGAGCCATGACGAAGAAGATCGTCATCACCGGCATCGGCGCCACGTCGCCGCTCGGCGGCACCGCCCGCGAGAGCTGGGAGGCGCTGCTCGCCGGGGACTCCGGCGCGCGCAGCCTGGAGCACGACTGGGTGGCCACGTACGACCTGCCGGTCACGTTCGCCGCCGAGGCGAAGGTGCGCCCCGACACGGTGCTCGAGCGCCCCGTCGCCAAGCGCCTCGACCCGTCGAGCCAGCTCGCGCTCGTCGCGGCCAAGGAGGCCTTCGCCGACGCCGGCTCCCCCGACGTGCCCTCCGAGCGTCTCGGTGTCGACTTCTCGACCGGCATCGGCGGCGTCTGGACGCTGCTCGACGCGTGGGACACGCTGCGCGAGAAGGGCCCGCGGCGCGTCATGCCGATGACGGTGCCCATGCTCATGCCGAACGCCCCCGCCGCGGCCGTCTCCATGCACTTCGAGGCTCGCGCCTACGCCCGCACGGTCGCCTCCGCGTGCGCCTCGAGCACCGAGGCCATCGCGAACGCCTACGAGCACCTGCAGGCCGGCCTGGCCGACGTCGTGATCGCCGGCGGCAGCGAGTCGGCGATCCACCCGATCACCATCGCCTCCTTCGCCTCCATGCAGGCGCTCTCGCGCCGCAACGACGACCCTGCCACCGCATCCCGCCCCTACGACGTCACCCGCGACGGGTTCGTCATGGGCGAGGGCGCGGCGGCGCTCGTGCTCGAGACCGAGGAGCATGCGCTCGCGCGCGGCGCCCGCATCTACGCCGAGCTCGCCGGCGGCGGCGTGACCGCCGACTCGCACCACATCACGGCCCCCGAGCCCGAGGGCCTCGGCGCGAGCCGTGCCGTGCAGCTCGCGCTCGACGCGGCCGGCGCGACCGCCGACGACGTGACCCACATCAACGCGCACGCGACGTCGACGCCCGTCGGCGACGTCGCCGAGGTGCGCGCGATGCACCGCATCTTCGGCGAGCGCATCCGCGAGATCCCCGTCTCGGCCACGAAGGCCGCCCACGGCCACCTGCTCGGCGGCACGGGTGCGCTCGAGGCGATGTTCGCGACGCTCGCGATCGTCGAGCGCCAGGCGCCCCCGACGATCAACGTCACCGAGCAGGACCCGGACGCGCCGCTGCGCATCTCGCCCGAGCCGATGCCGCTCGGCGACGAGCCGCAGCTCGTGATCTCGAACTCGTTCGGGTTCGGCGGCCACAACGCGGTGATCGCGATCCGCTCGGTCTGACGCCGGCCGCGCCGACGCCGAGGGCCCCGCTGTACGCAGCGGGGCCCTCAGCCGTTCCGGGGAGTCGCGCCGCGGCTCAGCCGACGCGGTGCAGCCAGACGACGGGCGACGCGTCGGAGGCGTGCCGGTAGGCCTCGAGGTCGCGGTCCCACGGGCCGCCCATGGCGTCGTCGAGCTCGGCGAGCAGGGCGCGCGCGTCGGGGCCCGCGGCCTCGATGGCGGCGCGGATGCGGTCCTCGGGCACGACGACGGAGCCTGCGGCGTCGATGCGCGCGGCTGTGATGCCGAGCTGCGGCGCGTGCATCCAGCGCATGCCGTCGGAGCCCGGCACCGGATCCTCGGTGACCTCGAAGCGCACGTCGCGCCAGCCGGCGAGGGCACTCGCGATCGCCGCGCCCGTGCCGACCGGTCCCGACCAGTGCACCTCGCTGCGCTCGGCGCCGGGCTCCGCGGGCTGGCTCTGCCAGACGAATCGGAGCGCGTCGCCGACGGCGCTGCCGACGGCCCACTCGAGGTGGGTGCGCAGGGCGCGCTGGGACGCGTGGATCCAGACGACCCCCGTCGTGGTCGCGGGACGTCGTCTGAGCGTGTTCGCAGCAGTCATCGTCTCTCCCTCGTTCGATACGACTTCCCCATCGGTCGAACGATCCGGACGATGCCAGCGATCCTCTCATACGCCTGCCGGGAGTGACAACCGTGTCATTCCCCGGGCGCGGTCACCCCTCGCCGAAGGCGGGCCGCCGCTCCCCCGCGCGGATCGGGAACGGGAGCCGGTTGCCCGCCGGCGGCATCGGGCAGTTGAACTGGTCGCTCATCGCGCACGGCGGCACGATGGCCCGGTTGAAGTCGAGGTCGACCGAGCCGTCGTGGCGCGGCTTCACGAACAGGAAGCGGCCCACCTCGTAGGTCTCGTCGCCCGTGGTGGCGTCGGCGAAGACGATCTGGAGGCTGTCGCCGTCGGGCAGCGCCAGCAGCTCGACCTCGGCGCCGTCGTGCTCGAAGCGGATCGTGCCGGGCGAGACGGCCCGGCGGAGCGAGCCGCCCTGCGTCTTGCCGTGCTCGAACTCGACGCCGCCCTCGACCGGCTCGAAGGTGCCGTGCTTCACCCACGCGGGGTCGAAGTCGTAGGCCTCGATGCCGGTGAAGCCGCGCTCGTCGGCGGCCTCGGCGTCCCACACGCGCAGCGCGAAGCGGCCGTGGAAGTCGGGACCGATCACGAACGCGGTGCGCCGGTCGTCGAAGCGCACCGAGCTGGGTGTCATGGAGTCGTGGCTGTAGACGATCGCGTCGCCGTCGACGGTCTGGCCGTCGACGATGATCCCGGCCGACGCATCCGCCGTCACCTGCAGGCCGTCGGCGGTGGGCGACGGCGCCCACGTGCCCGGCACGCCCTCGATCGAGGTGGGCTCGGAGACCCACGCGGTCGTCACGAGCGCGATCGCGCCCTGCGGGCCGCGCACGCCCTGATCCCGCTTCTGGCGGAACGCGGCGTAGGCGCTGCGGGCGTCGTCGTCGGCGGCCGGCTCGGCAGTCTCGGTCATGCCTCCACCCTACCGACGGGTGCCGACGCCGACTCCCGGACCGGAGGCGCCGGGCGCTCGCCCGATGTCAGGCGCCGGCCGTAGGGTCGCACCATGGACGCCCTCGCCGCGCTCGGCCTCATCCTCCCGCCCGACGTGCCGCCCGAGCGCATCGTGCCGCTCGCCCGCGCCGCCGAGGGCGTCGGCGTCGGCGAGGTGTGGCTGTGGGAGGACTGCTTCGCCGAGTCGGGCGTGTCGCCCGCGGCCGCCGTCCTCGCGGCCACCGAGCGGCTGCGCGTCGGGCTCGGGCTCATGCCGGTGCCGCTGCGCGCCGTGGCCCTGACCGCGATGGAGGTCGCGACGCTCGCGCGCATGTTCCCCGGCCGCTTCCTGCCCGGCATCGGCCACGGCGTGCTCGAGTGGATGGGGCAGGCGGGCGTGCGCGCCGCGTCGCCGCTCACGCTGCTGCGCGAGCACGCCGAGGCGCTGCGGGCGCTGCTCGCCGGCGACGAGCTGTCGGTCGACGGCCGCTACGTGCAGCTCGACCGCGTGCAGCTGCGGTGGCCGCCGGCCGAGGTGCCGCCGCTGCTCATCGGCGGCGGCGGGCCCAAGACCCTCGCGCTCGCGGGCGAGCTCGGCGACGGCGTGATCCTCGCCGGCGACCTGGGCGATCCCGCCGCCGTCGACACGACGCGCGCGGCGGTCCAGACCGTGCGCGCCGCGCGCGAGACCGCCGGACTCGCCGCGCCGGCCGCGATCGTGCAGTTCGCGCAGGTGCCGGCGGATGCGTCGGCAGACGAGGTCGCGCGGCTCGCGGCCGCGCTCGCGCAGGCGGGCGCGACGAGCGTGCCGCTGCTGGCGCTCGAGCGCGACGGCCGGCCGGCGACCGGCGAGGGCATCGAGCGCCTCGCCCGCACCATCGCGGCGCTGCGCCACTGAGCCCCTGAGCGCGGGCGCGCCGCCTCAGCTGTTGCGGCCGCGGGCTGCCACGCGCCACGTGGCCGACGGCTCGGCGTCGCCCGCGCGGTCGAAGACGTGCAGCTCGTCGACGAGGTTCACGGCCATGCACACGTGGTTCGGCACCAGCCGCACCCTCGCGCCGAGCGGCGGGAGCGCATCCCCCTCCCCCAGCTCCGCGACCGCGTGGTGCTCGCTCAGCTGCACGATGCGCGCGTCGGGGTGGTCGAGCAGCCGCCCGTGCCCCGTGGCCCAGGGGGCGCGATCGGGGCCGAGCACCTTCGATCCCGCGTCGAGCACGAGCCTCCCGCCGGCATGCGAGACGACGGTGGCGTGCGCGGTCAGCGCGATCTCGGCCGCGTCCATCGCGCCCAGCTCCCACTGCTGCGCGTCGCCGAAGACGGTCACGCCGGGCCGCAGCTCGGTGACCGGCGAGTCGAGCTCGAGCGCGGCCGCGAAGCTCGGCGTCGAGCCGCCCGAGACCACGAGCGGCGTCGCGCCGGCCGCGCGCATGCCGTGCACGGCGACGGTGAGCGCCTCGGCCTCCTGGCGGGCGGCCTCCGCGCGGGCGCCCGGTGCGTACGCGTGGCCGGGGAACGCGAACACGCCCTCCACCTCGATGCCGGCCTGCACCGCCGCCGCGGCCACCGCGCCCGCCTCGGTCGGCGCGCAGCCGGATCGGTGGTGGCCGGCATCGACCTCGACCCGCACGGCGATGCGCCCGGCGAGGCCGGCCCGCGCGACGCGCTCGACGGCGGCGACCGAGTCGACGCCGATCGAGATCGCGGCGCCGCGGGCGGCGAGGGCGCTGAGGCGCGCCGCGCGCGGCGGGTCGATCCACAGCGGGTAGGCGATGCAGAGGTCGTCGAGCCCGGCGGCGGCGAAGACCTCGGCCTCGCCGATCGTGGCCACCGCGAGCCCGTGCGCCCCCGCCGCCACCTGCATCCGGCCGATCTCGATCGTCTTGTGGGTCTTGGCGTGGGGCCGGAGCGCGAGGCCGCGCGCCGACGCGGCGTCGGCCACGCGCGCGATGTTGGCCTGCATCCGCTCGAGGTCGACGGCGAGGTACGGCGTGGTCGGCGGCATGGCTCGATGCTAGGCCGCGGCACGCCCGCGGCGGCATCTTGACCGCGCCAGGGGCCAGGCGGATCATGAGAGCCACCGGGCCGAAGGAGCACAGGATGCAGGCCGTCAGGAAGTCCATCCGAGGGCCGCTGGCGGTCGCCGCCGTCGCCGCCCTCCTGCTGTCGCCGGCGCTGCCGGCCGTCGCCGCGGAGCCCGACCGTCAGGTCGTCGCGCGCGGCTCCGAGTGGCACGTCGCCGGCGGCCCCACGTTCACCTACGGGCGCAGCTCCGACGTGCAGGTGATGGGCGACTGGGACGACAACGGGTCCCGCACCCCGGGCGTCTTCCGCGCGGGCACCTGGTACCTGCGCAACAGCCTGAGCGGCGGCTCGGCCGACATCGTCGTCTCCTTCGGCAGGGACGGCGACAAGCCCGTCGTCGGCGACTGGGACGGCGACGGCCGCACCGGGATCGGCATCGTGCGCGGTGGCACGTGGCACCTGCGCAGCAGCCTCTCGAGCGGGGTCGCCGAGACGAGCTTCTCGTTCGGCCGGCCGGGCGACACGCCGGTCGCGGGCGATTGGGACGGCGCGGCGGGCGACGGCATCGGCGTCGTGCGCGCGGGCGGCTGGTACCTGCGGAACGCCGCGAGCGGCGGCGGCGCCGACCTCGCCTTCGGCTACGGCATGGCGGGCGACATCCCGGTGACGGGCGACTGGAACGGCGACGGCCGCACCGGCATCGGCGTCGTGCGCGGCACGACCTGGTACCTCAAGGAGGTGCCGGGCTCCGGCGCGGCGACGCGCTCGTCGATCTACGGGCGCTGCGGCGACGGGGTGCTCAGCACGCACTCGGCCCGCACCGAGCCCGGCGTGCCGCTGTCCTTCGGCGGCACGGAGTGGACAGAGCTGCCGACGTCGCAGCGGGTCGTCGCGCTCACCTTCGACGCGGGGGCCAACGCGAACGCGGTCGCGTCGATCCTGTCGACGCTCCGCTCGACCGACACGCCCGCGACGTTCTTCCTCACGGGCGCCTGGGCGCAGTCGTTCCCGGCCCGCGCGGCCGAGATCGGGCGCGACTACCCCATCGGCAACCACACGCAGACGCATCCCGACCTCACGACGCTCTCGAGCGCCGCGGTGCGGTCGCAGATCGTCTCGGCCGACACCTCCATCCGCGCGACGGCCGGCGTCGACCCGCGGCCCTGGTTCCGCTTCCCGTTCGGGGCGAGGGATGCGCGGACGCAGTCGATCATGACGTGCCTCGACTACGGCTCGGTGCGGTGGACCGTCGACACGCTCGGCTGGCAGGGCACCTCGGGCGGCCAGAGCTCGACGACGGTGCTGAACCGGGTGCTCGCGAACCTGCAGCCCGGCGAGATCGTGCTCATGCACGTCGGCTCGCACCCGACCGACGGCAGCACGCTCGACGCGGATGCGCTGCCGGCCATCATCCGCGAGGTCGAGTCGCGCGGCTACCGCTTCGTCGACCTGGACGACTTCCGCTGACCGGCGACGGCGGCGCGGCCGGGGAGGGCCGCGCCGCCGTCGCGCCGGGTCAGCAGCGGTTGCGGCGCTGCTCGGCGACCGCGGGCGTCGCCATGCAGGTCTCGCCGTTGCCCTCGACCGACGTGGTGACGACCGGTGCGCCGGGCGCCTCGGTGTCGACGACGAGCGGGTCGATCATTGCGCTCGTCACGGTCACGATCGCGGCCGCGGCCTCGACGGCCGTCTCGACCTGCTGCCGGGTGGTGCCGTCGACGGCGGTGACGATCGGCGCGATCGGGTCGCACTCGACGTCGGCCTCGTCGGCCCCGGGGCGCACGCCGGTCGTGACGACCGGGGTGCCGGGCACCAGCGCGTCCGTCACCTCGGGCGTGCCCGCGGCCGTCGTCACGGCGTCGCTCGACGAGACGAACGTGGGCACTTCCGTGCCGCGCGGGAACCCGTAGACCGCCGTCGTGACGGTGGTCGTCGTCGTGGTCGGCTGCGTCGTGGTCCGCGTGCGCTCGGTCTGCTGCGTCGTCTCCGTGTCGATGAGGGTCGCGTAGGTCGTCGTCGTGCACGACTGGCGCGGCTGGGTGGTCGTGAAGACCTCGGTCCAGGGCGTGGTCGTGGTGATGAGCGTCTCGCGCGGCTGCGTGGTCGTCGTGACGAGCTCTCGCGACGTGGTGGTGGTCGTGACGACGGTCGTCGGCGTCGTGACGGTCGTCAGCACCGCGCGCTCGCACCGCTCGACGGGCCTCGCGGCGCGCGCGTCGTTCACCTGCCGACAGTCGATCGTCGTCGGCGCCTGCGTCGTCGTCGACGCGCCCAGCACGGTGCGGTCGGTCGAGCTCGGGGTGCCGAGCACGACGACGTCCTCGCTCGTCGAGGGGGCCGCGTCGCGCTCCTCCTCGGTGACGACCGGGGTGCCGGGGCGCTCGGTGCGCTCGACGGTCGCCTCGCCCGCGTCGCGCTCGTCGATCGCGACCGACGGATCGGGCTGCCGCACGGGCGGCGACGTGTCGACGGTGACGGCGTCGCCGACGGGGCGGTCGGCACTGTAGGAGACGCTCGGCTCGCCGGACGGGACGTCGGCGACGACGACCGTGCTGATGACGGTGCAGACCTGGTTGGCGCCGTTGCCGCTGAGGGTGCCGCCAAGGGCGGATCAGGCGATCTGGCGGTCGGCCGGGCCGGCGTGCGCGGGCGCGACGCTGGTCAGAGCCAGTGCCAGGCCGACCGCGGTCGCGGCCAGCAGGGAGGGAACACGCATGGGGACTCTCTTCTCGCGCTTGTACCCCGCAGGCGCGGGATGGGGCGACCGTACGTGCTCGCGGGCGCGAAGGAGCGGGCTCGGGGGCGATCCTGCGCAACCCCTCGACGTGGACTAGGAACAGTGTTCGCATTGGGGATGCGGCCAGGGGTAGTGTCGCGCTCCATGGACATGCTCACGGGCGAGCAGATCGCCGCAGCCGACCTGACCGACTGGCGCAAGCTCGCGCAGGGGCTCCACGCCCGCTACCTGGTGGACGGCTTCAGCGCCGGCGCGCGCTTCGTCGCGGCGGTGGGCGAGGCCGGCGACGCGGTCGGGCACCACCCGAGCGTCGCGATCGGGCACGGCCACGTCGACCTGAAGCTCAGCAGCGACGACGCGGTCTACCGCGACGGCGAGGGCACCGAGCACCTCGTCGAGTGGGTGACGCAGCAGGACGTCGAGCTCGCGCGGCGCATCACCGAGGTCGCCGCCGAGCATCGGCTCGCGGCCGACCCCGCCTCGGTCAGCGTCATCGAGCTGGGCCTCGACACCGCGCAGTCGGCCGCGATCGCGCCCGTCTGGGCGGCACTCCTCACCGGTCGCGCCGACGCGCAGGGCCACGGCTCCCCGAGCGACGAGATCCGGGATGCGGCGGGCCGGGTGCCGAACCTCTGGTTCGGCGACGCGCTCGAGCATGCAGGCTCGCGGCAGCGATTCCACCTCGAGGTCTACGTCGCGCCCGAAGCTGCCCAGGAGCGCATCGCCGGGGCCCTCGCCGCAGGTGGCACCGTCGTCGACGACAGCGACGCGCCCTCCCTCACCGTGATCGCCGACCAAGACGGCAACCAGGGCGTCATCTGCATCGACGCCTCCGCCACGAACCGGTAGGGCGGACGGGACTTGCATGCCGGTCCGGTGGACCGGCATGCATCAGGCAGCGTCCGGCTCGACCGTAGGGCGGACGGGACTTGAACCCGTGACCGAGGGATTATGAGTCCCCTGCTCTGACCAGCTGAGCTACCGCCCCGAGGCCTCCCGGCCCATCCGCCGATCCTAGTCGGCGAGCTCCACGCGGGTCTCGGGGTCGCGGATGTCCTCGCCGCGGTAGAGGCGCTCGAAGGCGGTGATCGTCGTCTCGATGTCGTGCGGCGCGACGATCTCGAGGCTGTGGCGCTGGAACGCGCCGTACTCCTCGTCGCTCAGGCGCAGCACGCGCTCGAGCTTCTCGGCCATGTCGGTCGCGTCGTCGGGCCGGAAGAGCCAGCCGTTCGCGCCGTCGCGCACGAGGTGCGGCAGCGCCATCGCGTCGGCGGCGACGACCGGCAGGCCCGTCGCCATCGCCTCCATCGTCGCGATCGACTGCAGCTCGGCGGTCGACGGCATCGCGAAGACCTCGGCGGCGCGCAGCCGCTCGCGCAGCTCCGTGTCGCTCACGAACCCCGTCAGGGTGACGCGGTCGGCGACGTGCAGGTCGCGGGCGAGCGCGGCGAGCTCGTCGATCTGGTCGCCGCCGCCGACGATGTCGAGGTGCCAGTCGAGGTCATCGGGCAGCTGCGCGACGGCCCGCACGAGGGTGTCGAGCCGCTTCTCGGTCGTCACGCGGCCGACGAAGACGATGCGGCCGTGCTGGCGCTCGGGGTTGGGCGCGTACTCGTCGCCCGGCAGGCCGCACGAGATCGCGTGCACGCCGGTGAGCCCGGTCTTGCGCTCGAGGTAGTCGGCGCTGCGGCGCGTCGGCGTCGTGACGACGTCGCACCGGCCGAAGACCGTCGCCGCGTCGCCCCAGGCGAAGTCGACCGCGGGCGCGTGCAGGGCGCGCGGGATGTTGGAGTGATCCATCAGGTTCTCGAACATCAGGTGGTTCGTGCCGATGACGCGGATGCCGCGCTTCTTGGCCTCGGTCGAGAACGCGCGGCCGAGCACGAGGTGCGACTGGAAGTGCACGACGTCGGGCCGCAGCGCGTCGAGCAGCGACGCCGCGTTCTGCCAGACCCGCCACGGCGACGCGAAGCGCAGCCACTCGTGGCCCGGGTACAGCAGCGACCGCAGGCGGTGCACGCTGAAGCGCTGGCCCTCGTGCTCCTCGACGCGCGTGCCGTGGCGGCCGCGGCCGAGCGCCGACGCGACGACATGCACCTCGTGCCCGCGGGCGGTGAGGCGCGCGGCGAGCCGGGTGGTGAACTTCGCGGCGCCGTTGACGTCGGGCGCGAACGTGTCGGTGGCGATGAGGATGCGCAGGGGCCGGTCGGTCATTGGTCCTCCTCGGGCGCTGTCGACAGCGTCCGGATCTGTGGGTGGTGCCTGGCGAGCTGGAGGACGCCCGTGACGGCGATCGCTCCTGCGGCGGCGAACACGATGATGGCCCACGGCGGGGTCGCCGAGGCCTCGCCGAGCACCGTGACGCCGATGAGCACGGCGACGAGCGGGTCGATGACGGTGAGTCCGGCGATGACGAGGTCGGGCGGTCCGGAGGCGTGCGCGAGCTGCACGGCGTAGCTGCCGACGAGCATCGCGATCACGAGCGCGACGGCGCACACGATCGTGAGCCAGTCGAACTGGCTGGAGATGATGCGGTTGATGACGATCTTCGAGAGCGTCACCACGAAGCCGTAGAGCACGCCGGCGGCCAGGATGTAGAAGAACGCGTTCGCGCGGTGCCGGAACCACCACCAGGCGGCGCCGAGCCCGGCGAGCGCGACGACGAGCAGGGCGAGCACCGTCAGCAGCTGCTGGTCGCGGATGGGCCGCTCGACGGCGAAGATGGCCGCCACGGTGACGAAGATGCCGATGCCCGTCAGGCACAGCGCGATCGCCCGGATCGTGCGGTGGTCGAGCCGGATGCCGGCCAGGCGTGCGTTGAGGATGGCGGTGACCACGAGCGCGACGGCGCCCAGCGGCTGCACGACGATGAGCGGCGCGAGGGCGAGCGCGCCCAGCTGCATGACGATCGCCAGGCCGAGCAGCAGCGTGCCCACGACCCAGGCGGGGTTGCGCACGAGGCGCAGCATCGCCGAGCCGCCGAGGTGGGCGCCGCGCTGGTCGCCGCCCTCGAAGTGGCCGACGCCGCGGTGCTGGAACTGCGTGCCCACCGACAGGAACACCGCTCCCACGATCGCGACCGGGATCCCGAGCGCCTGCATCGGCGTCAGCGAGATCTCTGCGGCGAGATCGTCGAGGGCGGTGAAGAGCACCCGATGAACCTACCGCCGCAGCCGTCGATACCCTGGACGACATGACCGTTCTGCCCATCTGCATCACGGGCGAGCCCGTCCTCCACCGCGTCGCCGACCCCGTGCGCGCCTTCGACGACGAGCTGGCCGCGCTGGTCGCCGACATGTTCGCCACCATGGAGGCCGCGCCCGGCGTCGGCCTCGCCGCCCCGCAGATCGGGCTCGCGAAGCGCCTGTTCGTCTACGACTGGACCGACGCCGACGGCGTCCGCACGCGCGGCGTCGCCGCGAACCCGGAGCTGTGGATCTCGCCGCTGCCCGTCGGCCTCCCCGACGAGGACGACGAGGAGGGCTGCCTCTCCATCCCCGGCGAGCGCTTCGCGCTGCTGCGCGCCGAGCGCGCGCTGCTGCGGGCCCAGGACGAGCGCGGCGAGCACTACGAGCTCGAGGCCTCCGGGTGGCTCGCGCGCATCCTGCAGCACGAGTTCGACCACCTGAACGGCATCCTCTACGCCGACCGGCTGGATGCGTTCGGCACGAAGGGCGTGCAGAAGGCGATCAAGCGCAACAAGTGGGGCGTCGAGGGGCTCACGTGGATGCCGGGCGAGGACGACCTCGAGGGCTGAGGCGCCCGCCGATGTGACCCCCGCCCGGACGGGATGCTACGCTTGTCGTCGCTCCCGCAGCGATCCTCGATAGCTCAATTGGCAGAGCAGCCGGCTGTTAACCGGCAGGTTGATGGTTCGAGTCCATCTCGGGGAGCGAGAAGGCCCCGCCGAACGGCGGGGCCTTTGCCGTGGTCGGGCCCGGTACGCCGACGATGTCGGCTAGCGCGGAGCGATGCTCCGCGGGTTGATGGTTCGAGTCCATCTCGGGGAGCGAGAAGGCCCCGCCGAACGGCGGGGCCTTTGCCGTGCCAGCGGGGTTCGAGGGCGCACGGCGAGGTTCTTGCCGTTCCTGCAGGGATCCGCGCTACGGTGCCAGCATCACGCCCGCTCGAGCCTGGAGCATCGATGTCGCTTCTCCCCCGCCGCCCGCGCCTCGCGCCGCTCGTCCTCACCGCCGCGGCCGCGCTCGCGCTCGCCGGCTGCGTGCCGCTCCCGCCCGACCTGCCGCCCGTCATCGACGATCCCTCGCCGTCGGTGCCGCAGCCGAGCGAGCCGGCGCCCGCGCCGAGCGAGTCGACGGAGCCCGGCACCGATCCCGACGCCGGCGCGCTCCCCGAGCTGCTCGAGGTGGGCGACGTGCTCGAGCCCGGCACGCTGCCCGGCTGGGAGACGAGCATCATCACCGACGGCGCGTTCGCGCCGCAGCCCGACTCCGACTTCCCGCTCGGCCCGACCATCCACGTCGTCGAGAGCGCGACCGGCTGCACCTTCTGGGCCTACCAGGGCCAGCAGGACATCGACTCGACCGACGAGGTCGAGAGCTCCGAGGCGACGCTCGCCGCGCTCACCGACAGCTCGCCCGACGACTGGGACGCCGACACGTTCCAGCTCGCCCCCTCGGCGTCGCAGGGCGTCGCGGTGGTGCTGCTGTCGCTCTTCGAGGAGCGCGAGGACGGCTCGACCGAGGCGTGGTTCGCGCGCAACTTCCAGTCGAGCCAGACCACGAGCGCGATCCGCGCCGCGTGCGGTCCGGACACGGGCGGCATCGAGCACATCGACGAGGTCGTGCTCGAGCACTTCCAGATCAACTTCCTCGTGCCGTAGGCGCTACTCCGCGCGAAGCGACCGCCGCTCGCGCTCGAGGGCGAGCAGCTGCTCCTGCAGCTGCTTCGACGCCTCGGGGTCGGTGGCGCCGAGGCGCTGCAGGCTGCCGAGCAGCTCGGCCTTCCGCCGCAGGATGTCGCGGTCGACGAGCGAGCCGACGATGCCGCGCACGTAGGCGGTGACGCCCTCCTTCGACGTCTGCGGGATGGGCGACATCGCCAGCGCGCGCACGAGCGGCACGAGCTCGGCCGGCACCGCCTGCGCGACCCGCTCCGAGAAGTCGCTCGCCTCGAACGCGTCGAGCGTGGCCAGCACCCCGTCGCGCACGACCGCGAGCGACGGGTTCGCGACGTACGCGGAGGCGCCGCGCGCGGCCAGGTCGCGGCCGAGCACCGCCGGCTGCTGCAGCATCGCGGCGACCGCATCGCGCTCGAGCCGCGACGCCGGGTCGCGCTCGAGCTGGCCGAGCGCCACGTCGGCGGGCGGATGCGCGGGCGCGCCGCCGGGGCGGCCGGCGTCGCCCGCGCTCGGCGTGGGCCGCGGCCCCGCCTGCCGCACGGCGGCGCGCACCTCCTCGGGGCTCACGCCGAGCCAGCCGGCGACCGTGCGCATGTAGCCGTCGGCGAGCGCGCGGTCGCGGATCGACTGCAGCACCGGCGCCGCGCGCCGCATCGCCGCGACCCGCCCCTCGACGGTCTCGAGGTCGTGCTGGGCGACGATGCGGCGCAGCATGAACTCGAACAGCGGCCGCGGCTGCTGCACGAGCCGCCGCACGGCGTCGTCGCCGCGCTCGAGGCGCAGGTCGCACGGGTCGAGGCCCTCCGGCGGCACCGCGACGAAGGTCTGCGCCGCGAAGCGCTGCTCCTCGGCGAAGGTGCGGGCCGCCGCCTGCTGCCCAGCCTCGTCGGGGTCGAAGGTGAACACGACGCGGCCGAGCGCGCGGGTGTCGGTCGTCGAGACGTCGCCCAGCACGCGCCGCAGCACCTTGATGTGGTCGACGCCGAAGGCGGTGCCGCACGTCGCGACGGCGGTCGTGACGCCCGCGAGGTGGCACGCCATGACATCCGTGTAGCCCTCGACCACGACCGCCTCGTGGCCGCGCGCGATGTCGCGCTTCGCGAGGTCGAGCCCGTAGAGCACCTGGCTCTTGCGGAAGATGGGCGTCTCGGGCGAGTTGAGGTACTTCGGGCCCTTGTCGTCGTCGGCCAGGCGCCGTGCGCCGAACCCGACGGTCGCCCCGGCGACGTCGCGGATGGGCCAGATCAGCCGGCCGCGGAACCGGTCGTAGCTGCCGCGCTGGCCCTCGCTCAGCAGGCCCGCGCCGAGCAGCTCGGCCTCGGTGAAGCCGCGGCCGCGCAGGTGCGACTTCAGCGCGTCGAACGACGCGGGCGCGAAGCCCACGCCGAAGCGCTCGGCGGCGGCGAGGTCGAAGCCGCGCTCGCCGAGGAACCGCTGCCCGAGCGCCGCGCCCGGCGTCAGCAGCTGCTCGCGGAAGTACGCCTCGGCCGCCTTCGACGCCTCGAGCAGCCGCAGCCGCCCGCTCGTCTCCTCCTGCGGCTTGCCATCCTCGTAGTGGAGCGTGTAGCCGAGCTGCGCGGCGAAGCGCTCCACGGTCTCCTGGAACGACGTGTGGTCCATCGCCATCACGAACTGGAAGGCGTCGCCGTCCTCCCCGCAGCCGAAGCAGTGGTAGCGGCCCACGGCCGGCCGCACGTGGAACGACGGCGTGCGCTCGTCGTGGAACGGGCACAGCCCCTTCATGCTGCCGACGCCCGCGGTCTTCAGCGTGACGTGCTCGGCGACCACGTCGACGATCGAGATGCGCGAGCGCAGCTCGTCGATGTCCGCACGTCGGATCCGGCCCGCCATCGCTCCCCCCTTCAGTCCCCGACGTGGCGCTCGTGCCACGCGAAGGCGCCGCGGTCGGTGAGGCTCGCGACCTGGTCGACCACCACGCGGGCGCGCCCGGCGTCGTCGGATGCGGCGCGCCAGTCGTCGGCGTGGGCCCGGTCGAGCGCGGCGGGGCCGATGCGCAGCAGCGCGTCGCACAGCTCCTGCAGGATGCGGCGCTGGCTCGCGTAGATCGGCTGCCGGCGCTCGGCGAGGATGAAGCTCGCGGCCGTGCCCTTGAGCACCGCGATCTCGGCACGCACCTCGCGCGGCACCTCGACGGTGCCGCCGAAGCGCGCGAGCGGCCCCGAGTGGCTCTCGCGCGTC
Organism: Agrococcus sp. SCSIO52902; assembly: GCF_022983135.1. Taxonomy (GTDB): domain Bacteria; phylum Actinomycetota; class Actinomycetes; order Actinomycetales; family Microbacteriaceae; genus Agrococcus; species Agrococcus sediminis. Next base: position 2,439,800 of record NZ_CP095269.1, read on the forward strand.
GCGCGGATCGCCGCGTTCGCGAACCGCCCGATGAGCTTCGACGTGAGGTTCTTGAGGCGCGCGTGGTCGACGCGCGAGCCGTCGAACGAGCGCAGCCACGTGTCGAGGTCGTCGAGGCGGTCGAAGGCGGCGAGCAGCTCGTCGCGCGTGTACTCCGGCCCCACCCACGTGAGCATCATCGAGACGAGCTCGTCGTGGCCGACGCGGCTCTGCAGCTTCGCCACGTCGACGTAGCCGCCGACCACGGCGTCCTCGAAGTCGTGCACCGAGTAGGCGATGTCGTCGGCGAGGTCCATCACCTGCGCCTCGATGCTCGGCCTGCCCTCGGGCGCCCCCAGGCGCATCCACTCGAACGCGTCGCGGTCGTCGGCGTAGAAGCCGAACTTCACCCGGCCGGATGCGTCGTGGACGTCGGTCGCGGCCGGCCACGGGTACTTGCACGCGGCGTCGACGCTCGCGCGCGTCAGGTTGAGCCCGTAGGGGCGGCCGTCGATCACCTTCGGCTCGAGCCGCGTGATGACGCGCAGCGTCTGCGCGTTGCCCTCGAAGCCGCCGATCGCCAGCGCCCACTCGTTGAGGCCCTTCTCGCCGTTGTGGCCGAAGGGCGGATGCCCGATGTCGTGGGCGAGGCACGCGGTGTCGACGACGTCGTGGTCGAGCCCGAGCTCGGCGGCGATCTCGCGGCCGATCTGCGCCACCTCGAGCGAGTGCGTCAAGCGGGTGCGGGAGTCGTCGAAGCCCATCGTGGGCGAGAGCACCTGCGTCTTCTGCCCGAGCCTCCGGAAGGCGCTCGAGTGGAGCAGCCGCGCCCGGTCGCGCGCGAAGTCGGTGCGCGCGGAGGTGTGCGTCTCGGGCAGCCAGCGCTCGACGTCGTGGTCGCCGTACCCCTTCGGCGCCGCGCGGCGCGGCTCAGCCGCCACGGGTGTCGCTCTCGTCCTCGATGAGCGCCGCACGCTGCGCGGCGCTCAGCTCGGGGCTGTCGAGCCAGCCGTCGGGCAGCGCCGGGCGCCGGGGGCTGCCGGCGCGGCCGCGCTGCCCCTCGATGCCCTCGGCCCGGTAGGGCACGTCGCGGTCGAGGCCGCCGAGCAGCTCGTCGAGGTGCGCGAGCGACTCGACCGCCGCGAGCGCGCGGCGCGCGTCGCCGCCGACGGGGTAGCCCTTGAAGTACCAGGCGACGTGCTTGCGGATGTCGCGGCAGGCGCGGTCCTCCTCGCCGAAGAACTCGACCAGCAGCTCCGCATGCCGGCGGAACGCATCCGCCACCTGCCCGAGGCTCGGCCGGTGCCGGGCGTCGCTGCCGGCGAACGCGGCCGCGAGGTCGCCGAAGAGCCACGGGCGGCCGAGGCAGCCGCGGCCGACCACGACGCCGTCGACGCCCGTCTCGCGCACCATCCGCAGCGCATCCTCGGCCTGCCAGATGTCGCCGTTGCCGAGCACCGGGATGGAGGTCACCGCCTCCTTGAGGCGCGCGATCGCGGCCCAGTCGGCGGTGCCCGAGTAGTGCTGCGCGGCGGTACGACCGTGCAGGGCGACTGCCGCCACGCCGGCGTCCTCGGCGATGCGCCCGGCGTCGAGGTAGGTGAGGTGGTCGTCGTCGATGCCCTTCCGCATCTTGACGGTCACCGGGATGCCGCCGGCGCGCTCGACGGCGCGGCGCACGATCGCGCCGAACAGCTCGCGCTTCCACGGCAGCGCGCTGCCGCCGCCGCGGCGCGTGACCTTCGGCACCGGGCAGCCGAAGTTGAGGTCGATGTGGTCCGCGCGGTCCTCGTCGACGAGGATGCCGACGGCCTGCTCGACCGTGCGCGGGTCGACGCCGTACAGCTGCACCGACCGCGGCGTCTCGGACTCGTGGTGGCTGATGAGGCGCATCGTCTCGGGCGTGCGCTCGACGAGCGCGCGCGAGGTGATCATCTCGCTCACGTACAGCCCGGCGCCGAACTCGCGGCACAGTCGCCGGAAGGCGGTGTTCGTGATGCCGGCCATGGGCGCGAGCACGACCGGCGTGTCGAGGGCGATGGGCCCGATCGACAGCGCCGGGGTCGTGCTCACGGTGCTCGTCACGCTCCGACGAGCCCCTGGGCCAGGTGCGCCTCGAGGTCGTCGATCGCGACGCGGGTCTGCGCCATCGAGTCGCGCTCGCGCACGGTCACCGCGCCGTCCTCGAGCGAGTCGAAGTCGACGGTGACGCAGTACGGCGTGCCGACCTCGTCCTGCCGGCGGTAGCGGCGGCCGATCGCGCCGGCGTCGTCGAAGTCGATCGCCCAGAGCTTGCGCAGCCGCGCGGCGATGTCGCGGGCGAGCGGCGAGAGCTGCTCGTTGCGCGACAGCGGCAGCACCGCGACCTTGACGGGCGCGAGGCGCGGGTCGAGCCGGAGCACGGTGCGGGTGTCGGTGCCGCCCTTGCTGTTGGGCACCTCCTCCTCCTCGTAGGCGTCGACGAGGAACGCCATCAGGCTGCGCGTGAGGCCGAAGGACGGCTCGATGACGTACGGCGTGTAGCGCTCGCCGGTGGCCTGGTCGAAGTAGACGAGGTCCTTGCCGGAGGCCTCCGAGTGCGACGAGAGGTCGAAGTCGGTGCGGTTCGCGATGCCCATGAGCTCGCCCCACTCCGAGCCCTGGAAGCCGAAGCGGTACTCGACGTCGATCGTGCCGGCCGAGTAGTGCGCGCGCTCCTCCTCGGGCACGTCGAAGCGGCGCATGTTCGCCGGGTCGACGCCGAGGTCGACGAACCAGTCCCAGCACGCCTCGACCCAGCGGTCGAACCACGCGGGGGCCTCGTCGGGATGCGTGAAGTACTCGATCTCCATCTGCTCGAACTCGCGCGTGCGGAAGATGAAGTTGCCGGGCGTGATCTCGTTGCGGAAGGCCTTGCCGACCTGGCCGATGCCGAACGGCGGCTTCTTGCGCGAGACGGTGAGCACGTTCGAGAAGTTCACGAAGATGCCCTGCGCGGTCTCGGGGCGCAGGTAGTGCTGGCCCGCCTCGTTGTCGACCGGGCCGAGGTACGTCTTCATGAGGCCCGAGAAGAGCTGCGGCTCGGTCCACTTGCCCGTCGTGCCGCAGTCGGGGCACGTGATCTCGTCCATCGAGGCGGCGGCGCGGCCCTTCTTCGCCTCGTAGGCCTCCTCGAGGTGGTCCTGGCGGTGGCGCTTGTGGCACTGCAAGCACTCGACCAGGGGGTCGGTGAACGTGGCGACGTGGCCGGATGCGTGCCACACGGCCGACGGCAGGATGATCGACGAGTCGAGGCCCACCATGTCGTCGCGCCCCTGCACGAACGTCTTCCACCACTGGCACTTGATGTTCTCCTTGAGCGCCACGCCGAGGGGGCCGTAGTCCCACGCCGACCGGGAGCCGCCGTAGATCTCGCCCGCCTGGAACACGAAGCCACGGCGCTTCGCGAGGTTGATGACGGCGTCGAGTCGGTTCTGGGCCACGGATGCTCCTCGGTATCGGCCGGGCGCCCCTGGCTGGGGCGCGGCACGTGAACCTCGATTCTACCGAGCGGGCGAGGCGCTCCCGGTCGCTGTGCCTCGCGCATGTGGGCGATGCGCGGATGCGGTGCTGGGATAGGGTCGAGGCTTGGGGCGCGAGCGCCCCGAAGGACTCGGCGAGGAGGGCCGATGCAGAGCGATGAGCAGCGAGAGCTCTATGGCGCCTGGGCCGAGCGCTGGCCCGCGGACGCGGCCGAGCTCCTCGACGGCTACTCCGGCACCTGGTGGATCGGCGGCGGCTGGGCCCTCGACCGCGCGCTCGAGCGCAGCCGCCCGCACGGCGACATCGACCTCGTCATCCCCCGCAGCGAGCTGAGCCTGCTGCGCGGCTGGCTCGGCGGCAAGTGGCAGCTGTGGTGCGCCTTCCAGGGCGCGCTGAAGCCGCTCCTCCCCCACGACTCCGACGTGCTGCCGCTCGGCACCACGAGCATCTGGCTGCGCCGCAGCGCCTACGGGCAGTGGGAGTACGAGGTGCTGCTCGACCCGAGCGACAGCGAGTCCTGGCGCTTCCGCCGCGACACCGCCGTCACGATGCCGCTCGACGACGCGCTGATGGCGGTCGACGGCATCCGCTACGCCAAGCCGCAGATCGTGCTCGCGTACGCCGCCGCCGAGCAGGCCGACGTCGCGTGGCTCGACGAGGCGCTGCCGGCCCTTGACGCCGAGGCCCGCGCGTGGCTCGCCGAGCGCATCGCCGAGGACCACCCCTGGCGCAAGCGCCTGCTCGCCGCGGGCTGAGCGCCGCTCAGCCGGTCGGCTGCGGCGCGTCGACCGCGCCGCCGAAGCGCCGGTCGCGCCCCGTGTACTGGTCGAGCGCGTGCCACAGGTCGCGCCGCGTGAAGTCGGGCCACAGCCGGTCGAGGAAGACCATCTCGGCGTAGGCGCCCTGCAGCGTGAGGAAGTTCGAGATGCGCTGCTCGCCGGAGGAGCGGATGTAGAGGTCGACGTCCGGCACGTCCGGGTTGTACATGCGGCTGCGCACGAGCCGGTCGTCGACGGCGGAGGGCTTGAGCCGCCCGGCCGCGACGTCCTCGGCGATCGAGCGCACCGCATCCGCGATCTCGTGCGTGCCCCCGTAGTTCACGCACATCTGCAGCGTCATCGCCGTGTTGCCGGCGGTGCGCCGCTCGGCCTCCTCGAGCTCGCGGATCACCGACGGCCACAGGCGCGGCCGGCGCCCCGCCCACCGCACCCGCACGCCCCACGCGTCGAGCTGGTCGCGCTGGCGACGCAGCACGTCCTTGTTGAAGCCCATGAGGAAGCGCACCTCGTCGGGGCTGCGCTTCCAGTTCTCGGTCGAGAAGGCGTAGACCGACAGGTGCTGCACCCCGACCTGCAGGGCGCCCGCGACGACGTCGAGCAGGCGCTCCTCGCCGGCTGCGTGCCCCTGCGTGCGCGTGAGGCCGCGGGCGTTCGCCCAGCGCCCGTTGCCGTCCATGATGATCGCGACGTGCGCGGGCAGGCTGCCGGCCGGGTACGCGGGCGGCTGCTCGCCCGTCCAGTCGATGGGCCGCGTCTCGCTCACCTGGCTCCTCGGTCGACGTGCTCGAGCGAGCGCAGGCCGCGCTCGAGGTGCCACTGCACGTAGGCGCCGACGGCACCGGATGCGCGGGTCCGGACGCCCTGCGGGGTCGCCTCGGCCGCGGCCCAGTCGCCCGTGAGCAGGGCGCCGAGGAGCGCGAGCGTCGGCTCGTCGATGCGCATCGCCCCGGGCGGCGCCGCGTGGTCGGCGACCATGCCGCCGAGCTGCGGCACGAACGCGCGATGCGGTCCCGGCTCGCCCGTGACGGCGCAGTCGGCGAACGACGGCGCCCAGCCGGCGACCGAGAGGGCGCGCAGCAGGTACGAGTCGAGCGTCAGCGACGGGTCGTGCTCGCCGCGCGAGAGCGACCGCAGCGCACCCACGAGCAGCAGGTACTGCTGGCGCGAGCCGTCCTCGTCGGTGAGCCGGTCGGCGGTCTCGACCATCGCGGTCGCGGCGGTGTAGCTGCGGTAGTCGGCGACGATGACCGGCGCGTAGGAGCCGAGGGTCACCGCTTGCGTGACGATGTCGAGGCTGCGGCCGACCGCGAGCTGCAGGTCGGCGACCATGAACGGCTCGAGCCGGCCGCCGAACCGCGACGAGGTGCGCCGCACGCCGCGCGCGACCGCCCGCACCTTGCCGTGCTCGCGCGTCAGCAGCGTGACGATGCGGTCGGCCTCCCCCAGCTGGTGGGTGCGGAGGACGACTCCCTCGTCGCGGTAGGTCGGCACGGGTCAGCCGACCGGGATCGCCCTGCGGTCGTGGATGCGGAGGCCCCGGTTGACGCCCGAGACGATCGCGCGCAGCGCCGCCGAGGTCGAGCTCGGGTCGAGGCCGACGCCCCAGACACGCTCGCCGGCGACCTCGAGCTCGATGTAGGCGGCGGCCGTCGCGTCGGAGCTCGCGCCCATCGTGTGCTCGACGTAGTCGGTGAGCGTCACCTCGACGTCCTCCTCGCGCAGCAGCGACAGCATCGCGTCGATCGGCCCGTTGCCGGCGGCGCGCACCTCGCGGACGCTCTCGCCGTCGCGGAGCCGCGCCGTGAGGGTCGTCGCGCCGTCGTTCGAGGAGGTCGTCTCGAACGCCACCAGCTCGAAGCGGCCCCACCGCTCAGCCGCGGTGTGGGGTCCGGCGGGCAGGTACTCGTCGGTGAAGATGTGCCAGATGTCGGCGCTCGAGACCTCGCCGCCCTCGCTGTCGGTGCGGGACTGCACGATGTTCGACAGCTCGATCTGCAGGCGTCGCGGCAGGTCGAGCCCGTGGTCGGACTTCAGCAGGTAGGCGACGCCGCCCTTGCCCGACTGCGAGTTCACGCGGATGACGGCCTCGTAGCTGCGGCCGACGTCCTTCGGGTCGATCGGCAGGTACGGCACGGCCCACGGGATCTCGTCGACGCTCCGGCCCTGCGCTGCGGCGTCCGCGGCCATCCGCTCGAAGCCCTTCTTGATCGCGTCCTGGTGCGATCCCGAGAACGCGGTGTAGACGAGGTCGCCGGCCCACGGGCTGCGCTCGTGCACCTTCAGCTGGTTGCAGTGCTCGGCGACGCGGCGGATCCCGTCGAGGTCGGAGAAGTCGATCTCGGGGTCGATGCCCTGCGTGAGCAGGTTGAGGCCCAGCGCGACGAGGTCGACGTTGCCGGTGCGCTCGCCGTTGCCGAACAGGCAGCCCTCGATGCGGTCCGCGCCGGCCATGTAGCCGAGCTCGGCCGCGGCGACACCCGTGCCGCGGTCGTTGTGCGGGTGCAGCGACAGGATGACCGACTCGCGCCGCGCCAGGTGGCGGTGCATCCACTCGATCGAGTCGGCGTAGACGTTGGGGGTCGCCATCTCGACGGTCGCCGGCAGGTTGATGATGACGGGCCGCTCGGGGCGCGCGTCGAGCACCTCGATGATCGCGTTGCAGACCTCGAGCGCGTAGTCGAGCTCGGTGCCGGTGTACGACTCGGGGCTGTACTCGTAGAAGACCTGCGTGCCGCTCAGCATGCCCTCGAGCTCGAGGCACAGCTTCGCGCCGTCGATCGCGATCTGCTTCACGCCCTCGCGGTCGGAGCGGAACACCACGTCGCGCTGCAGCGCGCTCGTGGAGTTGTAGATGTGCACGATCGCCTGCTTCGCGCCGTCGATCGACTCGAAGGTGCGGCGGATGAGGTGGTCGCGGCACTGCGTCAGCACCTGGATGGTGACGTCGTCGGGGATGAGCCGCTCGTCGATGAGCTTGCGCACGAAGTCGAAGTCGGTCTGGCTCGCCGACGGGAAGCCGACCTCGATCTCCTTGTAGCCCATCCGCACCAGCAGCTGGAACATCTCGAGCTTGCGGTCGGGCGTCATCGGGTCGATGAGCGCCTGGTTGCCGTCGCGCAGGTCGACGGCGCACCAGCGGGGCGCGCGCTCGATGCGCTTGGAGGGCCACGTGCGGTCGGGCAGGTCGACCTTGATCTGCTCGTGGTAGGGGGTGTAGCGGTGCGCCGGCATCCCGGACGGCTGCTGCATGTTCTTCATCGATCGCTCCTGTCGCTTGCTCCTGAAGTCCGGGCAGGACGACCTCCGCGACGAGGAAGCCCGGGGTTCAGGCCTCGTCGCGGCGAGGAAGGAGCAGCACGCTCTGCATGGGTCCAGGCTACACCCCTCGCCATCCGCGGGGCAGGATGCCGCGGGCGCGCGGTCGCGGGCGCGGGGACTACGCCGCCTCGCCCGCGAGCCCGTGCTCGTAGGCGAAGACGACGAGCTGCACGCGGTCGCGGAGCCCCAGCTTCGCGAGGATGCGCGAGATGTGCGTCTTGACCGTCGCCTCGGAGACGAACTCCGTGCGCGCGATCTCGGTGTTCGACAGTCCCTTCGCCGCGAGCGAGAAGATCTGCCGCTCGCGCTCGGTGAGCCCGCCGAACGCGGGCGGCGCCGCCTGGCGCTGCCGGCCGAACGCCTTGAACAGCTCACGGGTCGCGCTCGCCGCGACGACCTCGTTGCCCGCGTGCACCGTGCGGATCGCCGCGAGCACGAGCTCGGGCTCCGCGTCCTTGAGGATGAAGCCGGAGGCGCCGGCGCGGATCGCGCGCGCCGCGGCCTCGTCGAGGTCGAACGTCGTGAGCACGACCACCCGCGCGCCGGGCCGCGCCCGCACGATCCGGTCGGTCGCCGAGATGCCGTCGAGCACGGGCATGCGCACGTCCATGAGGATCACGTCGGGCTGCTGCTCGTCGGCCAGGCGCACGGCCTGCGCGCCGTCGGCCGCCTCGCCGACGCACACGAGGTCGGGCTGCGACTCGACGAGCATGCGGATGCCGCTGCGGAACAGCGCCTGGTCGTCGACGATGAGCACCCGGATCATGCGCGGCCTCCCTGCGCCGGGGCAGCCAACGGGTGCTGCATGCCCGCCGGGAACGCCGCCCGCACGCGGAACCACCCGTCGTCGATGCCCGACCACAGCTCTCCGCCGGCGAGCCGCGCGCGCTCGTGCATCCCGCGCACGCCGTGGCCCGCGCGGCCGGGCATCGCGAGCATCCGGTTGTGCACGTCGATCACCGCGCCGGCGCCGCCGAGCAGGCGCACGTGCACCGGCTGAGCGCGGTCGCCGTGCCGCAGCGCGTTCGTCAGCGCCTCCTGCAGGATCCGGTAGGCGGCGATGTCGGCCGTGCGCGGCAGCGCGACCGGGCCGCCCGCCCGCTCCAGCCGCACGTCCAGGCCGGCCGCGCGCATCCGCTCGACCAGCACGTCGACGCCGTCGAGCGACGCGATCGGGTCGGGCGCCTCGCTGTGGCGCAGCTGCTCGAGCAGCAGCCGCACATCGCCGAGCGCGTGCTTGGCCGTGCCGGCGATCGTCTCGAGCGAGGCGTCCTTCACAGCCGGATCGGCCGCGTAGCGCGCGCCGTTCGCCTGCGCGATGACGACGGCGAGCGAGTGGGCGACGACGTCGTGCATGTCGCGCGCGAGCGCCGCCCGCTCCTCCTCCTGGTCGGCGCGCCGCTGCGACACCTGCGCGACGACCGTCGCCGCCTCGGTGCGGGCGGCCGCCGCGACGCCCCAGCCGACGAGGATCGCCATCGAGAACAGCAGCATCGGCGGGATCCAGAGGATCGCCGTGAGGCGCACGACCTCGCTCGCGGCCGCGCCGGGAGACGCGAACCCGCCCGTGGTGGTCACCCACCACGACGCGAGCAGCGACGCGGCGAGCGCGAGCGCGAAGGCTGCGAGCCGGCCGGGCCAGCGCGAGAAGCGACCCGCCGAGTAGAGCACGACGAGCACCGCGAACCAGACCGGGAAGAGCGGCGCGGCGAGCAGCACGTGCACGGCCCCGAGCGCGGTGAGCGCGGCGAGCGCGAGCACCGGGCGGGCGCGGCGCACGAGGATCGCCCCGACCGCGGCGACCGCGACGACCGCCGCGAGCAGCCACGGAGTGTCGATCGGCAGCGCCGCCATCAGCACCATCGGCAGCCCGAGGAGGGCGAGCGTGACCGCGGCGAGGATGGCATCCGCGCGGAGCGTGCGCCGGTCGAGGCGCCCGCCGCCGGCGGGGCGCCGGGGGTCGACGGCGGATGCGGTGGTCACGCACGCCAGCGTAGGGCGGCGTCGGGCGCGGGCCGGGCCCGCCCGCCGGGAATCATCCGCTCGGCGGAGGCCGCCCGCGCGGGCCGGTCGCGCCTGGCGCGCGCGTGCGGCCGCGCCGGATAGGCTCTGCCTCGCTGCACCGGTGCAGCTCCCGACCAGGATCGAGGGCACGTGGAAGACACCGCGATCGAGACGGCCCCCGACCGGCCGGAGCGCACCCGTGCGCGCACCCGGCTCGCGATGGCCGCCGCCGGGATGCGCGCCGCCGCCCGGGTGCGGCTCGTCGAGCCCGAGATCCGCGGCCTCCACCACCTCGTGCGGCGCGGCGACGTCTGCTTCGACGTGGGCGCCGCCTACGGCATGTACTCGATCCCGCTCGCCGACCTCGTCGGCCCGGACGGCGCCGTGCACTGCTTCGAGCCGCAGCCGCGCCCGCGGGCGCTGCTGTCGGCCGCCCGGCGCGCGACCGGCGCCGGCCACATCCGGCTCTCCGACTCCGGCATGGGCCGCACCGTCGGCCACCTGCCGCTCGTGCTGCCGGTGCGCTTCGGCCTGCCGATCAGCGGCCACGCGCACCTCGCCGACGGCCTCGCCACGACCGCTCCGGCGCGCCCGGGCGCCACCCGGCGCATCCACGTGCCCGTCACCACCATCGACGACGTGTGCGCCGCGCGGTCGATCGAGCGCGTGCACTTCATCAAGGCCGACGTCGAGGGCTTCGAGCCCGAGGTGCTGCACGGCGCCGCCGCGGTGCTCGAGCGCGACATGCCGTCGCTGCTGCTCGAGATCGAGGACCGCCACCTCGCGCGCTACGGCCGCACCGCCGACGAGGTCGCGGCGCTGCTGCGCGAGCGCGGCTACGCGATGGCCACGTGGCGCGATGACGGCTGGCAGCCCGCGGAGCGCGTCGTGCTCGGCACGCGCAACTACCTCTTCCGCGCCGCGGCCTGAGCGCTCTCCCGCTCGGCCGCAGGTAGGCTCGCCCGGTGCCGCAGCCCGCTCGACGACCCCGCCCCCGACGACTGCTGACCGCGCTCGCGCTCGCGGCGCTCGCGCTGCTGGGACCCGCGCTGCTCGTCGTCGGCCAGCTCGGCGTGGCGGCGGACGAGGCGCTCGCCGCGTCCGGCGACCGGGTCGCGGGCACCGTCGTGGAGGCGTCCGACTCGCAGCGCGCGTCGCAGCGCGACGTGGTGGTGGCCTACCGCGGGCACGACGGGGTCGAGCGCACGGTCGTCGCGAAGTCCGACCACGAGCAGGTCGCGCGCGCGGGCGACGCGGTGGAGGTCGCGGTCGACCCCGCCGACCCTGACCGCGCCGTCGTGCTGGGCTTCGAGAGCGGCTGGACGCCGGTCGCCGGCATGGGCATCGTGCTGTCGGCGATCGCGGTGCTCATCGCCGCGATCGCGCTCGTGACGCGCGCGCTGCGCGGGCGCGCGGCGCGGCAGGCGGATGCGCCCGCCGACGCGTCGAGCGCGCGGCGCTGAGCCGCGGCGCGATCAGAAGCCGAAGCGGCCGAGCTGCTTCGGGTCGCCCTGCCACTCCTTCGCGACCTTGACGCGCAGGTCGAGGTGCACCTGCGTGCCGACGATGCGCTCGATCTCGGCCCGCGCATCCGCGCCCACCTGGCGCAGCCGCGAGCCCTTGTGGCCGATGATGATGCCCTTCTGGCTGTCGCGCTCGACCCACAGGTTGGCGTAGACGTCGGTGAGGTCGCGGTCCTCGCGGCGCACGATGTCGTCGATCGTCACCATGATCGAGTGCGGCAGCTCGTCGCGCACGCCCTCGAGCGCAGCCTCGCGCACGAGCTCGGCGATGCGCACGTCGAGCGGCTCCTCGGTCGTCGTCTCGGCCTCGTAGAGCGGCGGACCCTCCGGCAGCAGGTCGACGAGCGCGTCGACGAGCACGTCGAGCTGCGTGCCGGCGACCGACGAGAGCGGCACGACGGCATCCCACTCGCGCAGCTCGGTCACCGCGAGGAGCTGGGCGGCGACGCGCTCGCGCGAGGCGGCGTCGGTCTTCGTCACGACCGCGACCTTGCGCGCGCGCGGGAAGCCCTCGAGCTGCTGGTCGATGTAGCGGTCGCCCGGGCCGAGCGGCTCGTCGGCCGGCACGCACAGGCAGATGACGTCGACGTCGCCGAGCGTCGTCTGCACGACCGCGTTGAGGCGCTTGCCGAGCAGCGTGCGGGGCTTGTGCATGCCCGGCGTGTCGACGATGACGAGCTGCGCGTCGTCGCGGTGCACGACCCCGCGGATCGCGTGCCGCGTCGTCTGCGGCTTCGACGAGGTGATGGCGATCTTCTCGCCCACCAGCGCATTCATGAGCGTCGACTTGCCGGCGTTCGGCCGGCCGACGAAGGTGACGAACCCGCTGCGATGCGGGCCCTGGTGCTGCTCGGTCATGCTGCCCCCTCGGGCTCCGCGGCGGCCGCGACCTGGCGCGACACCTCCATCTCGCCCGCGTTCCGGCCGCGCCCGTCGAGCGAGCGCACCTCGATCCGCAGGCCGTGCACGTGGACGACGTCGCCGACCTCGGTGATGCGCCCCAGCTCCTTCTGCACGAGCCCGCCGACGGTGTCGACGTCCTCGTCGTCCAGCGTGAGGTCGAACAGGTCGCCGAGCTCGTCGATCTGGAGCCTGGCCGAGACGCGCCACACGTCGTCGCCCGCCTCCACGACCTCGCTGCGCCCGCGGTCGTGCTCGTCGTGGATCTCGCCGACGAGCTCCTCCACGAGGTCCTCGAGCGTGACGAGGCCGGCGATGCCGCCGTACTCGTCGACGACCATCGCGACGTGCACGCGCTCGGCCTGCATGAGCGCGAGCGTGTCGTCGGCCTTCTTCGACTCGGGCACGAGCAGGGCGGGCCGCGCGAGCTCGCCCGCGGTCTCGGTGGCGTCGGGCCGCCAGGTGCGGCTGCGCACCACGTCGCGGAGGTACAGGATGCCGTCGACCTCGTCGGTCGACTCCCCCACGACCGGCATGCGCGACAGGCCGTTGTCGAGGAACTGCCGCAGCGCATCCGTCGCCGTCGTGTCGCGGTCGACCACGATCATGTCGGGCCGCGGCACCATCACCTCGCGTACGAGCGTCTCGTTGAACTCGAAGATGGAGTGGATGAGCTCGCGGTCGTCGTCCTCGAGCACGTCGGACTCGGCGGCCGCGTCGACCATCGACAGCAGCTGCGCCTCGGTCGTGAACGCCGTCTCGCGCTGGCGGCCGGGCGTGACCTTGTCGCCGACCGTCGCCACCAGGATCGCGACCGGCCCCATGAGCACGCGCCAGAAGCGCAGGAAGCCGGCGGATGCGCGCAGCAGCGCGATCGCGTGCGTGCGGCCGACGGCGCGCGGGCTCGTGCCGACGAGCACGAACGAGACGACGATCATGACGCCCGCAGCGAGAGCCAACGTGATCCACCACTCGGTCACGAGCGAGTCGACGGCGAGGGTGATGAGCACCGCCGCGATCGTCTCGCACATGATGCGGCCGAACTGCAGGGTCATCAGGTGGCCCCGCAGGTCGTCGGCGATCGCGAGCATCGCCCGGGAGCGGCGCGCGGTCGTCGCCGACATCTGCAGCTCGGCGCGCGAGACGACGCCGAGCGCCGCGTCGCACGCGGCGAGCCAGGCGCCGAACGCGATGAGCAGCGCCGCGACGACGAAGAGGACGGTCTCGAACATCAGGGCATGCGCCCCGGCGTGGCCCGGTCGTGCTCCTCGAAGCCGGCGAGGAGCCGGTCCTGCAGCGTGAACATCTCGTCGCGGTCGGCGGGCTCGGCGTGGTCGAAGCCGAGCAGGTGCAGCAGGCCGTGCGTGGTGAGCAGGCGGAGCTCGGCCACGAGGCTGTGGCCGGCCTCGGCCGCCTGCGCCTGCGCGACCTCGGGGCACAGCACGATGTCGCCGAGCAGCCCGGCGGGCGTCGGGCGGTCGTGCGAGCCGGGCCGCAGCTCGTCCATCGGGAACGACAGCACGTCGGTGGGGCCGGGCTCGTCCATCCACTGCACGTGCAGCTGCTCCATCGCGGCGACGTCGACGAGCACGAGCGACACGTCGGCGTCGGGGTGCACGAAGAGCTTCTCGAGGGCGAAGGCGACGAGCCGCACGAGCTGCGCCTCGTCGACGGTCGCCTCGGTCTCGTTGAGCAGGTCGATCGCCATCAGTGCCTCCCGCGGCGGGCGTGGTGGGACTGCTGCGACTGCCGCGCCTGGCGCGCCATCGCCCGCTGGTCGTGCTCGGTGTACGCGTCGACGATCTCGCCGACGAGCGTGTGCCGCACGACGTCGGCGCTCGTGAGCATGGCGAAGTGGATGTCGTCGATGCGGCCGAGCACCTGCTGCGCGACCTGGAGCCCCGACGTGCCGGCGGGCAGGTCGACCTGCGTCGCATCGCCCGTGACGACCATCTTCGAGCCGAAGCCCAGGCGCGTGAGGAACATCTTCATCTGCTCGGGGCTCGTGTTCTGCGCCTCGTCGAGCACGATGAACGAGTCGTTGAGGGTGCGCCCGCGCATGTAGGCGAGCGGCGCGACCTCGACGACCCCGGTCGCGAGCAGCTTCGGCACGAGCTCGGGGTCCATCATCTCGTTGAGCGCGTCGTAGAGCGGCCGCAGGTAGGGGTCGATCTTGTCGGTGAGCGTGCCGGGCAGGAAGCCCAGGCGCTCGCCCGCCTCCACCGCGGGACGCGTGAGGATGATGCGGCTGACCTCCTTGCGGTGGAGCGCCTGCACGGCCTTCGCCATCGCGAGGTAGGTCTTGCCGGTGCCGGCGGGGCCGATGCCGAAGACGATGGTGTGGTGGTCGATCGCCTCGACGTAGGAGCGCTGCCCCTCGGTCTTGGCGCGGATCGACTTCCCGCGCGAGGTGAGGATGACCTCGCCGATCGCGTCGGAGAGGCTGCGCGTGGAGTCCTGCCGGAGGATGCGCGAGCCCTCGGAGACCTCGGTCTGGCTGAGGTTCGCGCCCTGGCGCACGAGGTCGACGAGCTCCTGCACGAGCCGCGTCGCGACCTGCACGTCGTCCTCCGGCCCCTCGAGCGTGACGAGGTTGCCGCGCACCGCGACCCGCACGTCGGGGTGCTCGCGCTCGAGGCGCGTGAGCAGCCGGTCCTGCGGCCCGAGCAGCCGCACCATCTCGATGCCGTCGATCTCGATCGACTGGGAAGCGTCAGGCAAGCGAGCCCTCTCCGAGCGAGCCGGCGAGCACGTGCGCGTGCGCGTGGAAGACCGTCTGGCCCGCCAGCTCGCCGGTGTTGAACACGAGCCGGAAGTCGCCCGCGGCGCGCTCCCGGGCGATGGCCTGCGCCATCTGCACCATCTCGGCGAGCAGCTCCGGGTCGCCGGCGGCGAGCTCGACGACGTCGCGGTAGCGCGCCGTCTTCGGCACCACCAGCACGTGCATCGGCGCCTGCGGGTGGATGTCGCTGAAGGCGATGATGCGGTCGTTCTCGAGCACGATCTCCGCCGGGATCTCGCGCGCGACGATCTTCTCGAACACGGTCTGCTCAGCCATGGGCCCAGCCTACCCGCGGCCCGCTCACCAGCGGCCGAGTCGCATCGACAGCGCCGCGATGCCCGCGAGGCCCGCCGTCGACGTGCGGAGCACGTGGTCGCCCATCCGCGCCCGCACGGCGCCCGCCGCGTCGAGCCGCTCGAGCTCGGCCGGATCGATGCCGCCCTCGGGGCCCACGATGAGCAGCACGTCGCGGTCGACCGGCACGTCGGCGATCGAGCCGGGCGCGGCCGGATCGAGCACGACGAGCCGCCAGTCGCCGGCGAGCGCGGCGAGGCCCTCCGTGTCGACGACGCCCGCCACCTCCGGCAGCCGCGCACGGATCGCCTGCTTCCCCGCCTCGCGCACCACCCGGCGCCAGCGCTCGAGCGCCTTGTCGCCGCGCTCGCCCCGCCACTGCACGACGCTGCGCCGCGCCTGCCAGGGCACGATCGCGTCGACGCCGAGCTCGGTCGAGGCCTGCACCGCGAGCTCGGCGCGGTCGCCCTTCGCGAGCGCCTGCGCGAGGCCGATGCGCGGGCGCGGCGCCGCGACCTCCTCGACCCGGTGCAGCACGACGTCGACCGCGCGCGGCTCGGCGCGCTCGATGACGCCCTCCGCGAGCACACCCCGGCCGTCGCTCACGAGCACCCGCTCGCCGCGGCGCATCCGGGAGACGACCGCGGCGTGGTGGGCCTCCTCGCCGATGAGCGTGACGACGTCGCCCGCCGCGCTCCCGGCGAGCGCGTCGTGCCAGTAGCAGTGGGCCATCAGAGGCGCAGGCGGTCGCGCATCTTCGCGAACAGGCCCTGCTTGAACGCAGCCAGGTGCGGCGCGGGCGCCTTCGTGCGCTCCCGCAGCTCGCGCAGCAGCTCCTCGGTGCGGCGGTCGATGCGCGACGGCGTCACGACCTGCACGCCGAGCTTCAGGTCGCCCCGGCCGGCGCCGCGCAGCCGCGTCACGCCGCGGTCGTCGATCGTGATGACGTCGCCCGACTGCGTGCCGGCGCGCACCTCGACGTCGACCGGCCCGTCGATGCCCTCCACAGTCGCGCGCGCCCCGAGCGCCGCATCCGGCATCGACACCTCGAGGGTGCCGAGCAGGTCGTCGCCCGCGCGGCTGAAGACGTCGTGGTGGCGCACGTTGACCTCGAGGTACAGCGTGCCCGCGGGACCGCCGGCCTCGCCGACCTCGCCCTGCCCGGGGAGCTGGATGCGCAGGCCCGTGTCGACGCCCGCGGGGATGTCGACCGGGATCGTGCGCTCGGCGCGCATGCGGCCATGGCCGGCGCACGTGGGGCACGGCTGCGGGATGACGCTGCCGAAGCCCTGGCAGACCGCGCACGGCTGGGTGGTGACGACGTTGCCGAGCAGCGAGCGCACCTGGCGCTGCACGTGGCCGGAGCCGCCGCACATCGT
Organism: Agrococcus sp. SCSIO52902; assembly: GCF_022983135.1. Lineage (GTDB taxonomy): Bacteria > Actinomycetota > Actinomycetes > Actinomycetales > Microbacteriaceae > Agrococcus > Agrococcus sediminis. The sequence continues at coordinate 2,456,259 of NZ_CP095269.1, forward strand.
GCAGCGCTCCTCGCTCGTGCCCGGTGCGGTGCACGCGCCGTCGCACGTCTCGCAGAGCACGGCGGTCTGCACGCGCAGCTCGCGGTGCACGCCGAACACGACGTCGGCGAGCTCGAGGTCGACGCGCAGCAGGCTGTCCTGCCCCGGCTGCCGGCGCGAGCGCGGCCCGGCCGAGCGCCCGCCGCCGAAGAACTGCTCGAAGATGTCGCCGAAGCCGAAGGCACCGCCGCCGAGGCTCGGGCCGCGGTCGTACTCGGCGCGCGACTGCGGGTCGCCCAGCACGTCGTACGCGTGCGTGACGTCCTTGAACCGCTCGGCCGCGTCGGCGCTCGGGTTGACGTCCGGGTGCAGCTCGCGCGCGAGCCGCCGGTACGCCTTCTTGATCTCGTCCTGGCCGGCGTCGCGTGCGACGCCGAGGGTCTCGTAGTGGTCGGTCACTCAGTCCTCGCTCAGCAGCCGCGTCAGGTAGCGCGCAACTGCGCGCACCGCGGCCATGTTCCCTGCGTAGTCCATCCTGGTCGGGCCCAGCACGCCCACGTGCCCCTCGCTGTCGTCGGCGCTGTAGGTCGAGGCGACGACGGACGCCTCCCCCAGCGGTCCCGCGAGCTCGCGCCCGATGCGGGTCGCGACCTCGCCCTCGGCGCCCATCTCGTGGAACAGGCGCAGGAGCGTCACCTGCTCCTCGATCGCGTCGAGCACCGGGGTCACGGTGCCCTGGAAGTCGCGCTCCTCGCGCACGAGGTTCGAGGCGCCCGCGATCACGATGCGGTCGCCGCCCGCCGCCTGCAGCATCTCGGTCAGCGTCTGCGCGACCGCGGCGGTCGCGCGGGCGATGGATGCGGGGGCGGATGCGGCAGCGCCGGCGAGGCGGGACGCGGCCTCCTTGGGCGGCAGCTCGGCGAGCGTCTCGGTGAACGCCCGCCCGAGCGCCGTGGCCTGCTCGGGCTCGATCGCCTGCTGCGCGTCGAGCAGGCGCTGCTCGACGCGGCCGGAGTCGAGGATGAGCACGGCGAGCAGCCGCGTCTCGGCGATCGCCACGAGCTCGACCCGGCGCACGGCCGCGGGCCGGCGGAGCGGCACCTGCACGAGCGCGACCTGGTTCGTCAGCTGCGAGAGGAGGCGCGCGGTGCGCGCGAGCACGTCGTCGCGGTCGACCGACTCGTCGAGGAAGCGGTGGATCGCGGCGCGCTGCGCCGCCGTGAGCGGCTGCATGCGCTGCAGCCGGTCGACGAAGACGCGGTAGCCCTTGTCGGTCGGCACCCGGCCGGAGGAGGTGTGCGGGGCGACGATCAGCTCCTCCTCCTCGAGGAGCGCCATGTCGTTGCGGATCGTGGCCGCCGAGACGCCGAAGGTGTGCCGCTCGACGATCGACTTCGAGCCCACGGGCTCCCGCAGCGCCACGTAGTCCTGCACGATCGCGCGCAGCACCTCGAGGCCGCGATCCGAGACCATGCCGCGCTCCCCTCGTCGTCCGGGCGACCGCCCGTCGTCCCTGCCGCGGCGGCGCTCGCCCGCGCGCTGGCACTCCCGTCTGCTGACTGCCAATCCTACCGCCTCGCGCCGAGGGGCCGGTCGCGGCGGTTCGGATGCCATCCCCAGCCACCCGGGCGCACAATGTGCACAGCGGGACGCCCCAGCGTGCCGTCCGAACTGACACGAGAGGCACGTCATGTCCGATCCCAACGCTCTGCGCCGCGAGGGGCAGCACGATCCCGCGGACCAGCCCGCCGAGGGCTTCTCCGTGACGGACGAGCAGCACGCGGCCCCCAGCGCGCCCGCCGCGCCCGGCACGCCCGGCGTCGGCCAGCCCGCCCAGTCCTTCACCGCGCCGGCGGCCGACCAGGCCCCCGGCCAGCCCGCCTTCAGCGGGACGCCCGACGACGAGCCCGCGGTCGGCCAGGACTGGCAGCACGGCCAGCACCAGCCGGAGGGCAGCCACCTCGGCCAGCCGTCCGCGCCGCAGGCTCCGCCCGCGTGGGCGCAGCCCGGCCAGGGCGCGTCGGCCCCGCAGCAGCCGGGCGGCTACAGCCAGCAGGGCGGCCCGCAGCAGCCGTTCGCCCAGCCCGGCAGCGCGCCGGTCTACGGCGCTCCCGGCCAGCAGGGCGCGGGCTACGGGCAGCCTGGCTACGGGCAGCCGCAGCCCGGGTACGGCCAGCCCCAGCAGGGGCAGCCGCAGTACGGCGCGCCCGGCCAGCCGCAGTACGCGACCTCCGCGCCGATGTCGCCCGTCGACGAGAAGAACGCCGGGATGTGGGGGCACCTGTCGGGGCTCTCGACCATCGTCACCGGCGGCTTCGGCGGCTGGATCGGCCCGCTCATCGTCTACATGATCTACAAGGACCGCAGCGCCTTCGCGAAGCAGGAGTCGAAGGAGGCGCTGAACTTCGGCATCTTCATGACGATCCTCGCCGTGGGCCTCATCGTCATCGGCACGCTCACGAGCATCATCGGCATCGGCTTCCTGCTGCTCAGCATCTACTGGGTGCCGGCGCTGCTGCAGGTGATCTTCTCGATCATCGGCGCGATGCGCGTCAACGGCGGCGGCTCGTACCGCTACCCGTTCAACTGGCGGATGGTGAAGTAGGCCCGCTCAGGGCAGCAGCCGGCGCACCACGGCGTCGGCCAGGAGCCGCCCTCGCAGCGTCGGGACCACCCGGCCGGCGAGGGCGGCTCTGCCGTCCACGAGCTCCTCGGCGACGAGCCCCGCGACCGCGCGCCTGCCCTCGTCGTCGAGCAGCGCGATCGGGAGCCCCTCGGCGATGCGCGACTCGAGCAGCACCCGCTCGACGCGCCGCGTCTCGTCGTCGAGCACCTCGCGCGCGAGCGCCGGCGATGCGCCGGCCAGCAGCCGGTCGCGGTACGCCGCCGGGTGCTTGACGTTCCACCACCGCACGCCGCCGACATGGCTGTGCGCTCCGGGGCCGAAGCCCCACCAGTCGTGCCCGCGCCAGTAGGCGAGGTTGTGCCGGGCGACGCGGTCGCCGCGGGCCCAGTTGGAGACCTCGTACCAGGTGTATCCCGCTGCGCCGAGCGTCGCATCCGCCGCCTCGTACATCGCCGCCTGCGCGTCGTCGTCGGGCGCGACGAGCTCGCCGCGCCGGATGCGGCGGGCGAGCGCCGTGCCCTCCTCGACGATGAGCGCGTACGCCGAGACGTGGTCCGGGCCCATCGCGACCGCCGCGTCGAGCGAGCGCTGCCAGTCGTCCTGCGACTCCCCGGGCGCGCCGTAGATGAGGTCGAGGCTGACCTCGAGCCCAGCGTCGCTGGCCCACGCGACGACCTGCGGCACGCGCGCCGGGTCGTGCGTGCGGTCGAGGGCCGCGAGCACGTGCGGCACCGCCGACTGCATGCCGAACGACACCCGCGTGACGCCGCCGTCGCGCAGCCGCGCGAGCCCGCCCGCGTCGATCGAGTCGGGGTTCGCCTCGACCGTGACCTCCGCGCCCTCGGCCAGGCCGAACGCATCCGCGACCCCGGCGAGCATGCCCACGAGGTCGTCGGCCGGCAGCAGCGTGGGCGTGCCGCCGCCGAAGAACACCGTCTGCGCGGGCCGCACCGGGCCGAGCGCCCCGAGCACGCGGCCGGCGAGCGCGAGCTCGGCGGCGACGTCGGCCGGGTAGCCCGCGCGCGTCGCGCCCCGCAGCTCGTCGGCGGTGTAGGTGTTGAAGTCGCAGTAGCCGCAGCGCACCGAGCAGAACGGCACGTGCACGTAGACGCCGAACGGCGCGTCGACCGCGGTGCCCTGCGGCAGCGCGCCGTCGGCCGGCGCGGTCTCGCCCTCCGGCAGCCTGCCCATCGTCAGCGGACGTCGATCGACCGCAGCACGTCCATGTAGCGGTCGTGGTAGCGGCGGCGCATCGCGCGCGCGATCGGCGAGCCGAGCCGCACCCACCACTTCGCGTCGCGCACGAGCGCGCGGAAGTGCAGGAAGACGGTCTCGTCCTCGACGATCTCGATCGTGAAGCGCTCCTCGCCCGCCTCCGGGTGCCCCTCGAGGGTGCCGAGGATCACGCCGTGGCTGCTCTCCTCGTCCTCGATCGCGATGACGCGCATCGGGGCGTGGATCTGCATGCCGAGCACGCGCACGCGCTGGTCGATCGAGTCGCCCGGCTGCAGGAACGGCTCGCCGTCGGGGCCGAAGTCCTGCTGCGGCTCGATGCTCGCCGCACGGGTCGCCTCCGTGCCGTCGAAGCCGACGGGGCGGTAGACGGTGCCCTCCTCCGAGCCGACGACGTCGACCTCGATGCCCGACAGCCGCTGCACCTTCCAGGTGCGCAGCGCCGCGACGGCCGCGTCGTAGCGCGGCCGGCCGTGGCCGATGCGCGCGCGGCGCTGGATGACCTCGAAGCCCTTCGGGGGGAAGCGCGAGAAGTCGAAGTGGGCGGTCGCGCCGACGGCGCCGTAGTTGGTGGCGCGCTCGTGGATGGGCTTCACTGCGATCCGTCCTTCACTTCGCGTCCTTCTTCGTCTCGCCGGTCGAGAGCGCGGCGATGAACGCCTCCTGGGGGACCTCGACGCGACCGACCATCTTCATGCGCTTCTTGCCCTCCTTCTGCTTCTCGAGCAGCTTGCGCTTGCGCGTGATGTCGCCGCCGTAGCACTTGGCGAGCACGTCCTTGCGGATCGCGCGGATCGTCTCGCGGGCGATGATGCGCGCGCCGATCGCGGCCTGGATCGGCACCTCGAACTGCTGGCGCGGGATGAGCTCGCGCAGCTTGCCCGCCATGAGCACGCCGTAGGCGTACGCCTTGTCGCGGTGCACGATCGCGCTGAAGGCGTCGACCTGCTCGCCCTGCAGCAGGATGTCGACCTTCACGAGGTCGCCCTCCTCCTCGCCGTCGAGCTCGTAGTCGAGCGAGGCGTAGCCCTGCGTGCGCGACTTCAGCTGGTCGAAGAAGTCGAAGACGATCTCGCCGAGCGGCAGCCGGTAGCGCAGCTCGACGCGGTCCTCCGAGAGGTACTCCATGCCGCCGAGCGTGCCGCGGCGCGTCTGGCAGAGCTCCATGATCGCGCCGACGTAGTCCTTCGGCGCGAGGATCGTCGCCCGCACCATCGGCTCGATGACCGAGTGGATCTTGCCGTCGGGGAACTCGCTCGGGTTCGTGACGATGTGGGTCTGCCGGTCCTCGGTCTGCACCTGGTAGACCACGCTCGGCGCGGTCGCGATGAGGTCGAGGTTGAACTCGCGCTCGAGGCGCTCGGTGATGATCTCGAGGTGCAGCAGCCCCAGGAAGCCGCAGCGGAAGCCGAAGCCGAGCGCCACCGAGGTCTCGGGCTCGTAGACGAGCGCGGCATCGGAGAGCTTCAGCTTGTCGAGCGCCTCGCGCAGCACCGGGTAGTCGCTGCCGTCGATCGGGTAGAGGCCCGAGAACACCATCGGCTTCGGGTCGGCGTAGCCCTTGAGCGGCGTTGTCGCGGGCGACTTCACGGTCGTGACGGTGTCGCCGACCTTCGACTGGCGCACGTCCTTCACGCCCGTGATGAGGTAGCCGACCTCGCCGACGCTCAGCCCCTTCGACGGGATGGGCTCCGGGCTCGAGACGCCGATCTCGAGCGCCTCGTGCTTGGAGCCGGTCGACATCATCACCACCTGCTCGCGCGGCCGCAGCGTGCCGTCGACCATGCGCACGTAGGTGACGACGCCTCGGTAGGCGTCGTAGACGGAGTCGAAGATCATCGCGCGCGCGGGCCCGTCGACGTCGCCGACCGGCGCGGGGACGGTGCGGACCACCCGGTCGAGCAGCGCATCCACCCCCTCCCCCGTCTTGCCGCTCACGCGCAGCACGTCGTCGGGGTCGCCGCCGATGAGCCGCGCGATCTCGGCCGCGTACTTCTCGGGATCGGCTGCCGGCAGGTCGATCTTGTTGAGCACCGGGATGATCTCGAGGTCGTTGTCCATCGCGAGGTACAGGTTCGCGAGGGTCTGCGCCTCGATGCCCTGCGCCGCGTCGACCAGCAGGATCGCGCCCTCGCACGCGGCGAGCGAGCGCGACACCTCGTAGGTGAAGTCGACGTGGCCCGGGGTGTCGATCATGTTGAGCGCGAAGGTCTCGCCGTCGAGCTCCCACGGCATGCGCACAGCCTGCGACTTGATCGTGATGCCGCGCTCGCGCTCGATGTCCATGCGGTCGAGGTACTGGGCGCGCATCGAGCGGTCGTCGACGACGCCCGTCAGCTGCAGCATCCGGTCGGCGAGGGTCGACTTGCCGTGGTCGATGTGGGCGATGATGCAGAAGTTGCGGATCCTCGCCGGATCGGTCGAGGCAGGCTCGAGTGCCTTGGAGGCTCGGGGGCTCACGGGTCCTTCTCGTCGGGATGGGCTCGGTGGAGCTGGGTGCGGAAGGTCCCATTCTTCCACAGCGGATGCGGTCGGCCGCGTTGCGAGCGGGCCGCGGCCGCTGGTAGAGTCATCCGTTGGCTTCCCCTTCTCCTGCGCGCCCGTCGCGCGGGGTCGGGTCGCGGCGGGGCTCTGACGAGCACGAGCCGCCGCCAACCACGCTTCGAACCAGGACAGGACACCATGGCGAACATCAAGTCGCAGATCAAGCGCATCCTCACCAACGAGAAGGCGACCCTCCGCAACCGCGCCGTCAAGAGCGAGCTCAAGACCGCTGTGCGCGAGGCCCGCAAGGCCATCGCCGCCGGCGACAAGGAGGCCGCGCAGGTCAAGGTCGCCGCGGCGAACCGCAAGCTCGACAAGGCGGTCTCGAAGGGCGTCATCCACCGCAACCAGGCCGCGAACCGCAAGTCGGCCATCGCGAAGCAGGTCGCGTCGCTCTGAGCTGAGCCGCACGCACGACGAAGGGGGTCCCGGACGGGGCCCCCTTCGTCGTGCGCGCCGGTGCGTGCCGGCGCCCGCGCTGCCCCCGCCTGCGCATCCCCTACCCACTGAGTGGCGCCTCCGGCGATCGAGTGGCGCCCCGTGACATCGGGTGGCGCCCTCGGCGATCGAGTGGCGTCCCGCGTCGTCGAGTGGCGCCTCTGGAGAGCGAGTGGCGGCTCCGGCGATCGAGTGGCGCCTTGGAGCGCGCGGTGCAGCGGGCGCCACTCGATCGCGCACGGCGCCACTCGATCGCGCACGGCGCCACCCGATCGCGCACGGCGCCACTCGACCGCGGGAGGCGCCAGTCGGATGCGCCGGGCGGCGTCAGGCGGGGAAGGCGACCGCGCGCACGGGGGCGCCGTCGCCGGCGAGCCGCAGCGGGAAGAAGCCCACGCGCACGCGATCGGGCACGAGCTCGAGGCCGCGCACGTTCTCGACGATGAGGCCGTCGGCGCCGAGCACGGCCTCGTGGACCGGGAACGACGCCTCCGCCTCCCCAGTCGGGTCGGGGCTCAGCGTGTCGACGGCGAGCACCCGCATGCCCCGGCGCAGCAGCTCGGCAGCGGCATCGGGCGCGAGCGACGGGTGCCGGAGGCGCCGCGCATCGCCGAACCACCGCGCCCAGCCGGTGTCGAGCAGCACGATCGGCGGGAGGCGCTCCGGCAGCGGCGCCGCCGTTTCCAGCCGCTCGAGGCCGATGCGCTCACCGTCGCCGAGGCCCGGCACGCGCAGCACGATCGCGTCGCCGACGAGCTCGTCGAGCGCCACCTGCGCCATCGTCCGCCCGCCCGGCACCGTGTGCGAGGGCGCGTCGACGTGCGTGCCGGTGTGCGAGCCGAGCTCGAGCCGCGCCACGTCGACGCCGTCGGCCGCGACCGTCAGCGCCGGCGCGATGCGCACCTCTGGGTCGCCCGGGTAGACGGGCATGCCCTGCTCGATCGGGTGGCTGAGGTCGATCAGGCCGCCGGCCTGCGCGCGCGACGCCGATGCGCCCTGCGCGTCAGCGCGCATCCGCCGTCTCGGCGAGGTGCGGCGCCGGCGCCCCGCCCTTCGAGCGCCCAGGCAGCGACACGAACAGGTAGAGCAGGAAGGTGACGGCGAAGGCCGGCACGGTCGCGCCGATCGGCAGCGGCCAGACGTACGCCCACACGTAGGCGAGCGTCGCGCCGACCGCCCAGCTGCCGACCGCGAGCCAGTTCACGCCGCCGCGGTACCAGTAGCGACCGCCGCTCGGGCGGAGGATGTCGGCGTCGTAGGAGCGGCGCCGCAGCAGGTAGTAGTCGACGATCATGATCGCGAACACGGGTGCGAAGAGCGCGCTGATGAGCACGAGGAAGGTCGTGAACTGCTCGAGGAGCCCGAAGAACGTCGCGCCGATGATCGAGATGACGCCGAGCACGAGCGCGGTCGCGAGGAACGGGATGCGCCGGCCCGGGATCGCGTTCACGACCGACGTCACCATGCCGTAGACGACCATCGTGTTCGTCGCCATCACCGACAGGAAGATCGCGACGGCGAAGATCGCGCCGAACGGGTCGATCACGGTCACCGGGTCGAACGGTACGGCCTCGCCGCCGCTCAGCACGACGTAGCCGATCGCGGTGGCGCCGAGCGTCATCGCCGTCACCGTCGACAGCGTGTAGCCGATGCCCGAGCCGATCGCGCCTCCCCGCGTGGTGCGCGCGAAGCGGTTGAAGTCGGCCGAGAGCACCGTCCACGAGATGGCGGTCGCGAGCACGACGTCGAAGACCAGGCCGGGCGTGTAGAACGGCTCGGCGGTGCCGGGGATCGCGGCGAACTCGGCCGGCGAGAACGACGTGAAGGCGACGACGAAGACGTAGGCGGCGATCGCGAGGATGACAGCGGCGAACCACGGCTCGACGCGGGCGACGCCAGCGTGGCCGAAGATCGCGAGCACGACCACGATCGTCTGGCAGAGCACCGCGAAGATCACCGGGCTCGAGAAGCCGGTGACGGAGGCGACGATGTAGTCGAGCGAGATGCCGGCGAGCATCGCCTGCACCCAGCTCCACCCCATCAGGATCACGACGTTGGCGACGAGCGGCAGCAGGCTGCCGCGGATGCCGAACGGCCCGCGGGTGAGCGCCATGGTCGGCAGGCCCGTGCGGGTGCCGATCGCGCCGACCAGCACGAGCACGGCGGCGCCGAGCACCGTGCCGCCCACGATGAGGCCGAGCACCAGCCCGTACGGCACGTCGGGGACGAACAGCGTGCCCGTGAGCAGCGTGGTCACGACGAGGTTCGCGGCGAGCCAGATCATGAGCATGCGCCCGGAGCCGTAGGTGCCGCGCACCGGCCCGGCGTCGTCGGCGTTCGCCTGCAGTCGGCGTTCGAGGCGGGAGTAGAGCGACATCGGTCTCCTTCAGCGGTGGGTCGGTGGGTCTCAGCCGAGCGGCGAGAGGTGCTCGTGGACGGCGACCAGGCGGTCGCCGTCGACGGCGAAGACGATCGACTCGCGCTCGCGGTAGGACTCGCGGCCCTCGCCGGTCTCGACGGTCGTGTCGACGGTGTGGGTGAAGACTGCGGCGCCCGGCAGCGGCTGCACGAGGCGGTCGCTCGAGCTGCACGCGACCACGCGCCAGCCGCTGTCGACCCACTCCTGCCAGAGGCGCTCGTACGCGGCTCGGTCGTCGAGCAGGGCCGGCTCGGTGTGGAAGACGAAGGATGCGTCGGCGGCGAAGGCGGCGAAGTAGCGCGGGCCGTCGGTGGCGGCGAACGCCTCGACGATGGCGTCGGCCGCCGCCTCGACCTCGCCGCGATCAGGCGTGCGCACGGGAGGCTCCCTCGCGGGGCGCCATCGCGCTCAGCAGCTCGTAGACGACGTGGCTCGCGGCGACGGCCGTGAGCTGCGCGTGGTCGTAGGCGGGCGCGACCTCGACGACGTCGGCGCCGACGATCCGGAGGTCGGCGAGCGCCCGCAGCATGCGCAGCAGCTCGCGGCTCGTGAGCCCGCCGGCCTCGGGCGTGCCGGTCCCGGGCGCGTGCGCCGGGTCGAGCACGTCGATGTCGATCGAGATGTAGAGCGGCGCGTCGCCCACCCTGCCTCGGATCCGCTCGATCGCGGCCCCCGCGCCGTGCTCCTCGACGAACTCGCTCGTCACGACAGCGAATCCGAGGCGCTCGTCGTCCTCGAGGTCGCCCTTGTCGTAGAGCGGCCCGCGGGTGCCGACGTGCATGCTCGCCGTCAGGTCGATGAGCCCCTCCTCGGAGGCGCGGCGGAACGGGGTGCCGTGCGTGACGGGCGCCCCGAAGTACGTGTCCCAGGTGTCGAGGTGCGCGTCGAAGTGGAGCACCGCGACGGGGCCGTGCTCGGCGTGCAGCGCGCGCAGCAGCGGCAGCGCGATCGTGTGGTCGCCGCCGATGACGACGAGGCGGTCGGCGTGCCGGCGCAGCTCGCGCGCGCCGGCCTCGATCTCGGCGACCGCCGCGGCGATGTCGAAGGGGTTCGCGACCAGGTCGCCCGCGTCGGCGACCTGCTGCGAGGCGAAGGGGAACACGTCCTGCGCCGGGTTGTACGGCCGCAGCAGCCGCGACGCCTCGCGCACGTGCGCGGGGCCGAAGCGCGCGCCCGGGCGGTAGCTCACGCCGCTGTCGAACGGCACGCCCGCGACGGCGATGTCGGCGCGCCCCACCTCGTCGAGGCGCGGCAGGCGGGCGAAGGTCGCGATGCCTGCGAAGCGCGGCACCGCGCTCGCGTCGACCGGTCCGCGCGGGCTCTGGGCGGGGTTCGGAGAGGGTTGCATGCTAGACAACTTTCGATACTCTGGGCGCAACGATTGACCACACGGTACGCCGGGGCCCCGACCGCGTCAAGCGGGCGGCCGGCGAGGCAGGAGCAGCATGCGCGCGATCCACCCTTCGGCCGACGAGACCGCGCTCGCCATCGGCGCGAAGCTGCGGGCGGTCCGCACCTCGCAGGGCATGTCGCTCAGCCAGGTGGCGACGAGCACCGGCCTCTCGAAGGGCTTCCTCAGCCGGCTCGAGCGCGACGAGACCTCCCCGAGCGTCTCGACCCTGGTGCAGCTGTGCCAGGTGCTGTCGCTGCCCGTCGGCGCGCTCTTCGCCGAGCCCGACGTGCAGCTGATCTCCTACGCCGACGCGCCCAGGATCAACCTCGGCGGGTTCGGCGCGGACGAGCGGATGCTCTCCCCCCGCAGCCAGGAGGGCCTGCAGGTGCTGCGATCGGAGCTCGAGCCCGACGCGCACGGCGGCAGCGAGCTCTACACGATCAGCTGCGACGTCGAGGTGCTCCACGTCGTCGAGGGCACGCTGTCGGTGCGCTTCGCCGACCGCACGGTCGTCGTGCGCGCCGGCGACGCGCTCACGCTGCCCGGCCGCGAGCCGCACACGTGGCGCGTCGAGGAGGACCGCCCCGCGGTCGCGATCTGGGTGCTCGTGCCGGCGCCCTGGAGCGGATCCGCGTAGCGGCGCTCAGGCCGCCTGGCGGATCGCGAGCTGCCGCACGAGGCGCTCGACCGCGTGCTGCGGGTCGCGCTCGGCGCCCTTGACCGCGGCGTCGGCGTGCGCGATCGCCTCGATCGCGTCGCACAGCAGCGCGTCGGAGAGGCCGCGCAGGTCGCGGCGGGCGTTGCGCACCTGCCAGTCCTGCATGCCGAGCTGCCGCGCCGCCTGCCCGTCGCCGCCGCCGGCGCCCGAGACCTTCGCGAGCTGCCGGTAGCGCATGGCGAAGGCGGCGACGATCGGCACCGGGTCGGCGCCCGTGGCGATCGCCTGCCGCAGCGTGACGAGGGCGCGCGCGACATCGCCGGCGATCACGGCGTCGACCACGGCGAACGCCGTCGTCTCGACGCGACCGGCGTAGTAGGTGCGGACGACCTGCTCGGTGACGGTGCCGTCGGTGTCCTGCGCCACCTGGCGCACGGCGTTCGCGAGCTCGGCGATGTCGGAGGCGAACGCGTCGACGAGCGCGGCGATCGCCCCGGGCGTCGCGTCGCGCTCGAGCAGGCGCAGCTCTGCCCGCACGAACGGCACGAGCTCGTCGCGCTTCAGCGGCTGGCACACCACCTCGATCGCGCCCGGCGTGGAGCGGATGGCGTCGAGCATCTTCTTGCCGCGCACGGTCGAGCCGTCGTGGCGGATGACGAGGGTGGTGCCGTCGACGGGCGCGGCCAGGTAGCGCAGGGCGTCGGCGATGAACGCGTCGGTCGCCTTGACGCCGTTCTCGACGCGGATGAGGCGCGGCTCGTCGAACAGCGAGGGGCTCGCGATGAGCTCGAGCGCGCCGTCGCTGTACTGGCCGGCGTCGACGTCGTGCACCTCGAGCTCGGGATCCTCGAGCAGCAGCAGCGCGCGCAGCCGTTGCAGGGCGCGGCCCGCGAGGTACGACTCCTTGCCGAAGACCAGCACGACCGGCGCGGGAGAGATCTGCTCCCAGCCGATCTTCGGGATGCTCGCCGCCATGCCCTCAGCCTACGGCGGGGCGCCCACGCGCTCCGACCAGACGCGCACCTCGCCGGCCTGCTCGTCGCCGACCGACAGCGCGACGGTGCCGAGCTCGTCGGTGCGGAGCACGACGCCGCCCGCGTCCCGCACGATCCCGAGCGCGGCATCCGTCGGATGGCCGTACTCGTTCTCGCCCACCCCGACGAGCCCCACGGCGGCGCCCAGTCGGCGGTAGAGCGCCGGCAGCTGATCGGCAGAGCCGTGGTGCGCGACGACCACGACGGCGGCCGGCGGCACCCCGGCACGCAGCAGCCGCGACTGCGTCTCGGCGCCGAGGTCGCCCAGCACGACGAGCTCGAGGCCCTCGCCCGGCAGGTCGATGGCGACGGCGACGCTCGCATCGTTGCCGGGCTCCAGCTCGCCCATCGGCCACAGCGCATCCACCCGCACCTCCCCCGCCTGCCAGGCGTCGCCGCGGCGCGCCTCCTGCGTCGCGGCGCCCGCCGCCGCGAGCTCGGCGACGAGCGGGGCGGCGCGATCGTCGACCGGCCCGTGCACGAGGAGCCCCACGCGGCCCACGAGCGCGGGCGCCCCGCCGGCGTGGTCGGCGTCGAAGTGCGTGAGCACGAGCAGGTCGATCCGCTGCACGCCGAGCATCCGAAGGCACCCGTCGATGCGCGCCGGCTCCTGGCCCGCGTCGACGAGCACGACCGCGCCGCCGTGCCGCACGACCGTGGCGCTCCCCTGCCCCACGTCGCACTGCGCGATGCGCCAGTCGGCGAGTGCGCCGAGCCGCACGGCGGGCCACGCCGCGGTCGAGCCGGCGACGAGCGCCACGACGAGCGCCGCCGCGATGCCGCGCCCGAGCCTGCCGCGCGCGTGCGCGGCGACGACGAGCGCGAGCATGGCGGATGCGGCGGCCACGCCCCAGGGCGCGGCCGGCCAGGGCGTCTGCGCGGCCGGGAGCTGCTGCGCGACCATCGCGACCTGCGCGATCCACGCGGCCGGCAGCCACGCGATCCACGCGAGCCCCGTCGCGACCGCCGGCGCGAGCGGTGCGGCGAGGCACGCGGCGAGGCCGACCACCGTGACGATCGGCGCCGCGGGGCCCGCGAGCAGGTTGGCGAGCACCGAGACGACGCTCACGCGCGCGTCGAGGCCGACGAGCACCGGCAGGCACCACAGCTGCGCCGCGGCGGGCACCGCGATGAGCGCGGCGAGGGGCATGGGCACGGCGCGCGCGAGCCAGGCGGCGATCGGGCGGGCGTGCACGATGAGCCCGCAGGTGGCGAGCACCGAGAGCGCGAAGCCCGCGCTCGTCGCGAGGTGCGGCTGCGCGGCGAGCACCACGAGCACCGCGAGCGCCAGGAGCGCGATGGCGCCGGCGCGGCGGCCCGTGACGATGCCGACGAGCGCGATGGCCGCCATCGTGCCGGCCCGCACCACGGACGGCTCGGGTGTCACGAGCACGACGAACCCCGCGAGCGCAGCGCCCGCGACGGCGACCCGCGCCGGGCGGCGCGCGCCGGCCGCAGCGGCGGCCTGGAACGCCGCACCCACGACGATGACGCAGTTGGCGCCGGAGACGGCGGTGAGGTGGCTGAGCCCCGCGTCGAGCATGGCGGTGCGCAGCACGGGGCTCACGCGCCGCTCGTCGCCGATCGCGAGCCCCGGCAGCAGCTCGCCGCCCATGCCGGGCAGCTGCGCCGAGGCGGCGAGCAGCCCGTCGCGCAGCGCTCCCGCCCACGACGCCCACGGCGGCGGCTCCGCGACCTCGAGCCGCTCGCACGTGATGAGCCAGCGGATGCCGTCGAGCCACGCGTCGCAGCCGCCGGTCGCGGTCGCGCCGATCCGCAGCGGCGCCTCGGTGCGCAGCAGCACGGCGCTGCGCACGATGCCGCCGCCGTCGCAGCCGGTGGCGAGCACCTCGGCGGGCGCCGCCTCGCCGAGCACCAGCAGCGACAGGGCGTCGCACTCGTCGAGCGCGGCCGCTGCCGCCGCGTCGGCGCCGGCGAGCAGCGGCACCGCGAGCGCCGCCCCGACACCCGCGGTGCGGAGCGCCGCTGCGAGGCGGCTGTCGGGACGGCGTGCGGATGCGCCGCGCGCGCCGAGCAGGCACGCGCCGGCCACGAGCGCACAGATGACCGCCGCCGGGCCGACCGCCGCCGCGTGCGGGCTGAGCGCCGCCAGCACCGCCCACGCGAGAGCGACCGGCAGCGCGAGCCGGAGGTCGCGCATCAGCCCGGGCTCGCGATCACAGCGTCACGAGCGGCGTGAGGGTCGCGAGCAGCGCCGGCCCGATGCCCGGCACGTCGTCGAGCTGCGCGACGTCGGTGAAGGGGCCGTGCTCGTCGCGGTGCGCGACGATCGCGGTCGCGAGCGACGGCCCCACCCTCGGCAGGGTCTCGAGCGCCGCCTGCTCGGCGCGGTTGAGCGAGACGAGCCCGCCCTCCTCCGGCGCGGCCGAGGCGAGCGCCGCCTGCTCCTCGGCGGTCGGCACCACCAGCTGCTCGCCGTCCACCACCGCCCGCGCGAGGTTGAGCGCGCCGGGCGCGGCCCCGTCGACGGTGCCGCCGGCGCGGGCGACGGCGTCGAGCACGCGGGCGCCGGCCGGCAGGCGGTAGACGCCGGGCTCCGCCACCGCGCCCTGCACGTCGACGACGAGCTCAGCGGATGCCGTCGCGACCGGCGCGGGCACGATCGCGGCCGGCTGCGCGTCGACGACCATCCGCTGCGCGACGCCGCCCGCGACGGCGCCGAGCACGAGCAGCACCGCGGCCCCCGCGCCCAGCCGCCAGCGCGCATCCGCGAGCCGCCCATCCCCACTGGCCATCCGGGCACGGTACGGCCGCGCCCCGCCGGCGGGTGCGGGCGGGGCGGGAGGCTGTGGAGGAGGCGGCCCGGGTGGTCTCTCTAATGGTGGATGCCGGTCTGTGACTGGTGCAGGCTGGCGGCGGTGATTGCCGGGCGTGGCTCTTCTGGTCTCTGGCCCTTCGGGTGTCTTGGAGTCGACATGCCCGTCTGGTGGTCGCCGGTGCCGGCCCGTGCCCCTCGTTGGCTTGATAGAAGCACGCCCGACCCGGACAGGGGTCGTGGCTCCTTAGAGAGTTGCCGCGGAAGGACTTCTCGGGCCGGACCGACACGATCCGCCTTGAGGAAGGAAATCGCGATGCCCATCGTCGCAGAAACGTTCACGCATGTCATCGGCGTCGACACGCACGCCCGTTCCCACGCGTTCGCGCTCGTCGACGCCACCACCGGGAAGCTGCTGGAGGAGCGGTCGTTCCCGACCAGCCCGAACGGCATCTCGCGCGCGCTCGCGTGGATGCGGCGCCGCGCCGGTGAGTCGGTCGCGGTCGCGGTCGAGGGGACCGCCTCCTACGGCGCGACCCTCACGCGCGCGCTCGAGGCCGCGCAGCTGTCGGTGTTCGAGGTCCGACCGCCGGCGCGCGGCTCGCGCGTGCGGGACGGGAAGACCGACCGGTTCGACGCGCTCGCCGCCGCCCGCGGCATCCTCCACGCCGACCCGGCCGGCCTCGCCACGCCCCGAGCGGCCGGGCTCCGCTCCGCCCTCCACGTCCGCGCCGCCGCCCGGCAGTCGATGACCGGCGAGATCCGCCGCGCCCGGCAGCAGCTGATCGCGCTGCTGCGCATCCACCCGCTCGGCATCGACGCGCGCGGCCCGGTCACCGAAGCGACCATCGCGCAGGTCAGCGCCTGGCGAGCCCGCACCGCCGACCCCGTCGACCTCGCCGCCGCCCGCGACCAGGCGACGCGCCTGGCCCGTCGCATCCGCGCGCTCAAGGGCGAGCTGGCCGACAACGAGCAGCAGCTGCGCGCCCTGGTCGAGCAGCTCGCGCCCGGCCTGCTCGACCTCCACGGCGTCGGGCCCGTCTCCGCCGCGACCATCGTCGACGTCATCTCCCACCGCGGCCGCATCCGCGACGAAGCGGCGTTCGCCAGGATCGCCGGCGTCGCCCCCATCCCCGTCTTCTCCGGCAACAGCGGCCACCACCGGCTCTCCCGCACCGGCGACCGAGCACTCAACGCGGCCCTCTACCGGATCGCGCTCACCCGTCTCGCCACCGACCCCGCCACACAGGCCTACCGGCTCAAGCGCGCCGCCGAGGGCAAGACCACCAAAGCGATCATCCGCTCCCTCAAGCGCTACATCGCCCGATCCATCTTCCGCCAGCTCAACGCCACCATGGCTTGACAGACGACCATAGAAGCGTCGACTCGCGCGGCTGCGCCGCGCGGCTCGACCAACGGAGGAAGCGCCGCGCGGCTCGACCAGCGGAGGAAGCGCCGCGCGGCTCGACCAGTGGAGGAAGCGCCGCGCGGCTCGACCAGCGGACCGTGCGGCTAGCCGATCACGAAGTTCACCAGGCGCGGGGCCCGCACGACGACGTGGCGCACCTCGGCGTCGCCGATCGAGCGCACGACGCCCGGCAGCTCGCGCGCGGTGCGCTCGAGGTCGGCGTCGGCGATGTCCGCGGGCACGTCGACGCGGTCGCGCACCTTGCCGTTCACCTGCACGACGGCCGTCACCGACTGCTCCACGAGCAGCGAGCGGTCGGCCTTGCGCCACCCGGCGTTCGCGATCGACGGCTCGAAGCCGAGGTTCGCCCACATGTCCTCGGCCGTGTACGGCGCGAAGAGCGACAGGCCGAGCGCGATCGTCTCGACCGCCTCGCGCACCGCCGGGTCGGCGGCGCCGGGGCCGGAGTCGACGGCCTTGCGGGTGGCGTTCGTCAGCTCCATGAGGCGCGCGACGACGACGTTGAACTTCAGGCTCTCGATGAGGCCCGGCGCATCCGCGAGGAACCGGTGCGTCTCGCGCCGCAGCGCGCGGTCGCCCGGCTTCGGGTCGGTGCCGGCCCGCGCGAGCGGCTCCTTCGACAGCCGCCAGGCGCGCGCGAGGAACTTCTGCGCGCCGGCGGGGCTGACGTCCTTCCAGTCGATGTCGTCCTCGGGGGGACCGGCGAAGCTCATCGACAGGCGGATGGCGTCGACGCCGAACTGCTCGAGCTCCTCCGAGAGCGTGACGAGGTTGCCCTTCGACTTCGACATCTTCGCGCCGTCGAGGATCACCATGCCCTGGTTGAGCAAGGACTCGAACGGCTCGGTGAAGGGCACGTGGCCGAGGTCGAACAGCACCTTCGTGATGAAGCGCGCGTACAGCAGGTGCAGGATGGCGTGCTCGACGCCGCCCACGTAGCGGTCGACGGGCGCCCAGCGCTCGACCTGCCGCGGGTCGAAGGCCTGGGTGTCGTCGTTCGGGCTCAGGAACCGCAGGTAGTACCAGGAGGAGTCGACGAACGTGTCCATCGTGTCGGGGTCGCGGCGCGCCGGGCTGCCGTCGATCGGCGACGGCACGTTCACCCAGTCGTCGGCGGCGCCGAGCGGGCTCGTGCCCTTCGGCGACAGGTCGAGGCCCGCCGAGTCGGGCAGCGTCACGGGCAGCTGCTCGAGCGGCACCGGCACCTCCTGCCCGTCGGCCGTGTGGACGATGGGGATGGGCGTGCCCCAGTAGCGCTGCCGGCTCACGAGCCAGTCGCGCAGCCGGAACGACTTCGCGGCGCGGCCGACGCCCTTCGCCTCGAGCAGCTGCACCATGCGGCCGATCGCGTGCTGCTTCGACATGCCGTCGAGCTCGCCCGAGTTGATCATGCGGCCGTCGCCGGTGAGCGCCTCGCCGGTGGTCCTCGGGTCGAGCGCGGGCAGGTCGTCGGGCAGCACGGCGTTGCCGTGCTCGTCGAGCGGGATCGCGGGCATGACGCCGGTGACCGGCGCGTTCGTGTCGACCACGACCTTGACGGGCAGGTCGAACACGCGGGCGAAGTCGAGGTCGCGCTGGTCGTGCGCGGGCACGGCCATCACGGCGCCGTGGCCGTAGTCGGCGAGCACATAGTCGGCGGCCCACACGGGCAGCCGCTCCCCCGTCAGCGGGTGGATGGCGAAGCGCTGCAGGTAGACGCCCGTCTTCACGCGCTCGGTGCTCTGGCGGTCGATCTCGGTCATGCGGCCGACGTCGTCCAGGTAGGCCTGGAACCGCATCCGCACCTCCGCCGGGGCGCCCGCGACGAGCTCGGCGGCGAGGTCGGAGTCGGGGGCGACCACCATGAACGTGGCGCCGTAGAGGGTGTCGGGCCGGGTCGTGAAGACCGGCACGCGCGAGTGGTGGCCCTCGATCTCGAACTCGACCTCGGCGCCCTCGGAGCGGCCGATCCAGTTGCGCTGCATGCGCAGCACCTTCTCGGGCCAGCGGCCCTCGAGCTGGTTGAGGTCGTCGAGCAGCCGGTCGGCGTAGTCGGTGATCTTGAAGTACCACTGCGTGAGCTTCTTCTTCACGACCGGGGTGTCGCAGCGCTCGCAGCGGCCGTCGATGACCTGCTCGTTCGCGAGCACCGTCTGGTCCTTCGGGCACCAGTTGACGTTCGACGGCTTGCGGTACGCGAGGCCCGCCTTGTACAGCTCGAGGAACAGCCACTGGTTCCACTTGTAGTACGCCGGGTCGGAGGTGTGCAGGATGCGGTCCCAGTCGAACGCGGTCGCGTACTGCCGCATCGAGCGCTTGTGCTGCTCGATGTTCGACTCGGTCCAGGCCTTGGGGTCGACGCCGCGCTTGATCGCCGCGTTCTCGGCCGGCAGGCCGAAGGAGTCCCACCCGATCGGGTGCAGCACGTTGAAGCCCTGCTGGCGCCAGTAGCGCGCGAGCACGTCGCCGTAGGCGTACGACTCGGCGTGGCCCATGTGCAGGTCGCCGGAGGGGTACGGGAACATGTCGAGCACGTACTTGCGCGGCCGGGCGTCGGTCTCGTCGTCGGTCGCGAAGGGGCGCAGGCGATCCCACACGGGCAGCCAACGCTGCTGGATGCGGGCGAAGTCGTAGGTCTCGTCGGTCACTGAAGGCTCCTGGGTGGCGTCGGCCGGTTGCGGCCGCACATCCTCCGAGTCTACGGCGACCCGTGCCGAGCACCTCGTGACACAATCGAGCGCGAGCGGGGCAGCGAGCCTCGGAGGGAGGTCGTCGGTGCCGGAGTTCGAGAACCCGCCCGCGACCGTCGACGTGCCCGGAGCGCGCGTCACCCGCATCGTCGCCGTCGACGCGCCGCGCAGCGCCGTCTGGCGCTGCCTCACCGAGCCCGAGCTGCTCGCCCGCTGGCTCGGCGACATCGCCGCCTTCCCCGACGGCGTCGTGGCCGGCGCAACCGGCCGCTTCGCGTGGTCGGGCGAGGTCGTGCTCGCCGCGCGCGTGCAGGAGCTCGACCCCGAGTCGCGCTTCGTCTTCGACTGGGCCGAAGGCATCCTCTCCGAGCGGGCGTCGACGGTCGAGATCACCCTGCGCGACGTCGACGGCTCGACGCAGGTGCACCTCGTCGAGCACGGCTTCCCGCTCGAGGGCGACGACGCGACGCGCCGTGAGGCGCTGCGCGCGCTCGCCGCCGGCTGGACGGTCGAGCTCGACGAGCTCGTCGACCTGGCCGAGTCGCTCCGCGCCGCCTGAGCGCGGCCCCGAGCGCGCGCGGCTCAGGCGCCGAGCGGCACGAGCGACGCGAGCATCGCGGCGGCCTTCACGTGCAGCTCGTCGACCTCGAACGCCGCCTCCGACAGCGCCGTCACGCCGCCGCCGACGCCGATGTGGGCACCCGCCGCGTCGGCGACGACGCCCCGGATGGTCATCGCCAGCTGGCACGACTCCCCGGCGACCAGCCCGAAGCATCCGGCGTACACGCCCCGCGGCGCGCCCTCGAGCGCCTGCAGCAGCTCGACCGTGCGGCGCTTCGGCGCGCCCGTCATCGAGCCGGCGGGGAAGAGCGAGCGCACGGCGTCGAGCGGCCCGCGGCCCGGCAGCAGCCGGCCCTGCACCGTGGAGACCAGCTGGTGCACCGTCGGATAGGTCTCGACGCCGAGCAGGCTCGTCACCTCGACGGTGCCCAGCACGCAGACGCGCTGCAGGTCGTTGCGGCACAGGTCGACGATCATGACGTTCTCGGCGCGCTCCTTCTCGCTCTCGAACAGCTCGGTCGCGAGCGCCGCGTCGTCGTCGGCGCCGCGGCGGCGCGTGCCCTTGATGGGCCGCGTGGTGGCGATGCCGTGCTCGACGCGGAGGAACGTCTCGGGGCTCGCGCTCGAGAGCGTCACCCCGGCGATGCGCAGCAGCCCGCCGTGGTGCACGGGGCTCGCGGCGCGCAGCCGCGCGTGGGTCGCGACCATGTCGAGCGGCGGCGCCTCGATGGCGGTCGTGAGGCACAGCACGTACGAGTCGCCGTCGTGGATGTGCTCGCGGCAGCGCTCGACCTTCTCGGCGTAGCCTGCGTCGTCGTCGCGCCAGCGCAGCCGACGCGCGTCGACGTGCGCGATCGGCGGCAGCGCGACCGGCGGCGCGGGCGGCAGCGCCCAGGGCTCGCCGAGCCGCGACTGCAGCTGGGCTCGCCCGCCCTCGACCACCACCCACCGGTCGAGCAGCAGCCACGCCGCCTCCGGGAAGCGCCCCGCGGCGGGCTCGAGCCCGAGCATCCGCACCCCCGCCTCGTAGCCGAGCCAGCCCACCCAGGCGCCCGGCAGCGCGGCGCGGGCCGCCTCGAGCGCGGCCACCGCGTCGTCGGCCTCGAGCGGCGCGCCGTCGAGCGTCGCGGCGCCGTCGCGCACGACGAGCACGTGCTCGCCCGTGCCGAGCACATGGGCGCCCGACGAGGAGGAGTCGAGCCACACGACGTCGGCCGCCGCGGCCTCGAGGGCGGCGAACGCGGCCTCCGGGCTCGTCTCGACCGGAGCCGTCCACCGAGCGCCGAGGTGCGGCAGGAGAGCCGCAGAGGTCGCTGGCATAAGGTGCATCCTATGAGCGGGGACGGGGGCGTGCGCGCCTGGACGGGCACCCGCTTCTCCCCCGTCGACGAGCCGGTCGGCACCACGCTCGCCGCCGACTCGTGGCTGAGCGTCGACGGCGCGGTGCTCGCGTTCGAGCGGCACCGCGCGCGGTTCGCGGATGCCGTGGCCGACGCGGGCGGGAGCCGGCACGACGCGCTCGCCGCGGCCGACGCCGTCGCGCAGCTCGTGCCCGTCGGACGCTGGTCGCCGCGCCTCGACCTGACCCCCGCCGGGATCCGCCTGCGCCTCCGCACGCCGCCGCACGCGGGCGGCACGGTCGAGGTCGTCACCGCGTCGCGCGACCCGCGCACGCTGCCGCTGCGGAAGGGCCCCGACCTCGCCGCGCTCGGCGACCTGCAGGCCGAGGAGCGGGCGCGCGTGGGCGCCGACGTCGAGCCCGTGCTCACGCACGAGGGGCTCGTCGCCGAGGGCGCCTGGTCGGCGCTCGTGTGGTGGCGCGGCGACGCGCTGCACGTGCCGGATGCCGCGATCCCGCGGCTGCCGTCGGTCACCGCCGCGGTGCTCGCCGAGCTCGCCCGGGACGCGGGCGTCGCGCTGCGCGAGGAGCGGGCGCGACCCGAGGACCTCGCGGGCGCGGAGGTGTGGCTCGCGAACGCGCTGCGCGGCATCCGCGTCGTCTCCGCATGGCACGGCGGCCCCGCGCTCGCCCCCGGCGACACCGGCCCGGGAAGCCGAGCGGCCGCCTGGCGGGCGCGCCTCGAGGCCGCCCGCACGATGCCGGCAGGCCGGCCGTGATCGACGACCTCATCGACGTCGCGCTCGAGACGATCGGCTCGATCGACCCGTGGCTGCGCACCCTCATCGCCGGGCTCGCGATCCTGCTCGAGACGAGCGTGCTGCTGGGGCTCGTGGTGCCCGGCGACACCATCGTCATCATCGCGGCGCTCGCCGTCGAGGAGTGGCCGTGGTGGCTCGCGCTCATCGGCGCGACCGTGGTCGGCGCGCTCTGCGGCGAGACCATCGGCTTCGCGATCGGCCGGTGGCTCGGGCCGTCGATCGACCGGTGGCTCGCCCGCCGCTGGCCGCGCGCCTCGGAGCGCTGGCGCCGCACCGAGCGCTACCTCTCCCGCCGCGGCGGCATCGCCATCTTCCTGTCGCGGTTCCTGCCGGTCGCGCACTCGCTCGTGCCGCTCATCGTCGGCGGCGCGGGCATGCCGTACCGGCGCTTCCTCGCGTGGACGCTCCCCGCGTGCGTGCTGTGGGCGAGCGCCTACGCCACCGCGGGCTGGCTCGCCGGCGGCACGTACCGCGAGCTCGCCGACGAGCTCCACGGCGCCGGCTTCGTGCTCGTCGGGGCGGTCGTCGCGTTCCTGCTGCTCGTGTGGCTCGTGAAGCACCTCGTCTCGCGGGGCGAGGCGCGCCACATGGAGGACTGAGCCCGCCCCGCGCTCACGCGGCGCGCACCGCGACCGTGCGATCGACGAGGTCGGCCGGCAGGGGCGCGTGGCTGATGGCGAGCACGATGCGGCCGTCGCCGCGGGCAGCTTGGAGGATGTCGCGGAGCATCGGCTCGGCGAGCTCGCGGTCGACGGATGCGGTGGGCTCGTCGAGCACGAGGACGCGCACGTCGGCGAGCAGCGCGCGGGCGAGCGCGATGCGCTGCGCCTGCCCTCCGGAGACGAGGCCGCCGCGCTCCCCCAGCTGCGTCGCGAGCCCGTCGCGCTCGCGCGCCCAGTCGGCGAGGCCGACCCGCTCGAGCACCGCCCACAGCTCGGCGTCGTCGGCGGTGTCGCGGGCGAAGCGCAGGTTCTGCTCGAGGTCCTCGTCGAAGATGTGCGGGCGCTGCTCGACCAGCAGCACCGAGCGACGCAGCGCGTCCGGGTCGATGCGCCGCACATCGCGCTCGCCGATGCGGTAGCCGCCGGTCGACTCGAGCAGCCGCACGAGCGCGAGCGCGAGGGTCGACTTGCCGGCGCCCGAGGGGCCGACGACCGCGACCGTCTCGCCCGGCTGCGCGACGAGGTCGACCGGCCGGAAGGCGGGTGCGCGCCCGGGCCACGCGGCCTGCAGGCCTGAGAGCTCGAGCGCGCCCGACGGCGGCACCGCGTCGCCGCCGTCGGCGGGCACGGCGGCCGCCGAGGCCTCGTCGGGTAGTGCCTCGGCGACCCGCTCGGCGGCGGCGCGCGACTCGCGCCAGGCGATCACCGCCGGCGGCACGGCGCCCCACACCTCGAAGACCGCGAGCCCGATGAGCGCCACGAGCGCGGCGAGCGGGCCCGAGAGGCCGCCCTCCGCGACCGCCGGGGCCGCGATGAGCACGGCGGCGAGCACGCTGCCGCCGGCGGCGAGCGCGATGAGCCCGGCTCCTGACCCGGCGGCGAGCGCGTGCCGGCGGGCGCGGCGCGCGAGCTCGGCGTCGAGCGCCTCGAGCGCGCGGCGCCGCTCGCGCTCCGCACCGTAGGCGCGCAGCAGGTCGAGGGCGCGCACGTGGTCGACGAGCGCCGCCTCCAGCCGCGACCGCAGCGGCCCGAGCGCCGCGTCGGCGCTGCCGGCGATGCGCGCGGTCACGAGCGCCGCGAGCCCTCCCGCGACGACCACGGCCACGAGCAGCGCCGCCCCGGCGGCCGGCAGGATCCATGCCACGGTCGCGATCGCGAGCCCGACCGCGATGCCGCTCGCCGTCAGCGGCCCGACGACGCGCAGCGGCCAGTCCTGCAGCCGGTCGACGTCGCCCACGAGCCGCGGCATGAGCTCGCTCGAGCGGCCGACGCCGACAGGGGCCACCGGCCGCAGCCGGTCGAAGGCCGCGCGCCGGGCCGAGCCGAGCATCCGGAACGCCGCCTCGTGCGAGACGAGCCGCTCGAGGTAGCGACCGGCGGCGCGCCCGATGGCGAAGGCGCGCACGCCCACGATCGCCATCTGCAGGTGCAGGATCGGCGGCTGGGACGACGCGGCGGCGAGCAGCCAGCCGGCGGTGGCCATGAGCGCGATCGCGAGCGTCGCGGTGAGCGCCGCCGCCGCGATGCCGCCGGCCATGCGCCGCCGCTGGCCGAGGGTCCTGAGCACCTCGCGGCCGGTCACGCCGCCACCTCCGCGCCCAGTCGCACGACCCGGTCGGCGGCCGCGATCACCGCGGGCCGGTGGCTCGCGACGAGCACGATCGCCCCGTCGGCGGCCGCCGCGCGCAGCCCCTCGAGCACCCGCAGCTCGCTGTCGGCGTCGAGCGCGCTCGTGGGCTCGTCGACGAGCAGCACGGCGGCGCCGGTCGCGACGCGGTGGAGCGCCCGCGCGAGCACCACGCGCTGCGCCTGGCCGCCTGAGAGCCCGAGCGAGCCGCCGGTCGCCGGCTCGAGCCGGGCCTGCAGGTCGACGGCGATGCCGGCGCGGGCGAGCGCGGCCTCGACGGCGCGGTCGACTTCGGCGGCGCTGTCGGTTCCGGCGGCGCTGCCGGATGCGTCGGGCCGGCCGAGCGCGACGTTGTCGCGCACCGTGCCGGTCACCACGGCGTCCCAGGCGCCCTGCGGCGCCCAGGCCAGCGCCGACGCATCCGGCACCGCGCCGTCGAGGCCGACCCGGCCGCGCGCCGGGGCGAGGCCGAGCAGCCCCGCGAAGGCGCTCGACTTGCCCGCGCCCGACGCCCCGGCGAGCACCACGAGCTCGCCGGGCATCGCGCGCAGCGACACCGGCGGCAGCCAGCGCTCCCCGCGGCGCACCTCGAGCGACTCGACGACGAGGCCGGGCCCGGCGGCGGGCGCCGGCCGCACGGTGCTCGCCGGCGCCTCGATGAGGTCGAGCACCGCGCGGGACGCCTCGAGGCCCTCGGTCGACGCGTGGTACGCGGCCCCGACCTGCCGGACCGGCAGGAACGCATCCGGCACCAGGATGAGCACGCTGAAGGCGAGCCCGAGCGCGATGTCGCCCTCGACGAGTCGGATGCCGACCGAGACGGCGACGAGCGCCACCGAGAGCGCACCGGCGAGCTCGAGCACCATCGACGACACGAACGAGACGCGCAGCACCGCCATCGTGCGCTCGCGGTGCTGGTCGCTCAGCGCGTCGACGCGCGCGGCCGCGCGCCGGTCGCGGCCGAACAGCCGCAGCGTCGCGAGCCCCTCGAGGGTGTCGAGCCACGAGCGGGCGAGCTTGGCGGTGGACGCCCACTGCTCGCGCTGCAGCCGCTCGGTCGCGAGGCCGATGAGCACCATGAAGACGGGGATGAGCGGCAGGCACAGCAGCACCGCGATGCCGCTGAAGGGGTCTTGCAGCCACAGCGCCGCGACCACGATCGGCGTCGCGACGACCGTGCGCACGAGCTGCGGCAGGAACTGGCCGAACCAGCCGTCGAGCGCAGCGAGCCCCCGGCCGAGGGCCGTCGCGGTGTCGGCGGCCCCGGCGGGGCTGCCGTGCTCGCCGATGCGCGCGAGCGCCGCGGTGCGCAGCTGCGACTGCACTCGCGCGGCGGCTGCCGGCGCCAGGGAGCCCGACAGCCACGCGGTCGCGGCCCGCACGAGCACGGCGACCGCCGCGAGCGCGACGTCGGGCACGACCGACGCCGGCGGCGCTCCCTGCACGACGGCGCCGATCGCGTGCCCCGCGAACCACGCGAACGCGACGATCGCGCCCGTCTGCACGAGCGCGACGACCCCCTCCCGCAGCAGGTGAGCTCGCGCGCCGGGGGCGTGCCGCAGCAGGCGCGGATCGAGCGGGGCGCGGCTGGCGCGCGCGGGCGGCTGCGGCCGGTGGGCCCTCGGCACGTCGGCGATCGGGAGGCTCGGCTCGGTCAGTGCGCTGCCGCTTCGACGGCCGCGACGGTGACGCGCCGGCGGAAGACCCAGTAGGTCCACGCCTGGTAGGCCAGCACGAGCGGCAGGCAGATGAGCGCCGCCCACGTCATCACCTCGAGCGTGTAGGGGCTCGAGGAGGCGTTCGCGACGGTGAGCCCGACGAAGTCGGCGGTCGGGTTCGACGCCGGCATGACGAACGGCCCGCCCGCGCGAGTCAGCAGCGAGCCGAAGAGCGCGAGCACGGCGAAGGCGACGGTCGCGGCGGTGAGGGCGAACGCGCGCCCGTCGCGGCCCACGCCGTTCATGAGCCAGGCGCCCACGAGCGCCACCGCGGCGAGCGCCGAGAGCACGACGACGAGCGGCGTGGGGTTCTGGGCGACCGTCCACGCGAGGAACACGACGGCGACGACGCCGGTGCCGAGCAGCGCCCGGCCGGCGAGCGCGTGCGCGCGCTGCTTGAGGTCGCCGTCGGTCTTGAGCGCGAGGAACACGGCGCCGTGCGCCAGGAAGAGCCCGAGCGTCGTGATGCCGCCGAGCAGCGCGTAGGGGCTCAGCAGCGACAGCAGGCCGCCGGTCATGAGCGCTCCGCCCTGGTGCGGCTCCATCGGCAGGCCCTGGGCGAGGCTCGCGAACGCGACGCCCCACAGCAGCGCCGGGATGGCGGAGCCGACGACGATGCAGAGGTCCCAGCCCGCGCGCCAGCGGGCCGAGTCGCGCTGATGCCGGAACTCGAAGGACACCGCGCGCACGATGAGGCCGAGCAGGAGCACGAGGAGCGCGAGGAAGAACCCCGAGAACATCGTCGCGTACCACTCGGGGAACGCGGCGAACAGGCTCGCGCCGGCCACGATCAGCCAGGTCTCGTTGAGGTCCCACACCGGCCCGATGGCGTTGATGATGCGGCGCCGGTCGGTCTCGGAGCGCCCGAGCACGGGCAGGCTCATGCCGACGCCGAAGTCGAAGCCGTCGAGCACGAAGTACATGACGAACATGAACCCGATGAGCAGGAACCAGATGAGCGAGAGGTCCATCGCCGCCTCCTAGTAGACCGTCACCGGCTGCGCGGGCCTGCCGGTCTCGTCGAGCTCGGGGGCGTCGGCCGGGCCGCGCTGGGCCGCGCGCTGCATGAGGCGGAACTCGATGACGCCGAGGATGCCGTAGATGAGGGTGAAGGCGATGAGCGAGGTGAGCACCTCGGCGCCGGTGACGCCCGGGCTCACGCCGTCCTCGGTGCGCATCTGCGAGAAGACGAGCCACGGCTGCCGGCCCATCTCGGTGAAGATCCACCCGACGGTCATGCCCAGCAGCGGCAGCGGCAGGCTCCAGATCGCGACCGTCCACACCCAGCGCGGCAGGTCGACGCGGCCCTTGCGCGTGAGCCACAGGCCCACGAGCGCGATGCCGAACGAGAGGAAGCCGAGGCCCATCATCCAGCGGAACGACCAGTACGTGACCCAGATGATGGGCGTGTAGTCGGCCTCGCCCCAGAGGGCGGTGTACTCGGCCTGCAGATCGTTGATGCCCTCGACGGTGCCGAGCGGGTCGTGTGTCGACAGCAGCGCGAGCAGGTAGGGCACGCGCACCGAGAAGATCTCGTGCTCGCCGTCGGGCGTGCCGAGGCTGAAGAGGGAGAAGGATGCGTCGTAGCCGGAGGCCGTGTCGTAGAGGGCCTCGGCAGCGGCCATCTTCATCGGCTGCGCGGCGACCATCGCGAGCGACACCATGTCGCCGGTGATGAAGGTGAGCATGCCGCCGCCGACGACGCTCCAGAGGCCGACGCGCAGCGACCGGTGCATCATCCCGGTGTGCTGGCCGCGCTTGAGGTGCCAGGCCGAGACGCCGACCATCACCGCGCCCGCCACCATCACGGAGGCGAACATCGTGTGCGGGAACGACGCGAGCGCGACGGGGTTGGCGAGCACCGCGCCGATGTCGGTCAGCTCGGCGCGCTGCCGGTCCTCGTTGATCACGAACCCGACGGGGTTCTGCATGAAGGCGTTCGCCGCGAGGATGAAGTAGGCGCTCGCCATCGTGCCCAGCGCCGTCATGTAGATCGTGAGCAGGTGCACCTTGGGCGAGAGCCGGTTCCAGCCGAAGATCCACAGGCCGATGAACGTCGCCTCGAAGAAGAAGGCGATGAGCCCCTCGAAGGCGAGCGGGGCGCCGAAGACGTCGCCGATGAACCGCGAGTAGTCGGACCAGTTCATGCCGAACTGGAACTCCTGCACGATGCCCGTCGCGACGCCGATCGCGAAGTTGATGAGGAAGAGCTTCCCGAAGAAGTGCGTCAGCCGCAGGTGCTCGACGTTGCCGGTGCGCACCCACGCGGTCTGGAAGCCCGCCGTGAGCCAGACCATGCCCAGGGTGATGGGCACGAACAGGAAGTGGTAGACCGTCGTCAGCCCGAACTGCCACTGGGACAGGACGAGCGGATCGAGCTCCTGCGCGAGGGGAACGATGGGCATGGGCCGCCTTTCGACACCCTCCATTCAACGCCGGTCGCCCATCGATCGGCAAAGACACGCCGAGCGCTGTCTGATACCTCCCGGGTCCCCGAGGGAGGGGTCGCTCAGGCCTCGCCGAAGGCGGCCGTGAGGTGCCGGAGCGCGCACTCGCGGCCGAGCTCGAGGTAGCGCGCATCGCCGTCGGCGTCGTGCAGGAACGCGTACGTCACGAGCGCGTCGAGCCCGCCGATCGCCTTCTCCAGGTCGATGCGGCCCGCGTCGTCGAGCTCGATCCCCCAGCGCTCCCGCACGTGGGCCTCGACGACCGCGGCGAACTGCGGCGCGACCGGCTCGCGGTGCTGCGGGCCGAGGTCGAGGCCCTCGCCGGCGCGCAGCGAGCGGAACGACGGCAGCTCGCGGAAGATCTCGATCATCGTGTCGAACAGCGCCTCCGCAGCCTCCTGCCAGGTCTCGTGCGGCATCGCCAGCACCCGCCCGACAGCGTGCCGCATCCGCTCGTGGTTGCGCTCCGCGAGCGCGACGAGCACCGCGACGCGGTCGGGGAAGTAGCGGTAGACGGTGCCGATCGACGCGCCGGCGCGCTCGGCGACCAGTGCGGTCGTCAGGTGCTCGATGCCGTGCTCGACGACGACCGCCGCCGCGGCGTCGAGCAGCGCCTCGACGCGCTGCGCCGCCCGGGCCTGCACCGGCTCGTGGCGGACGGTGACCGACGGGACTGACGGCCCGTCGTCGCTGCGATCGTTCATGGGCACATCATCTCGCATGGCGGCGCCGCGAGGTGAGACCCTTTCATCCATGTGCGGCCGCTACGTCCTCGCCACCCCCACGCCCGACCTCGTGGCGCTCTTCGAGATCGACGAGGCGGGCGCCGACCTGCTCGAGCCCAGCTGGAACATCCCGCCGACGACACAGGTGCCGATCGTGGTCGAGCCGCGGCCACGCGACGACGCGCCGCCCGCGCGACGGCTCGAGTCGGCCCGCTGGGGGCTCGTGCCCGCGTGGGCCGACGACGTCTCGGTCGGCCAGCGCGCCTTCAACGCCCGCAGCGAGACCGCGGCCTCGAAGCCGATGTTCCGGGATGCGGTGCGCGAGCGGCGCGCACTGGTGCCGGCCGACGGGTGGTACGAGTGGCGGCGCGCCGGCGACGAGAAGACGCCGTTCTACATCAACGGCGACGCGCCCATCGCGTTCGCCGGCCTCTACGCGTGGTGGAAGCAGCCCGACGGCACGTGGCTCCTCTCGACCAGCATCCTCACCACGGCGTCGGCCGGGCAGCTCGCCGGCATCCACGAGCGCATGCCGCTCGTGGTCTCGCCCGAGCTGCGCGACGCGTGGCTCGACCCGACCGAGGACGGCGAGGCCGCCCTCGAGGCGGTCGTCGCCGAGGCGCCGGACGTCGTCGCCTCGCTCGCGCTGCACCCGGTCGACCGACGGGTGGGCAGCGTGCGCGAGCAGGGGCCTGACCTCATCGCGCCCGCTCCCACCGAGTAGGGTCGAGTCGCATCCACGGCTCGGGAGGTCACGCATGGAGGAGCTCGATCCGCTCGCGCGCATCCCTGAGCCGATCAAGCACACCGCGGCGCGCGTCGAGGACTGGCTGCACGAGCAGCGCGAGGCCATCGCGCTGCGCGCCGGCCGGCTGCCCGCGATCGTCGCCTACCCCGGGTACGGCGGCGACGGCTGGGTGCGCGTGCTCGCGCGCGTGCTGCTCGTGGAGCCCGGCGGCGAGCGCGGCGCGCAGTACGAGGACGTGCGCGGCTGGCGCTCGTTCACGTCGCTCTCCCTGAACGACGTCGACGTGACGATCGAGGGCGGGGGCGTGCGGCACGTGGTGACCGCCGACCGCGGCGGCGTGCTCGACGCCATCGTGCCCATCCGCCTCGATCCCGGCTGGCAGGAGGTGACGGTGTCGGTGCCCGGCTCTGCGCCCGTCGTCGCGCCGGTCTTCGTCGTCGATCCCGCCACGCGCTTCGGCATCGTCAGCGACATCGACGACACGGTGATGGTGACGTCGCTCCCCCGGCCGCTGCTCGCCGCCTGGAACGCCTTCGTGCTCGACGAGCACGGGCGCACGCCGGTCCCCGGGATGGCGGTGCTCTACGAGCGCATCGCGCAGCAGCATCCCGGCAGCCCGTTCATCTACCTCTCGACCGGCGCCTGGAACGCGGCGCCCGCGCTCACGCGCTTCCTCTCGCGCAACCTCTACCCCGCGGGCAGCCTGCTGCTGACCGACTGGGGGCCCACGCACGACCGCTTCTTCCGCTCCGGCAAGGAGCACAAGCGCGCGCAGCTGCGGCGGCTCGCGCGCGAGTTCCCGCACATGCAGTGGCTGCTCGTCGGCGACGACGGCCAGCACGACGAGGAGCTCTACGGCGAGTTCGCGAACGCCCACCCGCAGAACGTGCGCGCCGTGGCGATCCGAGCCCTGTCGACGCAGGAGGCGGTGCTGGCCGGTGGCCGCAAGCACGCCGAGACGCGGTCGATGCACCCGTGGGTGTGGTCGTCGAACGGCGGCGGCCTGGCGAAGGAGCTCGGCGCCATCCCCGAGCTCGCGGTGCTGTGACGCCGTGAGGCTGCAGATCTCGGGCACCCACGACGGGCCGCGTGCCATCGCGGTCGCGGCCATCCGCGACGCCGCGGGGCGGCTGCTCGTCACGAGCGCGGGCGTCGACGGGCGCACCTACGCCCGGCCGCCCGGCGGCGGCATCGACCTCGGCGAGCGGGCGGCGGATGCGGTGGTGCGGGAGCTGCGCGAGGAGCTCGGCCTCGAGGCGGTCGAGCCGCGGCTGCTCGGCGTGCTCGAGAGCCCCCTGCGGCTGCCGCAGGGCCTGCGCCACGAGATCGTGTTCGTCTTCGAGGTGCACGTCGATGCGGAGGCGATCCTGCCGTGCACGACCGACGCCGGCCATCCGGTGTGGTGGCTGACCGCCGAGCACCGCGCCGACCCCGACCTCACGCTCGTGCCCGAGGGGCTCGCCGAGCTGCTCGGCCTCGATTGACCGAGGGCCTGCCTACCGGGCGAGCACCTCGCCGGCGTGCCCCGAGGCGCGCACCCACCCGCCGGCCTCGGTGACGCGCACCGGCGCGTCGCCGAGGAAGCGCATCGCCACGAGCGCCGCCGCCTGCCCGGCGGTCAGCCCGCTCGGGTCGACCGCGCGCGCCCACACGGCGCGCTCCGCGCGGCGCCGCACCGCCTCGCCCGGCGAGCGCGGCAGCGCGGCCTCGACGGCGGCCGCCGCCTGCGCGGCGAGCGAGCGCACCGCCTCCGCGTCGACGTCGCCCGCGTGCGCCCAGCCGCCCCGCGGCGGCGAGACGGCCGCCCACGCCGGGCGACCCACGGCATCCGGCACCTCGACGTCGGCGCCCTCGCGCAGCGCGTCGCGCAGCGCCGGCAGCGCCACGACGCCGTCGAACCTCGCCGGCTCGCGCATGCGCGACGCCCGCGCGACGAGGATCGTCGGGCCGGTGTCGAGCAAGCCGCTCGAGGCGGTCATGGGCGTGGTCAGCAGCGCGACGTCGCCGTCGGCCGCGAGCCGCACCGTGCCGTCGCCGAAGACGGCGGCGCGGTCGAGCAGGAGGACGAGGTCGGCGCGGGCGCGCTCGTCGAGGGAGAGGATGGCGTGCATGCGCTCCCTAGACTAGAGCGGCCCCGTCGGGCACCGTTCGAGAGGACCCGCATGACCGAGCGCATCCGCATCCTGCTGGAGACCCTGGCCCTGGCCGAGACGGGTGCCCGCACGAGCGAGGACATCTTCACCGGCACGAGCCACCCGATGCCGTTCGGCCGCGTGTTCGGCGGCCAGGTCATGGCGCAGGCCGTCGTCGCCGCGCAGCGCACGGTCGCCGAGGCGCGGCGCATCCACTCGGTGCACGGCTACTTCGTGCGGCCGGGCGACGTCGAGCTGCCGATCACGCTCGCCGTCGAGCGCATCCACGACGGCCGCTCGTTCTCGACGCGGCGCGTGCAGGCCTACCAGCAGGGCGTGCCGATCATGTCGATGATCTCGTCCTTCCAGGACGACGACCCCGGCCCCAGCTCGCAGCACACGATGCCGGAGGGCCTCCCGCCGCCCGAGGAGCTGCCGAGCTCGGAGGACCTCCTCGCGCCCTACGCCGGCCATCCGCAGGCGCGCGCCGTCATCGCGCGCCCCTTCGACATCCGGCACGTCGAGGGGCCCGTCTACGTGCCCGACCCCACGCGCCCGCGGCACGGCAAGCAGCACGTCTGGATCAAGGCGAAGGACCGCCTGCCCGACGACGACGCGCTGCACCGCGCGGCGCTCGCCTACCTCTCCGACTACGCGATCCTCGAGCCGATCGTGCGCATGCACGGCGCCGCGTGGGCGACGCCCGGGCTCAAGGCCGCGAGCCTCGACCACGCCGTCTGGTGGCACCGGCCGGCGCGGGTCGACGAGTGGCTGCTGCTCGAGCTCGAGACGAGCTCCTCCGGCGGCGGTCGCGGCCTCGCGAACGGCTTCGTCTACACGGCCGACGGCACCCACGTCGCGACGATCGCGCAGGAGGGCATGGTGCGCGTGCCCGAGCAGCCGGGCGATCCCGCATGAGGGTCGAGCCGATCGCCCCCGCCGACGCCATGCGCACGCTGCGCGACGCGCTGCCGCTGCGCACCGAGCGCCTCGTGCTGCGCACGCTGCGGCCCGACGACTTCGAGGCCGTGCGCGCCTACCGCAACGCGCCCGGGCAGCGGCGCTGGACCTACAACCGCGACCAGACCGAGGCCGAGCTCATGGCCTGGACGGCCGGCGGCGCGCCCGTCTACCTGCGCGACGGCGACGCCGCGCAGCTGGGCATCGAGCTCGACGGCCGGCTCGTCGGCGACCTCATGCTGCGCGTCACGAGCCTCGCGGGCCGCCAGTTCGAGCTCGGCTGGATGATCGCCGCCGATGCGCAGGGCAAGGGCATCGCGACCGAGGCCGCGCGGGCGGCGCTGCGGCTCGCGTGGGCGATGGGCGCGCACCGCGTGATCGCCGACCTCGACGAGGAGAACGTCGCCTCGCGGATCGTGGCCGAGCGGCTCGGCATGGCGGTCGAGGCGCGGCTGGTCGAGAACGAGGTCAACCCGGCCACCGGCGAGCTCGGCACCGCGCTCATCCTCGCCGTCCGGCGCGACGCGGCATAGCAACGGCGCCCCGTCCGGAGGCGGGGCGCCGTGCGCTCGCGGGCTGGTCTCGGGGCTAGTTCTCGGGGAAGCCGAGGTTCAGGCCGCCGTGGCTCGGGTCGAGCCAGCGGCTCGTGACGACCTTCTCGCGCGTGTAGAACTCGAACGCGTGCTTGCCGTAGGCCTTGCCCTGGCCGAAGATCGAGCGCTTCCAGCCGCCGAACGAGTGGTAGCCGACGGGCACCGGGATCGGCACGTTGATGCCGACCATGCCCACCTGCACCTCGTTCTGGAACCGGCGCGCGGCGCCGCCGTCGTTCGTGAAGATGGCGGTGCCGTTGCCGTAGGGGTTGCTGTTGATGAGCTCGAGGCCCTCCTCGTAGGAGGCCACGCGCACGACCGAGAGCACCGGCCCGAAGATCTCCTCCTTGTAGGCGGCGGAGTCGGTCGGCACGTTGTCGATGAGCGTCGGCTTCAGCCAGAAGCCGTTCGGGTCGCCGTCGACCTCGGGGTCGCGGCCGTCGACGACCAGGTCGGCGCCGTCGTCGGCGGCGGTCTGGATGTAGCCGGCCACCTTGTCGCGGTGCGCGCCGGTGATGAGCGGGCCCATGTCGTTGTCGCGCGTGCCGTCGCCCGTGCGGATCGCCGCCATCTTCTCCTTGATCTTGGCGGTCAGCTCGTCGGCGATCGAGTCGACGGCGACGACGACCGAGATCGCCATGCAGCGCTCGCCCGCCGAGCCGAAGCCCGCGTTCACGGCCGCGTCGGCGGTGACGTCGAGGTCGGCGTCGGGCAGCACGAGCATGTGGTTCTTCGCGCCGCCGAGGGCCTGCACGCGCTTGCCGTGCTTCGAGCCCGTCTCGTACACGTACTCGGCGATCGGCGTCGAGCCGACGAACGAGATCGCCTGCACGTCGGGGTGCGTCAGCAGCGTGTCGACGGCCTCCTTGTCGCCGTGCACGACCGTGAGCACGCCGTCGGGCAGGCCGGCCTCCTGGAAGAGCTCGGCGATGAAGACCGCCGCCGACGGGTCCTTCTCGCTCGGCTTGATGACGACGCAGTTACCCGCGGCGAGCGCGACCGGCGCGAACCACAGCGGGATCATCGCCGGGAAGTTGAACGGGCTGATGATCCCGACCACGCCGAGCGGCTGGCGCAGCGAGTAGACGTCGACGCCCGTCGACGCGTTCTCCGAGTACTCGCCCTTCGTGAGCAGCGGGAACGCGGTGGCGAGCTCGGCGACCTCGATGCCGCGCGCGATCTCGCCGAGCGCGTCGGAGTGCACCTTGCCGTGCTCGCGCGTGACGATCGTCGCGAGCTCGTCGCGGCGCTGCACGATGAGCTCGCGGAAGCGGAACATGATCGACTGCCGCTTCGCGATCGACAGGTCGCGCCAGGCGGGGAACGCCGCCTTCGCGGTGGCGATCGCCTCCGAGACCTCGTCGGCGCTCGCGAGGCCGACCTCCGACACGGCGACGCCGATCGCGGGGTTGAACACGGGCGCCGTGCGGCCGTGGCCCTCGCGGCGCCGGCCTGCGATCCAGTGCGGGATGCGGGTGGGGGCGGTGGACTGCTCGGTGGTCTCGACAGCGGTGTCGGTCATGGTGGGAGCTCCTCCAGAAGGGTGGCCTCGTTGCGCTGCCAGCCTACCGGCGGGCCTCAGCCCCGGCGGAACTCGACCGGCGCCTCCACGTAGGGCGCCCAGGCCTCGCGCTCCGCGTCGCTCAGCCGGCGCGGCCGGCCCGTCGACGCATCCAGCATCACCACGGTCGTCGCCGCCCGTGCGTACACCTCGGAGCGATCGGGCGAGAGCACCTCGTAGCAGACCTGCATGCTCGCGCCGCCGAGCTGCCCGACCCAGATGTCGACGACGATCGGCTCGCGGTGGTGCGGGATCTGCCCGAGGTACTCGGCCTCCTGCCGCGCGATGACGGTCACGCTCGTCGCGCCGGGCCCGGCATCGATGATCGCGGTGGTGGGCGAGCCCTCCGGCCCGCCCGCCCAGAACGCCGAGACGCGGGCCTCCTCGAGCAGGGTCAGCAGCGCCGCGTTGTTGACGTGCCCGTACGCGTCGAGGTCGGACCAGCGCACGCGCACCGGCACCGCGAGGCGCATCAGTCCCTCGTGAGCTTGCGGTACGCCGAGCGGTGGGGCTTCGCCGCCTCCGGGCCGAGCCGCTCGATCTTGTTCTGCTCGTAGGCCTCGAAGTTGCCCTCGAACCAGTACCACTCGGCCGGGTGCTCGTCGGTGCCCTCGTAGGCGAGGATGTGCGTGGCGATGCGGTCGAGGAACCACCGGTCGTGGGTGATCACGACGGCGCAGCCGGGGAACTCGAGCAGCGCGTTCTCGAGGCTCGAGAGCGTGTCGATGTCGAGGTCGTTGGTGGGCTCGTCGAGCAGCAGCAGGTTGCCGCCCTGCTTGAGCGTGAGCGCCAGGTTGAGGCGGTTGCGCTCACCGCCGGAGAGCACGCCGGCCTTCTTCTGCTGGTCCGGGCCCTTGAAGCCGAACTTGCTGACGTACGCGCGCGACGGGATCTCGACGTTGCCGACCTGGATGTAGTCGAGCCCGTCGGAGACGACCTCCCACAGGTTCTTGTTGGGGTCGATGTTGGAGCGGCCCTGGTCGACGTAGCTGAGCTTGACCGTCTCGCCGATCTTCAGGTCGCCGCCGTCGAGCGGCTCGAGGCCCACGATGGTCTTGAAGAGGGTGGTCTTGCCGACGCCGTTCGGGCCGATGACGCCGACGATGCCGTTGCGCGGCAGCGTGAACGAGAGGCCATCGATGAGCTGGCGGTCGTCGAAGCCCTTCTGGAGGTCCTTCGCCTCGAGCACGATCGAGCCCAGGCGCGGACCCGGCGGGATCTGGATCTCGTCGAACTCGAGCTTCTTGGTGCGCTCGGCCTCGGTCGCCATCTCCTCGTAGCGGGCGAGGCGGGCCTTCGACTTCGCCTGGCGGCCCTTCTGGTTGCTGCGCACCCAGTCGAGCTCCTCGGAGAGGCGCTTCGCGAGCTTGGCGTCCTTCTTGCCCTGCACCTGCAGTCGCTCGGCCTTCTTCTCGAGGTAGGTCGAGTAGTTGCCCTCGTACGGGTAGAGGCGGCCGCGGTCGACCTCGCAGATCCAGCCCGCGACGTGGTCGAGGAAGTACCGGTCGTGGGTGACGGCCATGACCGCGCCGGGATACTTGGCAAGGTGCTGCTCGAGCCACAGCACGCTCTCGGCGTCGAGGTGGTTGGTGGGCTCGTCGAGCAGCAGCAGGTCGGGCTTCTCGAGCAGCAGCTTGCACAGCGCCACGCGGCGCTTCTCGCCGCCGGAGAGGGTGGTGACCGGCCAGTCGCCGGGCGGGCAGCGCAGCGCGTCCATCGCCTGCTCGAGCTGGGAGTCGAGGTCCCACGCGTCGGCCGCGTCGATCTGCTCCTGCAGCGTGCCCATCTCGGTCATGAGCGCGTCGAAGTCGGCGTCGGGGTTCGCCATCTCGGCCGAGATCTCGTTGAAGCGCGCGATCTTCGCCATCATTGGGCCGAAGGCCTCCTGCACGTTCTCGAGCACGGTCTTCGACTCGTCGAGCTCGGGCTCCTGCATGAGGATGCCGACCGAGTAGCCCGGCGAGAGCTTGGCCTCGCCGTTCGAGGGCGTGTCGAGGCCGGCGATGATCTTCAGGATCGTCGACTTGCCCGCGCCGTTGGGGCCGACCACGCCGATCTTCGCGCCGGGGATCACCGCGGTCGTGACGTCGTCGAGGATCACCTTGTCGCCCACCGTCTTGCGGGCGCGCACGAGGGAGTAGATGTATTCGGCCATGCCCTCAGTCTACGGTGACGATCTCCCCGACCAGGCACCGGCCGCTGCCGAGCGCGCTCGCCCGGACGGCGGTCGCCTCGCCCTCGCCGACGCTGCCGACGAGGCATCCGTCGCCGTCCCTCACCGCGATCTGCACGAACGTGACGGGCGCCCCGAGGGAGTCGACCTCGCGGGTGCGCTCGATCGCCGACCGCTCGAAGCCAGCGGCCTCGACCGCGGCCACGAGCGCGTCGGGGGCGCTCGGCGACTGCCCCTCGAGCGCCGAGCGGAAGACGGCGAGCGCCTCGTCGCCCTCGTCCGAGGGGGCGGGAGCGTCGGCGGGGCCGCCGGCCTCCGGCGATGCCTCGGGGACCGGCTCAGCCGGCCCCGGCGACGTCGCGCAGCCGGCGAGGACGAGCGAGGCGAGCAGCACGACTGCCGCGAGCTGGCGCACGCGCCCTCCTCCACCTGCCGGACCGGACGGCCCCAGCCTAGGGCTCAGAAGGGCGGATCGGCGTCGGCTCCGGGCGCGTGCCACTGCTCGGCGCCCGCGCCGACCAGTGCCGGCGCAGGCGCCTGCGCCTCGCGGTCGGCGGGTGCCGGCTCGCGGTGCTCGGCGTCGGGCTGCGACTGCCGGCGCTCGCGCGTCACCGGGCCGACGCGCAGCGAGTGCCCGACGTGCTCGGCGCGGATCTTGACGCTCGTGCCGCGCTTGTCGCCCGACTCCCACTGGTCGACCTTGAGCTTGCCGAGCACGACGACGAGGTCGCCCTTGCGGAGCGACGATCCGACGTGCTCGGCGAAGCCGCCCCACGCCTCGACGGAGAACCAGTTGGTGTGGGCGTCGACCCACTGCTCGTCCTCCTTGCGGCGACTCGTGCTCGCTAGGCGGAACTCGGCCACGCGGTCGCCGTTGACGGTCTTCACGATCGGGTCGCCTCCGAGGGACCCGACGACGGTGATTGCATCGTTCATGCCGCGAGGATGCACCGCGGCGAGCGGCGCGCGGGCGCGGCCGCGGGCGAGCTGTGGAGAACCGCGGTCAGCCGCGCAGGTACTCGGCGAAGCCGGCGCGGATCTTGTTGACCTTCGGCACCGCGACGGCCAAGCAGTAGCCCTGCGTCGGGTTCTTGGCGAAGAAGTCCTGGTGGTACTCCTCGGCGTCGAAGAACTCGCCGAGCGGCTCGAGCGTCGTGACGATCTCGCCCGGCCACCACTCGCCGGCGCGCGCGATCGCGGCCTCGAAGGCCTCGCGCTCGGCCTCGTCGCGGTAGAACATCGCCGACCGGTACTGCGTGCCGACGTCGTTGCCCTGCCGGTTGAGCTGCCGCGGGTCGTGCATCGTGAAGAACATGTCGAGCACGACCTCGGTCGGCAGCCGCTCCTCGTCGTAGACGACCTTGACGGCCTCGGCGTGCCCGGTGGTGCCGGTGCACACGAGGTCGTAGCTCGGGTGGGCGACGGAGCCGCCGGTGTAGCCGGAGACGACCTCCTCCACGCCCTCGACGACGCGGTACGCCGCGTCGAGGCACCAGAAGCAGCCACCGGCAAGCACGATCTCACGCATGCGTCGAGCCTAGAGGGCGAGCCTGTGCGCGCCCCATGCCCACAGGCGCCCCCCGCGGCATGTGGGTGGCCGCTCGTAGCGTCGGTGGTGCGGAAGGAGTCGCGATGGCCATCATGAGCAGCACCCAGCGGGGCACGGCCCCGCGAGCGGCGCACGTCGCCACGCGCCGCGTGCGCGACGACCTCTGGCGCGTGGTGAGCGCATCCGGCCTCGCCCTCGGCTACATCGCGCGCGTCGACGGGCCGGGCGGCCCCGCGTTCGAGTCGCGCCGCCTGCTGCCGGGCGGCACCACGCTGCTGCCGATCGGCCGCGGCTGGTCGCTCGACGACGCGCTCGCCTGCTTCACCGGCCCCTGAGACCGGCCGCCGAGATGCGAGGAGCGGGGCCGGGGCATGCGCCCCGACCCCGCTCCGCAGGTGTGCTGCCGCCGGCTCAGGCCGCGACGGGAGCCTGCTGGATCGCCGAGATCTCGATCTCGATGTCGACGTCGTCCGACAGCATGACGCCACCGGTCTCGATGGCGACGTTCCAGCTGATGCCGAAGTCGCTGCGCTTGATGCGCGTGCGGGCCGAGGCGCCGGCGCGGGTGTTGCCCCACGTGTCGGGGCCGATGCCGCCGAACTCGAGCAGCAGCGAGACGGGCTTCGTCACGCCGCGCAGCGTCAGGTCGCCGTCGACGTAGAGGTCGTCGCCGTCGACGCGCGCGCCAGTGGAGACGAAGGTCCACTCGGGGTGCTCCTCGATCGCGAAGAAGTCGTTCGAGCGCAGGTGCTGGTCGCGGTCGGCGTTCTTGGTGTTGATCGTCGACGGGTCGACGGTCGCCGTGATCGACGACTCCTCGGGCTGCTCGGCGAGCACGATGGTGCCCTCGAGGCCCTCGATTTCGCCGCGGACCTTCGCCACCATCATGTGGCGCACGGAGAAGGTGACGTTCGAGTGCGAGCCGTCGATGACGTAGGTGCCGGGCTGGTAGCCGGGGATGTTCTGCAGCATGGGAGCCTTTCGGTGAGTCGGAAGTCCTTCAGAATCGAACCAACCGGCGACGTCGCGATCGCATTCCCGATCCATCCGAGCATCCTCGCCGCTCACTCGCCGTGCAGGAGGTCCTTGCCCTCGCGGCGGTTGCGCAGCACGCGCGCGGTCACCCACCACGCGATCACGATGAGCACGACCGCGACGACCACCCACTGGAGCGTGTCCATGTAGGGCTCGATCACGTGGTAGTTCCGGCCGAGCGAGAAGCCGATCATGATGAAGATCGTGTTCCAGATTGCCGAGCCGACGAGCGTCAGGCCGAGGAACAGCGGCAGCGGCATG
The DNA here is from genome assembly GCF_022983135.1 of Agrococcus sp. SCSIO52902. Classification (GTDB taxonomy): domain Bacteria; phylum Actinomycetota; class Actinomycetes; order Actinomycetales; family Microbacteriaceae; genus Agrococcus; species Agrococcus sediminis. Next base: position 2,496,369 of record NZ_CP095269.1, read on the forward strand.
CGCTCGATGCCCGCCGGGATCGAGATGAGGCTGCGGAAGATCGGCAGGAACCGCCCGAAGAGCACCGTCTTCCAGCCGTGCCGCGCGAACCACGCGGTCGTCTTGTCGATGTCGCTCGCCCGCACGAGCGGCACGCGGCTCGCGATCCTCGCCAGCCGCTCGTGGCCGAGCCACCTGCCCAGCAGGTAGAGCGCGAGCGCGCCCACCACGGACCCGATGGTGGTCCAGATGATGGCCTCGGCGAGCGTGAAGCCGCCCTGCGCCGCGGTGAAGCCCGCGAGCGGCAGGATGACCTCGCTCGGGATCGGCGGGAACAGGTTCTCGGCGGCGATCGCGATCGCCGCACCGGGAGCGCCGACCGTCTCCATCAGGCTGACGGCCCAGCCGGCGACGCCGGTGAGGTCGTCGGCGGGCTGGGTCTGGGTGAGGACGTCGAGCACCTCGACAGCCTACGGTCGCCGGTCTGGGCGAGGCCTGAGGTAGGCGTCGTGCCAAGACGAGCCCCTCCGCTCGATCGTGACGATGGCATGGCAGTTCCGGCACCGCACGTCGCACTTCTCGATCTCCGCTCGGATCAGCTCCAGCGCACGCCCGCGTCGGACCATGGTTCCGACACTGGCGATCTTCGTCCCGCGCACGTGGTCGAACTCGAGCAGCCTGATGTCCGCGATGCCGCAGTCGACGCACCCCTCCGAGAACCGAGCCATGATCACGTCGAGGGCTTGCCGGCGGCGAGCCCGGCTCGTGCGACGCACGTTGGCCTTGTGCCGGACCGCATTGTCGCGATAGTGGGCCTTCTGGCAGGCACGGCAATAGGAGTGCAAGCCGTCCTTGTTCCGCGGGCTGCGATTGAACTCGACCACCGATCTCTCGGTCAGGCACCGCGCACAGCGCTTCATGGCCGCACGGTAGGCCGTGCCACTGACAGCCTCCCGGCGGAGGTGCGACGGCGATGCGCACCGGATGAGCCCTCACCTGCCGTGCAGCAATGCGTCTGTCACGGGCGCTGCGCCCCCGGCGGGAGTCGAACCCGCGACAAAAGGATTAGAAGGCCTCTGCTCTATCCGCTGAGCTACGGGGGCCCGCCCAATCTACCGGCCCGCGGGCCATGGCCCACGGCTGCGCCGGGTCAGCCCCGTGGCATGCCAGGCTGGGCTCATGACCGGCGCACTCCTGTTCGACATGGACGGCACGCTCATCGACTCGGAGCCCATGTGGCACGACGAGATGCGCCGATTCGCGCGGGCGCACCGCATCGAGTGGACGACCGAGGACTGCCACTGGACCACGGGGCGGCCGATGGTCGAGTGGGGCGAGCGGATGCGCGAGCGCGGCGTCGACATGGACCGCGCGGCGATCGTCGCCGAGATCGCCGGCGCCGTCGCTGCGGGCGTCCGGGAGGACGTGCCGTGGCTGCCGGGCAGCCTCGCGCTGCTCGAGCGCGTCGCCGAGCGCGGCATCCCGGCGGCACTCATCACCAACGCGTCGGGCGAGAACGCCCGCGCGCTGCTCGAGGCCGCGCCGGAGGGGGCGCTGCGGTTCGCGGTCTCGGCCGACGACGTGGAGCGGTCGAAGCCCGACCCCGAGCCCTACGCGCTCGCCGTCCGCCGGCTCGGCGCCGACGCATCCGCCTCGATCGCGTTCGAGGACTCGGGCAGCGGCGCGCGCTCGGCGGCGGCGGCCGGCGCCCGCCTGTGGTTCCTCACGACGCAGCTGCCCCAGTCGCCGGTGCCCGCGGAGCGCACGATCGACACCCTCGCCGACGTCGACTCCGACGAGCTCTTCGCCGCGCTCGGCTGAGCGCGGCGGCGCATACGATGAGGCTATGGCTGCGAGTGACCGGATCGTCTGGATCGACTGCGAGATGACGGGGCTCGACCCGAGCGTCGACGAGCTGGTGGAGATCGCGGTCGTCGTGACCGACTTCGAGCTCGAGGTGCTCGACCCGGGCCTGCAGATCGTGATCAAGCCCTCCGACGCGGCGCTCGAGCAGATGGGCGACTTCGTGCGGCAGATGCACGCGACGAGCGGCCTCGACGCCGAGATCCCGCACGGCATGCCGCTCGCCGAGGCCGAGCTCGAGGTGCTCGCCTACGTGCAGCGCTTCGTGCCGCTCGAGCGCACCGCGCCGCTCGGCGGCAACACGATCGGCACCGACCGCATGTTCCTCGCGCGCTACATGCCCGTGCTCGACGGCTTCCTGCACTACCGCTCGATCGACGTCTCGAGCATCAAGGAGCTCTCGCGGCGCTGGTTCCCGCGCGCCTACTTCCAGGCGCCCGAGAAGGCCGGCGGCCACCGCGCGCTCGCCGACATCCTCGAGTCGATCCGCGAGCTGCGCTACTACCGGCGCGCAGTGTTCACGGATGCGCCCGGCCGCGCGAGCGACGAGCTCCAGGCGATCGCGCGCGACGTCTCCGACGGGTTCGGGGCGCACCTGCCCGGGTGAGCCGCCGATGCGGCGATCCGGCCCCGGATGTCGTATGCTGTCCTGGTTGCGTTCTGAGCGCACATGGTGGGTATAGCTCAGTTGGTAGAGCGCCGCCTTGTGGTGGCGGATGTCGCGGGTTCAAGTCCCGTTACTCACCCACAACCGGGTCAGGTGTGAACTTTCGACCAAGGGACCAGCCTTGGAGGAAGTTCGCACCTGGCCCTCTTTCTTTGCCTCGGCGGCCCAGGTGAGAGCGTCGGCCTGCAAGTCGGCGTCGCTCAGTCCGTCGTATGGAGTCCGATAGCCGACGCGCACGTCGTTGTCCTCGTCGACGTAGATCGCCTTGAACAGCGCCTGGTTGCACAGCCGGCGGTTCGCGCGCGGATTCATCCCTGGCGAGGATGTCGCAGTCGCGACGATCGTCCGCGACCCCAACGCCACCGGAACGGGAGAGGTCCGCATACCAGCAAACGCGACCCGCACTGCCCGCAGAACACTGTCCCCTTCAAGTAGTGCTCATGCACCTGGGTCGCGTCCGCCGCCGAGCGGTGAGTGCCAAGCACGGTCTGAACCTGGTCCCACACGTGTCGCTGCCTGGTGCGCCGCGCTCATCGCGAACGGTGGCCCTGGATTGCTCCATCTCGTCGTGCTGGTCTGCATCTGAAGCGCTCTCCAGATGGTCGTCATCGGCCCGGTGAGCGTCGTGCTGCTCGTGAAGGCTCGCGCCCAGGAGCGCCATGCCAGGAAGCAGGCCGAACGCGAGGTGCGCGACGAGGCAGCTCTATCTGAACTCACTCGAAGCGGTCGCTGAGGCAGACTTCGAGCGTTCAGCCGCACCTCGATCTCCACGGACGCCCTCACCGACCGCCTCAAAGCGGTCGGTGTACGCGTGCGTTCTGCCCGAACCGGCGCGGTGGTCTCGCTCGTCCAGGAACTCCCGGCGCCGGTCCTGGCGCGGCTCACCGGCCCCTCGATCGGGACGTCCTGGGCTCAAGGCGGTCGCCGTCAGCGACGGTCGCTACGCCGCCCCAACCGGCCCCTCGACGATGACGGCCGCTGGACTGTCTGCCGAGCCCAGGCAGACCTGCAGCGATCTGGTTCGCGCCTGCCGCCGAGGGCGATTCGCTCCTTGCGAGCGAAGGATGCCGAAGCTCCTGGGCGCCGAGGCCGCCATGTCGATGAAGAACCGGACAGCACCGGTGCCGTTCCCAGTTCAGTCAGTACTGTATAGTTCAGCGCATGCTGACTACTGCCTCTCGTGTGGATGTGATGAATCGGTTGGGGCGAGCCATGTACGACCCAACTCGATCGCGGATACTGCTGACCCTCCTCGATGCGCCGGCTCACCCGGCGGAGCTTGCCGAAGCCCTGGGGTTGACGCGCTCGAACGTGTCGAACCATCTGGCGTGCCTGCGCGACTGCGGCATCGCGGTCGCCATACACGAGGGTCGGCAGACGCGATATGAGATCGCGGACCCGCACCTGTCGCGGGCACTGACCGCGCTGGTCGATACCACCCTCGCCGTCAACGAGGACGCACCCTGCCTCGACCCGGCCTGCTCGGTGCCCGGTCGCTGCGACGCGGGGGCGGGCGCATGATCCTCTCCTCGGTCCTGCAAGCGATCGGCCTGTTCCTCGCCACCAACATCGACGACATCATCATTCTTTCGCTGTTCTTCGCCCGAGGGGCCGGTGAGCGCGGCGCCACCGCCCGCATCCTGGTCGGCCAGTACCTCGGCTTCATTGGCATCCTCGGTGCGGCCGTGCTGGTGGCTCTAGGGGCCGGGGCGTTCCTGCCCCCGGAGGTCATCCCGTACTTCGGCCTCATCCCGCTGGGCCTGGGCGTGTGGGCCGCCTGGCAGGCTTGGCGCGGGGACGACGACGACGACGCGAAGGTCGAAGGCAAAAAGGTTGCCGTATGGACCGTGGCCGCGGTGACCTTCGCCAACGGCGGGGACAACATCGGCGTCTACGTCCCGGTCTTCCTCAGTGTGGGCACCGCAGCCGTGATCGCCTACTGCGTCGTGTTCCTGGTGCTGGTCGCGGTGCTGGTGGGCATGGCCAAGTTCGTTGCAACCCGCCGGCCCATCGCGGAGGCGCTGGAGCGCTGGGAGCACATCGTGTTCCCGATCGTCCTGATCGGCCTCGGCATCTTCATTCTGGTCAGCGGCGGAGCGTTCGGACTCTGACGCGACGGGGATGTGGACCGCCGTGCATGTGTGGCGGCACCGAGGTGCGGACGGTCCGTCCCGCACAGCACAATCGATACAGCGAAGGATGCACATTCATTGGATGCGAACCAGACGACGCCCGAGGCTGCGGACCCGCACGAGTCGCGGGCACTCCTGGCGGATGGCGACGTGACGCAGGCCGCCGACATGGGAGCGTCCTCCACTGCTGCCCACGCCACCGCCCCGCCACGGGACGACCGACGACGGCGTCGGGCGGCGGTGCTGGGGTTCGTTGTGGCCCTCTTAGCGGTATCAATCGATCAGCTCACCAAAGTCTGGGCAGAAGCGACGCTCACCATGGGCGAGCGGCATCCATTGCTCGCCGACCTGCTCGCTCTTCAGCTGGCATTCAACCCCGGCGCGGCGTTCTCGCTCGGCGCGAGCGCCACACCGATCATCACCGTCGTAGCCATTGCCGGCTCCGCCGTCGCCGCTTCGCTCACCTGGAGGACGACATCGCTGCCGTGGGCAGTGGGACTCGGACTCATCCTCGGCGGCGCCTTGGGAAACGTGATCGATCGCCTGGCACGAGCACCCGGTCCCGGCCGGGGCCACGTGGTCGACTTCATCGCCTACGCCGACTGGTTCATCGGAAACGTCGCAGACGTCTTCGTTTTCGCCGGTATGGCCCTGTGCGTGATCCTGGCCTTCAACGGCAAGCGGATGCGTCCCCCGCACGCACCGCAGTCGATCGCATAGCGACACGACGTCAACCAGGCGCCGCGCCGGCGGATTCTGCTGTTGCGGTTGAAGCGCTCGACCTCGCCCTTCGTCTGCGGCCCGCACGCGCGGGGACGGCCGTGCTGCACGCCGTCTCCCCCAGCCGCCTTGGGCGTAGCGTGACGCCATAGACGGCCCGTTCGACCTGATCCCCATCGAGGCATGCCCGGACTGCGGAACGGCGCTGCAGGAGGACCGATGCCGCCGCTGCGGCTACGCCGAAGTCACTCCCCACGTCGAGCGGCCGACGAGCGGCGACGAGCTGCCGGGCGTGCACGACTGACGCCGGCTTCGGCGCCAACTCAAGCTGCGAATCACACGACTATGAGTCGTGGGGTCTGCCTGGCGGACACTGCGGCGGCGCCCGCCGGGGCGGGTCGAGGCTCTCTACCCGCCGCTACGGACGCGTCCGCCGGCGGCGGAAGAGTCGAGGTCGGCGTCGGATCGACCAGGCAGGGGTGTGCGGAACGCCTGCGCGAAGGAGCAAAGTGACCCGCCGCCGGGCGTGAACCGCCTTGGTTGCCCGGAGGCGGCGGCCGCTTTCGGAGGACGAACTGCCCGTCCTCTTCGCGAGGTGCCGCCCATGCGCGCAGCGGTGAGCGGACGCGTAGATCGTCGCGCTGCCCGAACCCTGGCTACGGGCTCAACGAACCTGAGGCACCAGCTCAACGCACGCGCTCAAAGAAGCTGAGGCACGTCGTCGTCCGTAGTGCCTCACGTCAAGATGCTCGCGAAAGGTTCTCGCGTGCCTCATCTGGTCTTGCTCGCGAAACGGCTGGGCTGAGGGCGTCGGTCTTGGCGGCGGCGAGGTGGATGAGGCAGGTCTGGATGTCGACGAACCGGCGGGTGAGGTCGGCGGGGTTGACAGGGGTTCGAGCGGAGATCGAATCACGCATCGAAGTTGCGTCCGTCACCCAGTTCACAGGAAGCGATCGGTGGCGGCGTCCGGCGGAAAGGTTCGCAGCTATGAGAAATTTGCTCCGCTTCGTCGCACTCTTGTCGCGAGCGCCGGGCTGATGACGTTGTCGCCGACGAGGGCGCAGGCCGATGACGCGTTCGGTCAGATGGTCGCCATGTGCGCGCAGATGGACGTCGGCGGAAGGGGAACCCCACCGACCGTGACATGCATGTGTAACGATCAAACGATGACGTTCGCCAACTTCGGGGCGACGGTGCGGCACATCAAAGACATGACCTGTACGAACTGTACGGATTGCTGCTGACTCCGAGCTCTGCTCGCTTGCCCGGGTGGCCACCGTTCGGTGTCGATGTCGAATTCTGCACCGCGGGCGCCAAGGTTGGACCAAGGGCGTTCGCTTCGCCGGACTCCGCGGCGCTGGAGCGTTATGGGTGTCGTCGGGGAGTTGGACGCAGCTTGCACAAGAGGTAACGCGCGACAAAACGTCCAGATAGGAGGGCGACGATGACCGTCACCGATGAACTGCTTGCGAGCGCCGAGCGGTACGCCTCCACTTTCGCCAATGGCGACCTACCGATGCCGCCCGGCCGACAGGTCGCTGTCGTCGCCTGCATGGATGCCCGGCTCAATCCCTACGGCTTGCTCGGGCTGCGGGAGGGCGACGCCCACCTAATCCGCAATGCTGGCGGCGTCGTCACCGGGGATGTGATTCGCTCACTCGCCATCAGCCAACGCCTGGAGCCTGCCCCGCTTTCGCGGACACCTGGGCTGAGGCGATGATCGTCTCGGGAAGGGGGCGGGGATGCCTGCACCGAAGTCGCCGGAGTTCCGGCGGAGAGCTTTGGACCTGGTCGCGCAGGGCGAGCCGGTCGCCGCGACCGCGAGAGGGCTCGGGATCAGCGAGTCGTGCCTGCGCCGGTGGATGGCGCAGGACGACGTCGACTCGGGCCGCGCGGGGGGCCTGACGACGGCGGAGAAGCGCGAGCTGGTCGAGCTGCGGCGCAAGAACCGGGTGCTCGAGATGGAGAACGAGACCCTCAAGCGCGCCAGCGCCTACTTCGCGAGGGAGAACGCCCTCCCAAAATGAGCTTCCGGCTCGTCCACGAGCTGCGCCGTGACGGCTTCCCCGTCGCGGTGACGTGCCGGGTGCTGAGGGCCTCCACGTCCGGCTACTACGACTGGCTCGCCCGGCCGGCATCGGCCCGAGCGATCCCTGATGCTGAACTGCTGCGGGCGATCCGCCGCGCGCACATCGACTCGCGGGGCACATACGGGGCGCCGAGAGTGCACGCGGAGCTGCGGCTCGGGCTCGGCATCCACGTCGGGCGCAAGCGCATCGCGCGGCTGATGCGCGGCGACGGGCTGGCGGGTGTCTGCCATCGCCGGAAGCGGCGGGGATGGCGGCCAGCACCCGCGACGCACGACGATCTCGTGCGCCGACGGTTCGTCGCCGACCGTCCGGACCGCCGCGGCATGATCGACACAGAGAACGTGTCCGGGAAACCGGGGCAGGCTCCCGCTGCGAGTCCGGCGGGATAGCGTGGGCTGAACCGCTGCAGCAGTCAGCCGCTTGCGGGCATGTGCGGGAGCGATTCGGCCTACGCGCAGCAGCTGGTGGGGATGTCGGAGCGGAAGAGGCCCGCGGTGATGCGCAGCGCCTCGCTCATGGTGAGGTAGGGCGCCCACGTGTCGGCTACGTCGTCGACCGTGAGGCCGAACTTGATTGCATACGTGGCAGCGAGCATCACGTCGCCGGCGCCGTCGAGGGCTGCGTGAACGCCGAGAACTTTGCGAGTCTTGGCGTCGATCACGAGCTTGAGCACCCCGCGAGTGTCCTGGTTGACCAGCGCCCGCGGAAGGTCACGTGCGCTGAGGACGCGGCGGTCGCAGGCGTAGCCGAGCTCAAGCGCGCGCTCTTCGGTGAGCCCCGCGCTGGCGATCTGAGGAGTCGTGAACGTCACCCCCGGTAGGCCGCGGTAGTCCACGGTCGACGACTGGCCCAACGCGCCAGCCGCAGCAACGCGACCGGTCTGCGCAGCGACGTAGACGTACTGTGGCACCCCGGAGACGTCGCCGGCAGCGAAGACCCGCGGGTTCGTGCTTCGCTGGTTGTCGTCGACGACGACGAACCCCCGCTCATCGGTTCGGACGCCCGCGAGGCCCAGTCCGAGGCCGCCGGTGTCGGCGAATCGGCCGGTTGCGACGAGGAGCCGCTGCCCGTGTGCTTGCACGCCGCTGCGCGTGGTGACCACGACACCCTCTGCACTGCGCGCTACCTCGCTAGCGTGCTCCTCCACCAATGTGATCCCCTCGTCGTCGAACACACCCCGCAGTACGTTGGCGACTTCAGGCTCGGTGTGCGGCGCAAGCCGTCCGACGAGCGTGACTTCCACGCCCAGGTGTGCCCACAGCTGGGCCTGCTCCAGACCCACGTACCCACCACCGACCACCACCATGGATGCCGGCAGGTCGCGCTGCTCCATCGCCGTAGTGGAGGTCAGGTAGTCCACGTCCGCCATGCCGGGAAGGTTGGGGATGTGCGGCGCGGCGCCGGTGGCCACGACGTACGCCGGTGCCCGTAGTTCCCGCCCGTCGACCCGCAGCGTCTGCTCATCGATGAACTCGGCGTGCCCGTAGATGATGGGGAACCCGTGTGCCTCGGCAACGTCGGCGTACTTAGCCTGGCGCAGATGCTCGATCAGCTCCTGCTTGTCGCTCAGCAACGCGTCCATCGCTACTCCACCCGAAGTGGTCGCCACGCCGCGGAACGGGTTCGCCCCGGCACCGTGGCGCTGGCCGGCAGCCGCGAGGAGGTTCTTGCTCGGTATGCACCCGGTGTTTAGGCATGTGCCTCCTAGGTGGCCGTGCTCGACGAGCAGCGCGCTCTTGCCTTGCGAGCGGGCTTCGATACCGGCGGCCATCGCGGCACCTCCGGTGCCGATGACGATGAGGTCGTATTCGTCCATAGTGTGTGCTCCTTCGCTGCTTCCGCGGGTCTCCCTGACCGTAAACGTTCCAGCACGGGGGAAGGTCAAGGCGTACGATCAAACATGCGCATCGGGGAGCTGGCCGCAGCGGCCGACGTGACCGCCAAGACCATCCGGTTCTATGAGACCACCGGGGTACTGCCAGCGCCTACCAGACAAGCCTCTGGTTACCGGGCGTACGACCACGGCGCCGTGGACAGGATCGCGTTTGTCAAGGCGGCGCAGGCGGCAGGGCTAACGCTCGCCCAGATCCGCGACGTCATCTCCGCCCGCGACAGCAGCGGAGCACCCTGCCAGCACGTCGCTGCTCTGCTGGAGCAGCACGCCGTTGAGCTCCAGCGGCGCATCTCAGAACTGACTGCTCTGCTCACGCAGGTACGTCGACTGGGCCAACGTGCGAATACCCTCGACCCTGCCCAGTGCGACCCGGCACTGGTCTGCCACGTCATCCCGACCGCCGCCCACGAGGGCGCCTCGCCCGGCTGACGCCCCGATGCGAGTCCGCCCGGGACCGCATCCGAGGCGAGTTCCGCGCCCTGCCCATCCGAATGATCCGATCGTTGTTGCTAGCGACGCCGGACCTGAACTGCGCCACGCTGGTGACGACCTCCGGACTTCCACGGCTTAGCTGGACTGAGTCGTGGTTGGCCCACGCGCTGCGAACGGACCTGACCCTCGCTAGGGGACGCGAGAGGGAGTGGCAGCACCCGATCGCTCAAGCCGTTGCGAAAGCCGCCGTGCAGGAGCTCGGCACACTGCCCGCCCCGGAAGGCTTCACGAACATCGAGGGCAAGGGCGTGCAGGGCGTCGTCGACGGGCACGCAGTGATCGTCGGCCGGGCCTCGCTGCTGGCCGACTGGTCCCTGCACCTATCTACCGAGCTCGCCGAGGCGAAGGCCACGGCCGAGCGCCAGGGGAAGACCGCGATCGCCGTCGGCTGGGACGGTCAAGCGCGCGGCGTGCTCGTCGTCGCCGACACGATCAAGCCCACGAGCGCGGCCGCCGTGGCGCAGTTCAAGCGCCTGGGCCTCACGCCCGTGCTGCTCACCGGCGACAACCAGACCGTGGCCGAGCAGATCGCCGCCGAGGTCGGCATCACCGACGTGATCGCCGAGGTCCTACCGCAGGGCAAGGTCGACGTCATCACCCGGCTGCAGCGCGAGGGCAAGGCCGTCGCAATGGTCGGCGATGGGGTCGACGACGCCGCCGCCCTCGCCCAGGCCGACCTCGGCCTCGCGATGGGCACCGGGACCGACGTCGCGATCGAAGCCTCCGACATCACCCTCGTCCGCGGCGACCTGCGCAGCGCCGCCGACGCCATCCGGCTCTCCCGGAAGACGCTCGGCACCATCAAGGGCAACCTGTTCTGGGCCTTCGCCTACAACGTCGCCGCCATCCCGCTCGCGGCGCTCGGCCTCCTCAACCCCATGCTCGCCGGCGCGGCGATGGCGTTCTCCAGCGTCTTCGTCGTCGGCAACAGCCTCCGCCTCCGCAGCTTCAAGAGCGAGGCGGTGGACCCCGCACCGACAGCCACGACCGCGCCACGGCCCGCGGCACGGTCGGCAGCAGTCGACACCCATCACTGAGAGGAACCCCCATGTCCAACACCACCGGTCACGACCACAACCACGACCACAGCAACCACGAGGATCACAGCCACAGCCACAGCGCCACCGATGCTCATGGTCACGGCGCAGCCGCGGGTGACATCGCCGAGTGCCCGGTGATGGCCGGCAGCACGGTCCTGAAGGCGGACGCCGAGGCTGCAGGCCTCGTCCGCGACTACGAGGGCACGCGCTACTACCTGTGCTGCGCCGCCTGCGGGCCCCTGTTCGACGCCGATCCCGCGAAGTACGCCACCGCGGCATGAGCCGCACCGTGCCGGGCCTGGCTCCAGAGAGGTCCGGCACGGCTTCCCCGTACCCGAGAGGATGAGACCATGACCAACCCGCATGAGCGCCGGCCCGACCACACGGATCCCGACCAGCTCCACGCGCACCACGCCGCCGCCCCGATCGAGGCCAACGGGTCCGACCACGCGGGCCATGATCACCATCAGCCTCAGCCGGCGGGTGCGCACGATCGGGTGGGAGGTCACGCGGCCGCGGCCTCCGACGGTGCGGCCACGAGCGACTCCCATGAGGGAAGCCACATGTCGCATGCGGGCCACGCCGGCCACGGCGCAGATGGCGAACACGGCGGTCACGCCGATCACGTCGGGCAGTTCCGTCGACTGTTCTGGATCATGCTGGCCCTGGCGGTCCCGACCGTCGCGCTCTCGGGCATGTTCGCGATGATCGTCGGCTACACGCTCCCGGACATCCCGGGCCTGGCCTGGGTCTCCCCGGTGCTCGGCACGATCATGTACGTGTGGGGCGGCAAGCCCTTCCTGACCGGCGCCGTCAGCGAGCTCCGCGCTCGCAAGCCCGGCATGATGCTGTTGATCGGCCTCGCGATCACCGTCGCGTTCATCGCCTCCTGGGGCGCCAGCCTCGGACTGCTGCACCACGAGCTCGACTTCTGGTGGGAGCTCGCGCTGCTGATCGTGATCATGCTGCTCGGCCACTGGATCGAGATGCGCTCGCTCGCGCAGACCACCTCCGCTCTGGACTCGCTCGCGGCCCTGCTGCCGGACGAGGCCGAACGGGTCGAGAACGACCAGATCGTCCAGGTCTCACCATCCGAGCTCGTCGTCGGGGACATCATCGTCGTCCGGCCCGGCGGCAGCGTGCCCGCGGACGGCATGATCATCGACGGCCGCGCAGCGATCGACGAGTCGATGGTCACCGGCGAGTCCCGGACCGTCTCCCGCAGCATCGGCGAGAACGTCACCGCCGGCACCGTCGCCACCGATTCCGGCATCCGCGTCGAAGTGACCGCCACCGGCGACGACACCGCCCTCGCAGGCATCCAACGCCTGGTCACGGACGCCCAGAACTCCTCCTCCCGAGCGCAACGCCTGGCCGACACCGCCGCCGGATGGCTGTTCTGGTTCGCGCTGGGCGCGGCAGCGATCACCGCGATTGTCTGGACGCTCGTCGGCCTCCCGGACGCGGCAGTCGTCCGCACGATCACCGTGCTCGTCATCGCGTGCCCCCACGCGCTCGGCCTGGCCATCCCGCTGGTGGTCTCCATCGCCACCGAGCGTGCCGCCCGCGGCGGTGTGCTCGTCAAGGATCGCCTCGCGCTCGAGAGCATGCGCACCGTCGACACGGTGCTGTTCGACAAGACCGGCACCCTCACGAAGGGCGAGCCGACCGTGACCGACATCGCCGTCACCGAGGGGCACGAGCCCGATGATGTGCTTGCTCTGGCTGCGGCCGCGGAGACCGACAGCGAGCACCCGCTCGCCAAGGCGATCGTCCGGGCGGCTGGCGCGAAGAACCTGGCCGTTCCGCGCAGCAGCGACTTCTCCTCGTCCCCTGCCGTCGGCGTCACCGCGACCGTCGACGGCGCGACCGTCCGCGTCGGCGGACCGCACCTGCTGACCGAGGAGCACGCGGAAGAGCTCGGTGCCGCCGACCGATGGCGCTCCGATGGGGCGATCATCCTCCACGTGATCCAGGACGGCCAGGTCATCGGAGCGCTCAAGCTCGCCGACGAGATCCGCACGGAGTCGCGCGAGGCGATCGAAGCGCTGCACGCGCTCGACGTGCAGGTCGTCTTGATCACCGGCGATGCCGAGGCAGTTGCGCGCTCGGTCGCGGAGGAGCTGGGCATCGACCGCTTCTTCGCCGGCGTCCGTCCCGAGGACAAGGCTGCAAAGGTGCAGGAGCTGCAGCGCGAGGGCCGGAAGGTCGCGATGGTCGGAGACGGCGTGAACGACGCCCCGGCCCTCGCCCAGGCGGATGTGGGGCTAGCGATCGGCGCCGGCACCGATGTCGCGATCGCATCCGCCGGCGTCATCCTCGCAAGCGACGACCCCCGCTCCGTGCTCTCGGTGATCGAGCTCTCCCGCGCCGCCTACCGGAAGATGAAGCAGAACCTTTGGTGGGCAGCCGGCTACAACCTCATCTCCGTGCCGCTGGCGGCCGGTGTTCTCGCACCCATCGGCTTCGTGCTGCCGATGTCCGTCGGCGCCGTCCTGATGTCGCTCTCGACGATCGTCGTGGCGCTCAACGCGCAGCTGCTGCGGCGCCTCGACCTTCGACCCGCCGCCACCACGCAAGCCATCCTCCAATCGATGAGCGCATCCGACCGGAGAGCATGATGACGGACACCACCACTCCCACCACCTGCGATCAGAGCGAGCACGGCTACATCATCGACAAAGCCCGATACCTCGCGCGACTCCGGCGGATCGACGGACAGGCACGCGGGATCCACCGCATGGTCGATCAAGAGCAGTACTGCATCGACATCCTCACCCAGATCTCCGCCCTCACCGGCGCGCTGCAGAACGTCGCCGTCGGGCTCCTCGAGGACCACCTGCGCCACTGCGTCGCCGACGCCGCCCGTGCCGGCGACGACGTCGCCGAAGAGAAGATCCGCGAAGCATCGCAAGCCATCGGACGACTCATCCGCTGAACCGCTCGATGGGGATGACTATCGGGCCGTCGATGGACGGCTTGTCGACTCCGACGTGCCCAGCGGCATGGTCAGGAAGTCCCGCCGCATCCCGAGGGTGGTGTCGGTGATGTGCATGGAGGTGGCTGCATCGGGGGCGCTCTCGGTCAGCGCGCGGATCGCGTCGATGGTCTCGGGCACGACGATGGCCTCGTTGAAGACCTGGTAGGTGAGATACACTTCGTCGCCGTTCACGGTGATGAGGTCCTCCCAGAGCGCCACCTCCCACATGTCGCCTCGTGGTCGACCGAGGTCCCGCATAAGTTCGATCGTGGAGTTCAGCGCGACGAGTCCGTCCGACATTCGAATGAAGGCGATGCGCGGCGCGGCACGGAACGCGTCGAGCACCTCATCCCTGCTCGCGTTCCTCGTCAGCTGCAGCGTCCAATAGTGGTTGTGCGTCTGCGTGTGGGCCCCCTTCGCCGCGATGGTGATGAGGTCGAGGTCCGGCAGCACGGTTTGCGCGTCCGGTCCCTGATGTGAGGGGATGGTCGCTTCGGGAACCATGGTGTTCATGATGCCACCCAGGTGCGATTCCCACGGGTCGGTCGCGCGGCGGATGAGCACGCCTCGAGCCTTGGCAAGGAGGTCCGCGTCCTGCAGTGCGCCGAGCACGCGGACGATGCTCGTGGTGTTGCACGACACCACGCGGGTGCTCTCCCGGCCGAGGGCACTGTCGTAGTTCGCCTGCGCGACGAACGAGTGCCCGGTCGTCTCATGCGACTCTCCGCCTTGGAGCACGAACTTGACGCCGGCCTCCCGGTACCGGTCGAGGTTCCCGGCCGCGACGTGCTTGGGAGTGGTGTCCACCACGATGTCGGCACCGCCGATGAGGTCCTGCAGCGTTCCGGCGATGTCGAGTCCCGCCGCACGCATGCCGTCGACCGCCTCGACAGTCGCGCCGAAGATCGGCGCCCTCCCAGCGGCGGCCCTGATGCGCCAATCGGTCGCGACATCGGCGATGCCCACCAACTCCATGTCTGGTTGCAGCTTCACCGCATCGGCGACCCGCTTTCCGATCACTCCGTATCCGTTGACGGCCACTCTGATCGTGCTCATTGCTGATCCTTCCGGTTCGTGGTGTGCTGCATCATTCAGGTTGGAGCGCCGCCCACGCCTTCCGGGCGCATGCGTGGCGCCAGCGGGAACTCCCGTGCTTCCCCTCCGGCGAGCAGCGCGTAGCGTCCTGTCACGCCGACCCGGACGGGCGGCGCGTTGCACGGCTGCAGAGAGACCGACAGCAGATCGGCGCGCACGGACACGTCGATCCGATGACCCCGGTATCCGACCTGGAAGCGTGCCCGCCCAAGATGGGCGGGCAGTCTCGGGTCGAAAGTCAGCGCGTTCGCCTCCGTTCGCAGGCCTGCGAAGGCGCGGATTACGATGTCGATCGTCCCGGACATGGCTCCGAGATGGATCCCTTCACGGGTGGTGCCGCCTTGCGTGTCGTCCAGGTCCGCGACCAAGGCCTCGCGGAAGGTCGACCAGGCGCGGACCTCGTCGAATCGCGACAGCACCGAGGCGTGCACCACGCGGCTGAGGGTCGAGCCGTCCGCGGTGCGTGGGAGGTAATACGCGACCGTGCGCTCCAGCTCCTGTTCGGTGCACTGATAGCCGAGCCGATGCAGTTGGTCGAGCACGCCTGCGGGTCCCAGGAGGTAGATCAGCATCAGCACATCCGCCTGCTTGGACAGCTTGTACCGGTCGGTCATGTCGTGCTCGGCCTCGAGGATCAGGTCCAGCCGCCCGATGTTGCCGTACGCGGCGCGATAGCGGGGCCAGTCGAGTTCGAGAAGATCTTCGTAGCCTTCGAACTGACTGATCACGCCATCGGCGTGGAAGGGGACGGCGAGGCGACTGCCGAGTCGGGACCACTGGTCGATCTCCTCTGCGGTGATGCGCAGCCGGTCGGCGAGGTCGTCGCCGGGGTGGCCCCGCAGCTCCCGCAGGACGTCGGCGGCGCGGTCGCAGAGCCAGGACAGCATCACGTTGGTGTACGCGTTGTCGCGCAGCCCGGCGCCGGGCGCGTCGGGGTAGCCGTCGTGGTACTCATCGGGTCCCATCACACCGTCGATGTGGTACCGCTCGGTGACTGGGTCCCATTCCGCGAAGGATGCGAACATCCGGGTGACCTCGACGATGAGCTCCGCGCCGCGGGCGGCGAGCCAGTCGCGGTCACCGGTGGTCTGGAAGTGCTGCCACGCGTTGTAGGCGACAGCAAGTCCGACATGGCGTTGACGGACGGAGTTGTCCGGCATCCAGCGGGCGGAGCGGGCGTTGTACAGCTGAGTCGGAGTCTCTTCGCGCCCGTCGCTCCCGCTCTGCCACGGGAAGAGCGCCCCTTCGAGTCCGTGCGCGCGGGCAGCGGTCCGGGCAGCACCCAGCCGGCGCCACCGGTACTCGAGGAGCGCCCGGCTGAGCGGCGGGAGCCGCATCCCGATGACGGGCACGACGAACAGCTCGTCCCAGAAGACGTGCCCGCGGTAGCCCTCTCCGTGCAGGCCCCGCGCAGGCACCCCTGCATCCAGCGCGGCGCCGTGTGCGGAGATCGTCTGCAGCAGGTGGAACACATGCAGGTTGAGGATCAGGCTGGACTGCCGGTCAGCATCGAGGGTGACGGCGAAACGGGCCCACAGGCGCCGCCACGCCGCCTCGTGATCTGCCAGCAGCGCGGCGAAGCCGCCGTCGTTGCGGGAGAGCTCCGCGAGCGCGGCGTCCGCCGGGGAGGTGATGGCGCCGTCACGAGAGGTCGCGACCGCCGCGGCCCTGTCGACCGTGACCGGTCGCCCGTCGGTGAGCAGGAGCTCGAACTGCCGCCGGTGCCGTCCGCCGTCGCGTTCGGCGTCGTGCGACGTCACCGCTGCGCCGTCGTCGAACGTCGTCCTGACCGCGACGGCGATGCCGATCCGGCTCTGACTCGTGCGCACGTCGCAGAGGACCGTTCCGATGTCCGGCTCACTGAACCCGGGATCCACGAGGTGCTGTGTGCTGGCGTAGGTGCGGACGTTGCCGTTCATCACGCCGGCGTCGATGCCGACCCGAACCGTCACGCGGCCGCTGAAACCGTCGGCTGTGATGGTGGTCTCCAGGCCCGCCAGATGCGGGTTGTGCATGGAGACGAGCCGCCGCTGCACGAGCGTGAGACGTTCCCCCTCCGGCCCGGCCAAGGTGGCCCGGCGAGTCAGCACACCGCGGCGCAGGTCGAGCTCGGTCCGCTCGTCCGAGGCGGCGATCTCTCCGGTCGACCACCACGGGCCATCACCGATGCGGATGTCGAGAGGGAGCCAGTTGGGGACGTTGACCAGGTGCTCCTCCTCCAGCTCGCGACCGTGGATCACGCCGGCGGCCCGGTTGTAGACCCCCGCCAGGTAGGTGCCGGGGTAGTGGACGCCGTCGTCGCGGCGCTCCGGGCGCGCACCCCGGGTGGCCATGTATCCGTTGCCCAGCGCCGTCAGTGCTTCTCTGTGACCCTCGTGCGCCGGATCGAATCCTTCGTAGACCAGCGTCCACGGGTCGGTGCGGGTAGCACCGAGGTCCAGTTCCGAGGCATCCCCGAGCACGACATCGGCACCGGCCATCTCCAGCTGCTCGCGGTTCCCCGTGCGATCGATGCCGACCACCAGTCCGAAGCCACCGCGGCGGCCGGCCCGAACGCCGGCGACCGCATCCTCGACGACAGCAGCAGCTCCTGGTGGCACCCCGAGACGGCGAGCGGCCTCGAGGAACATCGCCGGATCCGGCTTCCCGGGCAGATTCGCGTCCGCGGCGGTCTGCCCGTCGACGATCACGTCGAAGTCGACCTCGAGCCCGGCGGCGGCGAGGGCTGCACGGGCGTTGCGGCTGGCCGTGACCAGGCCCACGGGGATCCCGCCGGCGCGGAGCCGCTCCAGCAATGCCACGGTTCCCGGGTAGGCGTGGACGCCGTCGCGGCTCACGGCTTCGAGGAACAACGCGTTCTTGCGGGCGCCGAGGCCATGGACGGACCACGCCTCCGGCCCGTCGTCCGGAGTGCCGTCGGGAAGCTCGATGCCACGGGAGGCGAGGAAGGCGACCACTCCATCCTCCCGCTGCCGGCCGTCGACGTAGCGCCGGTAGTCCGAGCCCTCGTCGAACGGCCGCCTCGCGGCGTCTCCGGTGACCCGTGGATCCCGGAGAACGTCGTCGAAGAGCTGCTTCCACGCCGCCGCATGCACGGCGGCGGTCTGGGTGACCACTCCGTCCATATCGAACAGGACGGCCGCGTAGGGCAGTGCCGCGCCATGCCCAGCGCGCCCGAGCGCGCGGACCTCTTCGGCATGGCCTGACAGCCCCATGCTAGGCGGGCTCCTCGCGCGGCTCGTCCGGCGCCCGGTTCGCGGGACCCGAGGCCGGCGACCACTGCCACTCCCTGATCTCGGGCATGTCCTCGCCATGGGCGCGGATGTACTGGCTGTGCTCGATCAGCTTGTCCTTGAGCTCCTCGCGCACGTGCCCGGACGTCGCACGCAGCCTCGGCACCCGGTCGATGACGTCGATCGCCAGGTTGAAGCGATCGATCTGGTTGAGGACGCACATGTCGAACGGTGTCGTCGTGGTCCCCTCCTCCTTGTAGCCACGGACATGGAAGTTGTGGTGGTTGGTGCGCCGGTAGGTGAGCCGGTGGATCAGCCACGGGTAGCCGTGGTAGGCGAAGATCACCGGCGTGTCGGTGGTGAACAGCGCGTCGAAGTCGCCGTCAGCCAGGCCGTGCGGGTTCTCGGCGTCGTCCTGCAGCCGCATCAGGTCGACGACGTTGACCACCCGGATCCGCAGATCGGGGAAGCGGGCGCGCAGGATCTCGACGGCAGCGAGGGTCTCCATCGTGGGCACGTCCCCGGCGCAGGCCATCACGACATCGGGCGCAACGTCCGCGTCCGAGCTCGCCCAGTCCCAGATGCCGACGCCCTTGGTGCAGTGCACGACGGCGGAGTCCATGTCGAGGTACTGCAGCTGCGGCTGCTTGCCGGCCACGATCACGTTGACGTACTGACGGCTGCGCAGGCAGTGATCAGCGACAGACAGCAGCGTGTTCGCGTCCGGCGGCAGGTAGACGCGGATGACTTCGGGCTTCTTGTTGATGACGTGGTCGATGAAGCCCGGATCCTGATGGGAGAAGCCATTGTGGTCCTGCCGCCACACATGAGAGGTGAGGAGGTAGTTCAAGGAGGCGACCGGCCGGCGCCACTCGATGCCGTTGGTGGTGTCCAGCCACTTGGCGTGCTGATTGAACATCGAATCGACGATGTGCACGAACGCCTCGTAGCAGGAGAAGAATCCGTGTCGCCCCGTCAGCAGGTAGCCTTCCAGCCAGCCCTGGCAGGTGTGCTCCGACAGGATCTCCATCACCCGGCCGTCACGGGCCAGATGATCGTCCTCCGGCACCGTCCGTGCGTTCCATGTCCTGTCGGTCGCTTCCAGCACGGGGCCCAGCCGGTTGGAGTTGTTCTCATCCGGGGAGAAGACCCGGAAGTTGTGCATGTTCCGCGCCATCACGTCCCGCAGCATCTCGCCCAGCACGCGCGTCGACTCCACCGCCCCGGTGCCCGGTCGGCTCACCGGCACGGCGTAGTCGCGGAAGTCGGGCATCCGCAGGTCACGGAGCAGGACACCGCCATTGGCGTGCGGGCTGGCGCTCATCCGCCGTGTGCCGCCCGGATGCAGCGAGCGGATCGCTTCGACCGGGGCTCCGGCCTCGTCGAAGAGCTCCTCGGGCCGGTAGCTGCGCAGCCAATCCTCCAGCACCTGCCGGTGGCTGTCGTTCTCGCGCGCCGCGCTGAACGGCACCTGGTGGGAGCGCCAGGAGCCCTCGACCTTCTGCCCGTCCACCTCAGCCGGGCCCGTCCACCCCTTCGGGGACCGCAGCACGATCATGGGCCAACGAGGTCGGTCCGTCCCACCGTCCTCGGCGGCGCGACGCTTGATGTGCGCGATCTCGTCCAGGCAGGCATCGAGGATCCTGGCGAAGTCCTGGTGCATCTGCTCGGGGTCGTCGCCCTCGACGTAGTACGGCGTGTGGCCGTAGCCCCGCAGCAGACCATCCAGCTCATCGCGGTCGATCCGGGCCAGGACCGTCGGGTTGGCGATCTTGAAGCCGTTCAGGTGGAGGATCGGCAGCACCGTGCCGTCGCGGGCAGGATCGATGAACTTGTTCGAGTGCCAGCTGGCGGCCAGCGGGCCGGTCTCGGCCTCGCCGTCGCCCACGACCGCTGCCACGATGAGGTCCCGGTTGTCGAAGGCTGCCCCATAGGCGTGGGAGAGCGCATACCCCAGCTCCCCGCCCTCGTGGATGGAGCCAGGAGTCTCCGGGGCGACATGGCTCGGAATGCCGCCTGGGAAGGAGAACTGCTGGAACAGCCGGTGCATCCCCGCGGCATCCTGCGACACGTTCGGATAGGTCTCGCTGTACGTCCCTTCCAGCCATGCCGCCGCCACGGGCCCGGGGCCGCCGTGCCCAGGGCCCATGACGTACATCGTGTCCAGGTCGCGTTCCATGATCGCGCGGTTCAGGTGCGCGTAGATGAAGTTCAACCCGGGCGTCGTCCCCCAGTGGCCAAGCAGTCGCGGCTTGACGTGCTCCGGCAGCAGCGGCTCGCGCAGCAGCGGATTGCCCATCAGATAGATCTGGCCCACCGACAGGTAGTTCGCCGCCCGCCACCATGCGTGGATGCGATCCAGCTGCTGAGGGTCGAGGACGGGCGCCGGAGCGGTCTTGTCCTGAGCGTTCATGCGAACTCCTGCCTGCGACGTTGGTCGGTCGTCATGGTGCGATCGCCCCTACCGGAGGCTCGGCGCCGGGGACGGCCGGCTCTTCGTCGCGCTCGCGGTGGCGTTTCCCTGTTCCGGCAGGCGGAGCCGCTTCAGCAGGAGGGCGTTGACGGCGACGATCACGCTGGAGCCCGACATGGAGATGGCGGCGATCTCCGGGCTGAGCATGATGCCATACGCGGGGTAGAAGACGCCGGCGGCGATCGGCAGCGCGATGACGTTGTACCCGATCGCCCAGGCAAGGTTCTGTCGCATCTTGCGCACGGTGCCCTTGCCGATGCGCAGCGCGATGGGCACATCCAACGGATCGGAGCGCATCAGCACGACATCCGCGGTCTCGATGGCGACGTCGGTGCCGGCCCCGATCGCGATGCCCAAGTCTGCCTGCGCCAACGCGGGGGCATCGTTGACTCCGTCGCCGACCATCGCGACCCGCTTGCCGGCCTTCTGCAGCTCCGCCACCTTCGCGGATTTGTCGCCCGGCAGCACTTCCGCGATGACGCTGTCGATGCCGAGCTGCGCGGCGATCCGTTTCGCGGTCGCTTCGTTGTCGCCGGTGAGCATGACCACCTCGATGCCCGCCTCGTGCATGGCCGCGACGGCAGGGGCCGCCGTCTCTCGCACGGCATCGGCCAGGGCGATGACGCCGGCCGCCTTGCCGTCCACCGCCACCAGGACCGCCGTGCGGCCGGTCGAGGCGAGCCTCTCCCGCTCCTCTGCCACGGGTGCGATGTCGATGCCTTCGGCGATCATCAGCTTGCGATTGCCGACGAAGACCTTACTCCCGTTCACGGTCGCCCCCGCGCCGTGCCCTGGAACGTTCCGGAACGCGGTGGCGGCCGTCGCCGGCACCCCACGGGCAACGGCGTAGTTGACGACGGCACCGGCCAGCGGGTGCTCCGATTCCCGTTCCACGGCAGCGACGAGAGCCAGCAGCTCGTCCTCGTCGATGCCCTTGGCGATGAAGTCAGTGACTTCCGGCTCACCCTTGGTCAGGGTCCCGGTCTTGTCGATCACCACGGTGTCGATGCCGGCAGCGGTCTCCAGGGCTGTGGCGTTCTTGAACAGGACGCCGCGCTGGGCGCCCAGGCCGGTGCCGACCATGATCGCGGTGGGGGTCGCCAAGCCGAGGGCGTCGGGGCAGGTGATGACCACGACGGTGATGGCGAAGAGGATGGCCTGCGGCACGCCCGCTCCCGCGAGCCACCAAGTGAGGAACGTGGCCGATCCACCGATGAGGGCGACGAACACGAGCCAGAACGCTGCCTTGTCTGCCAGCCGCTGTCCCGGGGCCTTCGAGTTCTGCGCCTCCTGGACGAGCGCGACGATCTGCGCCAGCGCGGTGTCCGCACCGACCTTGGTCGCGCGGATCCGCAGCGTGCCGGAGGTGTTCACCGACGCGCCGATCACGTCGGCGCCCGGGGACTTGGCCACCGGGAGGCTCTCGCCGGTGACCATCGACTCGTCGATCTCCGACTCGCCGTCCTCGACCACACCGTCGGTGGGGACCTTCGAGCCCGGGCGCACGAGCATCAGGTCTCCCGGCATGACCTCGGCCGTGGGAACCTCGACGGTCTCCCCGTCGCGGATCACCACAGCCTGCGAGGGCGCCAGCTCGAGCAGCGTGCGGACGGCATCGTTGGCGCCGCCCCTCGCCCGCATCTCGACCCAGTGGCCGAGCAGCACGAAGGTGGCCAGCACCGTGGCTGCTTCGTAGAACACCTCGCCGCCGCCCGTCAGGGTGACGACGAGGCTGTAGAGCCAACCGGCACCAACGCCCACGGAGACGAGCACCATCATGTCGAGCGTCCGAGCCCTCAGCGCCCGGTAGGCGCCATCGAAGAAGATCCAGGCGGAGTAGAACATCACCGGGATCGAGAGGATGAGCATGAAGACATCGTCACGGAGCCCGAACGGTGCAGGGACGCTGAAGCCCAAGACCTCACGCCCGATGGGGGACCACAACGTGATCGGCACCGAGAGGAGCGCCGCGACCAGGAAGCGGTTCCGCATGTCGCGGATCATCGACGCCATGGACGCGCCGTGCCCGCCTCCGTGGCCCATGACCTCCTGCGCGTTCCGGGTGACGGGCGTGCCGTGGCCCTCATGGCTGCCGGCGTCCCTGGTCTCACTGTCCGGACCAGCTCCGGCGCGGGCAGCGGCGCCGGCGTGGCCTGTGTGGTCAGCACGGTCCTGCGTCGGCGCTGCCGTGACGGCAGCCGCGCCGTGGCCCGAATGGTCTCCGGCAACGGCATGACCGGCATGGGCCGCGCCGCCGGATCCGCCGTCGTCCATCGGGTCGCAGATGTGGTCGGGCACGGACTGGCCGGCGCAGTGATATCCGCACTCGCGCACCCACTTCGCCAGATCGGCGATGGAAGTCATGGCCGGGTCGAAGGTGACGTTCGCCGTCTGCGAGACGGGATTCACTTCCACCTGCAGCACACCCGGCTGGCGGGACAGGGTGGCCTCAGCGACAGCCTTCGACGAGCCCCAGTGGACGCCCGCCACCTCGATGACTGCGGTACGTGTTCTCTCGCTCATGCCCGTCCATCCCCCTCAGGAGATCGACAGCTGAGCGACCTGGGCCGAACTGGCCCCCGTCTTCGGGCGTGACCGCCCGTTCAGTCTGTCAATGCTCCGCTCGGTCGAGTCTCCCGCTCACATGCGCTACTCCGCACTTTACACAAAGGCGCGCAGCTCTTGACAAAGGCGCGCAGCTCTTGATCGCGAGTCTCGGTGTGGAGAGCTGTCGGTCGAGGGTGTCCCCATCGAACGGCTCTGGCCAGTCAGCGTCGAGCAGGTCGAGAGCCTCGCGACGCGCTGCAGACCGCACTGGGATCCCAGCATCGGGTGCTCGCAGGACCGTCGGCGCGCGGGCGGGAGTAGGGTGACGAAATGATGGACACGCGATGCGTCCCGCGGAGGTGGTCTGGTGGCGAAGGATGAGCAATTCCGTATCGCGGTCGGAGTGGATGGTTCGCGACTGTCCGAGCTGGCTCTCGCTTGGGCGATCACAGAAGGCCGTCTCCGACGCGCGACCGTCCGGGTGCTGACCGCCTGGCAGTACCCGCTGGTGGTCGCCGGCATGGAGGGCGTCTTGAACGACTCGAACGTCGAGGCCGCCGCGCGGCACACCCAGGCACTGGTCCTGGGCAAGGTCCCACATGAGGGCGTCGACGTGACAGCAGAGGTGGTGCACGGTTCGGGCTCTGCCGTGCTGATCGATGCCTCCAAGCAGGCCGACATCGTGGTGATCGGATCCCGCGGACATGGCGGCTTCGGTGGCCTCCTACTGGGGTCGGTGTCGACGCAGGTCGTCCACCACGCAGGGTGCTCCGTGATGGTCGTGCGCGACCGGCGTCACTGAACCCGTTCCCCGGGAAGCGCTACGGCAGCGCCAATTGAGGGCGGTTGGATACCGTCGGTGCTCACGGCGGCTCGAGAACCCCGACCTGTCGGTCGAAAGTGTTCTCATCGAACGGCGCCCTCCCCTCGCGACAGAGGATGAGGATGTGCAGGTCCCTGCAGACGATCGTCATGGACGATGATCGCTGTGCAGAGTCCATTCAGCCGCGGCCCGCTCGGCCCGATGCCCGTCGCTGAGCCGGGCGTCCGCTCGCGATCACCGCCGGGCGGGGCGCATGAGCCCTGCGGCAAGGGCCGCCGCCACGACGGCGATCCCGGCATTGACCGTGATAGCGATGGCGAATCCCTCGAGGAAGGCGGCATGATGCGCTGGGCCGATGCCGCCTGCGAACGCGCCGTTCGGACCGAACGAGGAGCCGATGATCACGCTCATGACTGCGATGCCGAGCGCAAGCCCGGTGGCCTGAACCGAATTGAGGACCCCAGCCTCCATGCCGTACTCGGAACCGGCACCCGGGCTGAGGGCCGGCGCGGTAGTGGGAGTGCGCGCGATCCCGATTCCGATCCCGGTGAGCGCCGGCCAGAACGTGAGGGCGATCTCCCCGGCACCGAGGCCGAGCGCTCCGAGACCGACGAGCCCGACGGCCAGCAGCAGCATACCGGCAGTGACGACGGTCCGGCTGGTCAGTCGCGCTGCGAGCGGGCCGACGAGCGGCGCCACGAGGACGATGGCGAGGGTCAGCGGAAGGAGACTCAGCGCCGCTTGAAGTGACGAGAGCGCGAGCACGGCCGGCAGGTACAGAGCCAGGAAGAAGAACAGGCTGCACATCACGGCCGTGGAGAGCAGCGTGACGAGGACGGCACCGGTGAACACACGGTCTCGGAACAGCCCAAGGTCCACGAGCGGGTCTCGAGTCCGCCGTTCATGCACCACGAAGAGCGCGGCAGAAGCGATGGTGATCGCGGTGAGGATCAAGACGGGGGTGAGGACCACCCTCCGCTGCTCGACTGATTCACGGCGAGCACGAGCCCGACCAGCGCGATCGCCGAGAGGAGCACCCCGACGGGGTCGATCCGCTTGCGCACCCTGGCAGGTCCTGGCCGCGGCAGGATCAGCCGTGTGACGAGCCAAGCCAGGGCGCCGAGCGGCACGTTCAGAAGGAAGATCCATGGCCAGCCGAGCGAATCGTTCACCACCGCGCCGAACAGCGGCCCGATGCCGAGGGCGCTCGCCGACACGCCGGCCCAGATGCCCAACGCCAGGCCTCGATGACGGCGAGCGCGTCGGCGGGCACCGGGGCGCCGGCGCACGAGGACGACATCTTCGCGACACCGCCGAAGCCGACAAACGCGTGCATCGAGTCGAGCGGCCGCTGCCAGCCGAACACCGGTGCGAGCTCCAGACCGACCTGGAAGGACGAGCTGGGCGACTGGTGGTCGACGCCGGAGGGCTTGAACACGACCTTCTCGGACGCCCAGCGCATGGGCCAGTCGTCCGTCCAGACGAGCTTGCCGGAGCATAGGTCGCGGAGCCTCACCATCTCGCGGTGCCGCACTGGCACGCGCACGTCATCTTGGTCGACTCGTCGTCGTACGCCTCGATGATCGTGAGGTCCTTGCCGCAGCTCATGCCGTAGGGGTAGTGCTCGGCTCCGCCGGAGCCGTTGACACCACCGGCCGCGCCGGAGGAGGCTTCGAGCGCCCGCCGTCGGGCTCCTCGAGGACCACCTGCGCCACTGCGCCGCCGACGCCGCCCGTGCCGGCGACGACGTCGCCGAAGAGAAGATCCGCTGAACCGCTCGATGCCGCACAACCGGTCGACCTGAAGGCAGGTGCCCGCCCAAATCGGGCGGGCACTGACTTTCAGGAGGCTCAGGTGATGTCGATGAACACCGGGGCCGAACCGCCGATGTCGACACCGGCGATCACGGTGTTGAAGCCGGACCAGCCACCATGCACCGCACGGCCACCACCGATGCAGATGCCGATGTGCGCGCGCCCCACGCCACCGTCGGCGTAGTAGATGACGTCACCGGGCGAGGCGGCCGACATCGGAATCGTCGGGCCGAGGTTGAACAGCGAGTTCATCCCTGAATGCGGCAGCCCCGCTGCAGCGATTGCGCTGCGCTCAGCAGCGGTCAGAAAAGTTTGAGCCGTCTCGACAGTCCTCACGACTAGCCCCCGATCGTCGCTTGAAGCGCCAATCTGGGGACGCCGCGAGACCTCGTAGACCCCACGATTCATGCGGTTGACTAGGGTCTTTGTCTTCGGGGAGGAGTTGCCGAACGTGCTACCCAGGCACCCAGATGAAGGCCCGGAGGAGATCCTCCGGGCCTTCACTCGTGCTCGGGCGCAGCATCCGGCGTGCGACGGATGCGGATCGGCCCGCGCGCGAGCTCGGGGTCGACCTCGCTCCCCCGCTGCGTGATCACGACCTCGCCGCGCTCGACGAGCCGCGCGGCGGCCGCCCGCGCGTCGTCCATGCGCGGCCGCCACGCCGCCGGGTCGTCGCCCGCGACGCGCCGTGCCGCATCGCTCGGGCAGATGGTGGCGCCGTCGCGGCGCTCGGCGAGCAGCGCGAGGATGGCCGCCTCCATCGCGGCGTCGTCGGCGCTCATGCCTCACGCGGCAGGATCTCGCCGATCGGCTCGCGCTTCTCGGCCTGGAAGCGGTCCTCGGTGCGGCCGAGCGCCCAGTAGCCCGAGAGCGACACGCGGTCGCGGGGCAGCCCGCGCCGATCGAGCAGCTCGTCGCGCATCGCCTTCATCGACTCCCGCTCGCCGTGCACGAACGCGTGCACCCGGCCCTCCGGCAGCGCCAGCGCCGCGACTGCGTCGGCGAGCAGCCGTGTCGTCGCGATGCTCGGCTCGCCGCGGTGCAGCCAGCGCACCTCGACGCCCGCCGGGTGCCGCAGCGGGATCTCCTCCGAGGCATCCCGCGCCTCGAGGATCGCGATGCCGCGCGCGTCGGCCGGCAGCGCCTCGAGCGCGCTCGCGATGGCGGGCAGCGCCGACTCGTCGCCCGCGAGCAGGTGCCAGTCGGCCGTCGGGTCGGGGGCGTAGGCGCCGCCGGGGCCGCTGAGCACCACGCGCTCCCCCGGCTGCGCCCGGGCCGCCCACGGGCCGGCGATCCCCGCGTCGCCGTGCACGACGACATCGATCGCGAGCGCGTCGTCGGCGACCGCGCGCACCGTGTAGGTGCGCGTGACCGGCAGGTCCTCGGGGGCGAGCGACTCGCGCAGCGCCGCGAGGTCGTAGGGCGGCTCGAGGCCGAGCTCGGGCTTCGCGAACGAGAGCTTCACGTAGGCGTCGGTGAACGCGTTGGGCGCAAACGTCGCGAACCCGCCCCCGCCGATCCACACGCGCACGAGGCTCGGACCGATGCGCTCGGTGCGGATGACCTCCATGACGTGCTGCGGACGCTTCGGGCGGGGCGGGCGGCCGGGGATGCTCATGGTGCTCCCGACGCTAGCAGCGGGCTCGCGCCCGGCGGCCGTCGATAGGCTCGAGCGCATCGCGCACAGCCGAGGGGGACGCATGCTCGAGATGGGCCACGAGGCGTTCGAGGAGCTCGTGACGGAGGTGCTCGACGCGCTGCCGGACGAGATGGTCGAGGATCTCGACAACGTCGTGTTCCTGGTCGAGGACGAGCACCCCGAGGAGGACCTGCTCGGCATCTACGAGGGCGTCGCGATCACCGACCGCGGGCAGTACGGCTTCGGCGAGCTGCCGGACCGCATCATGGTCTACCGGCTGCCGCACCTCGACGCGAGCGAGACGCTCGAGGAGCTGCGCGCCGAGGTGCGCACGACGCTCGTGCACGAGATCGCGCACTTCTACGGGATCGACGACGAGCAGCTCCACGAGCTGGGGTGGGCGTAGCCGCCCACCCCTCGCCCGCTACGCGGCAGGCGTCGCGTCGGCGAGCGCCGTGGTGTCGATGACGAAGCGGAAGCGCACGTCGCCGTCGACCACCCGGTCGTACGCGGCATCCACGTCGTCGATGCCGATCCGCTCGATGACGGCGCCGATGCCGTGCTCGGCGCAGAAGTCGAGCATCTCCTGCGTCTGCCGGATGCCGCCGATGTTGGAGCCCGCGAGCACCTTGCCGCCCATGATGAGCGAGCCGAGGTGCAGCGGCTGCGGCGCCGGCGGCAGGCCGACGTTCACCATTGCGCCGTGCGGCTTGAGGATCGACAGGTAGGTGCCGAGGTCGAGGTCGGCGCTCACGGTGTTGAGGATGACGTCGAACTCGCCCTTGTGCGCCTCGGCCCAGCCGTCCTCGCCGGTCGCGATCGTGCTGGCGGCACCCAGCTCCTTCGCGAGCTCGGCCTTCGCGAGGCTGCGCGAGAGCACCGTGACCTCGGCGCCCTTCGCGGCCGAGAGCTGCACGCCCATGTGGCCGAGCCCGCCGAGGCCGACGACGGCCACCTTCTTGCCGGGGCCCACGCCCCAGCGGTCGATCGGCGAGTAGAGCGTGATGCCGGCGCAGAGCAGCGGCGCCGCGACGTCGAGCTCGAGCCCATCCGGGATGCGCAGCACGAAGCGCTCGTCGACCACGACGCGCTCGCTGTAGCCGCCCTGCGTGATGGTGCCGTCGCGGTCGACGGCGGCATAGGTGCCGACGGCGCCGTTCAGGCAGTCCTGCTCCTCGTCGGCGAGGCACTGCTCGCACTCGCCGCACGAGTCGACGAGGCAGCCGACGCCGACGCGGTCGCCGACGGCGTGGCGCGTGACCGCGTCGCCGACGGCCTCGACGATGCCCGCGATCTCGTGGCCGACCGTGAGCGGGAAGGGCGCGGCGCCCCACTCGTCGCGGATGGTGTGGATGTCGCTGTGGCAGATGCCGGCGGCCTGGATGGAGATGACCACGTCGTTCGGGCGCGGGTCGCGGCGCTCGATCGTGGCGACGCGGAACGGCTGGTCGGCTGCGGTCTTCTGCAGCGCCTTCGTCGGGATGGGCATGCGGCCTCCTCGAGGATCGTGCGGCATCGGCGGATGCCGGCGGCAAGCCTACGCGCCGGATGCAGGGAGCCCGCCCGGCGGCGGCCCCGCGGTGTCGCGCACCTCGTCGGCGAGCGCGACCGGGCCGTTGGCGGCGATGTGCGCGTCCTCCTGCTCGCGCCAAAGCATCCACCACGAGTCGTCGCCGTCGCGCTCGAGCGCCCGCGCCCGCCGGACCGCCTCGGGCGCCTCGAGCCAGATCGCGAGGTCGGCATGCTCGCGGCTCTCGAGCGTGAGCGAGCCGCAGCCCTCGACGACGAGCGCCTCGCCGGGCTCCGCGCTGTCCTCGGCGCCCCAGTCGCCCACCGCCCAGTCCCAGCGGCGCCAGACGGCGCGCC
Organism: Agrococcus sp. SCSIO52902; assembly: GCF_022983135.1. Taxonomy (GTDB): domain Bacteria; phylum Actinomycetota; class Actinomycetes; order Actinomycetales; family Microbacteriaceae; genus Agrococcus; species Agrococcus sediminis. The sequence goes on from NZ_CP095269.1 coordinate 2,525,716, forward strand.
GCCCCTCGGCGAGCGGCGCGAGGATGCCGCGCTCGAGCAGCCGCGAGCCGGTCGCGAGCCCGTGCCAGCCGGCGTAGAGGTCGTCCATGTGGATGATGCGCGCACCGGAGCCGGCGGCGATGCGCTCGGCGAGGGCCGTCTTGCCCGAGCCGGAGCGCCCGTCGACGATCGTGATGGTCACTGCGCCCCCTCCCACACCGGTGCGAACGATCCTGCCGCGAGCGACGCCCCGATCGCGGTCGCCGCGACGGCGATCGCCAGGATCAGCAGCAGCCCGTCGGCGCGGCCGACGGTCGAGGGCCGCGCCCAGGTGCGCTCCGCGCCGCCGAAGCCGCGTGCCTCCATCGCAGTCGCGAGCGTGCCGCCGCGGCGCAGCGCAACCACGAGCAGCGCGAAGGCCGCCTGCAGCGCGCGCCGCACCGCGCCCGTGTCGCCGAGGCCCCGTGCCCGGCGGGCGAGCGCGATCTGCCGCCAGTCCTCGGCCAGCACGCCGAACAGCCGCGTGCCGGCGAGCGCCGCGAGCACGAACCGGTGCGGCAGGCGCGCGACCTGCGCGAGCCCGTCGGCGAGCCGCGTCGGGTCGAGGCCCACGAGCGCCACGAGCGTCGGCACGCCCAGCGCGAGCACGCGCAGCCCGATCGCAAGCGCGAGCTCGATCGAGCGGTCGCTGATGGTGGCGAGCCAGACCTGGGCGTGGATGCGCCCGGCCGGCTCGGCGTAGAGCAGCATGCTCACCGCCGACAGCGGCGCGGCGATGAGCAGCGGCCACGTGCGGCGCAGCACGGTGCGGAGCCCGATGCCCGCGGCCGCGAAGACCACGAACCACGCGGCGAGCGCGACCGCGGCGCTCACGATGTCGATCGTGAGCAGCATGGGGATCGAGTAGAGCACCGCCGCGAGCAGCGGCGTGACCGGGTTGACCCGAGCGAGCGCGCTCACCGCTCGCCGCCCAGCCGCAGCACGCGGTCGCCGAGCACGCGCTCGACGTCGGCGTCGTGCGTCACGGCGACGACGGCGCAGCCGCGGTCGTCTACGAGCGAGGCGATGAGGCGCACGAGCTCGCTCCACGTGCGGCGGTCCTGGCCGAACGTGGGCTCGTCGAGCACCATCACGCGCGGCGCGGGCGCGAGCACCGTCGCCACCGAGAGCCGGCGCTGCTCGCCGCCGGAGAGCGTGAAGGGGTTGGCGTCGGCGAGCGCGTCGAGCCGCAGCGCGGCGAGCAGCCCGCCGACGCGCGCGTCAACCTCAGGCTCGGGCAGCCGGAGCGCCCGCAGCCCCGCCGCGACCTCGTCGCGCACGCGCGCGGCGACGAACTGGTGCTCCGGCTGCTGGAAGACCGTGCCGATGCGGCTCGCCAGCTGCTTCGGCCGCCAGCGGATGGGCGCCTCGGCCGCGAGCTCGCGCCGCAGCGGCGCAGTGGCCCGCACGGCGCCCGCGACCGGTGGCAGCAGGCCGGCGAGCGTCAGCGCGAGGGTCGACTTGCCGGCGCCGTTGCGCCCGGTGACGACGAGCGCCTCCCCCGCGCGCACCTGCACGTCGAGCGGCTCGTGCACGGCGGCGCCGTCGCGGCCGGAGCGCAGCGCCTCCCCCACGAGGAGCGCCTCGCCCGGATGCCGGCCGCCGCGGGCGACCTCGACCGGGAGCCCCGGCACCCAGACGCCGTCGTGCGCGAGCTGCGTGCGGTGGGCGTCGAGGACGGCGGCCGGCGAGCCGTCGGCCACCGCTCCGCCTCCTGCCGCGAGCACGACGACGCGGTCGACGACCGGCAGCCACGTCTCGACGCGGTGCTCGACGACCACGAGCGTCGCCCCGGTCTCGGCGGCGACGCGAGCCACGGCATCCCGCACCTCCACGACCCCCTCGGGGTCGAGGTTGGCGGTCGGCTCGTCGAGCAGGATGAGCCCCGGCCGCATCGCGAGCACGCCCGCGAGCGCGAGGCGCTGCCGCTGGCCGCCCGAGAGCGCCGCCGTCGACCGGTCGAGCGCCACGTCGAGCCCGACCGCGGCGAGCGCCTCGCGCACGCGCCGCCAGATCTCGTCGCGCGGCACGGCGAGGTTCTCGCAGCCGAACGCCACGTCGTCGCCGACGCGGGACAGGATGGTGTTGGCCTGCGGATCCTGCAGCACGAGGCCGGCGGAGCCGCGCAGCCCGGCCGGGTGCGCGCCGTCGACGGCGAGGTCGCCGGTCTCGTCGCCCTCGTCCTCGCCGCCCAGCACACCCGCGAGCGCCGCGAGCAGGGTCGACTTGCCGGCGCCCGAGGGGCCGAGCAGCAGCACGCGCTCTCCGGGCTCGACATCGAGGTCGAGCCCGGCGACGGCGGGCACCGTGCGGCCTGCGTGCCGCCAGCCCCACCCGCGCGCGCGGATGCGGGAGCCGGTCACCGGGCGCGCGACCGCCCCGACGCGAAGCGGTCGAGCACGCCGGTCGCGGCGAGCGCGCGCGTCAGCAGCCAGCCGACGAGGCCGGCGAGCAGCGCGCCGGAGACGACGAGGCTGCCGAGGTAGATGCCGAGGAACTCGGGGCTCTTCGCGAGGTTGCCGCTCAGGAACAGCTCGAGCACGAAGGCGGCGACGGCCGCGCCGACGCCCGCGAGCATCGCGACCGGCAGCCCGAAGCGGCGGTAGGCGAAGAGCAGGAAGACGAGCTCGGCGCCGAGGCCCTGCGCGATGCCGGAGTAGACCGTCTCGATCGACCACTGGCTGCCCAGCAGCATCGACACGCTCGCGGCGAGCAGCTCGACGAACAGCGCGGCGCCGGGCTTCCTGATGATGAGGCCGCCGAGCACGCCGCCGATGAGCCAGATGCCGACGGCGAGGCCGCCGAAGCCGGGCGTGAGCGCGTCCATGGCGGTGAACCAGGCGTAGCCGACGCTGTTCCAGAGCACGAACAGGAGGCCGGTGGCGACGCCGAGCACGGCGGCGACGACGATGTCGACGACGCGCCAGCGGGTGCGGGTGCGCGCGGGCGCCGTCGACGGGGCGGATGCGGTGGGTGCGGTGGTCATTCGGTGCCTTCCTCGGATGAGATGGCACGGGTGCAGTGTCCTCCCTGCGCTGGCATGATCCAGATCAGGTTTGACGGTCGAAGGCTTCGGCCTTCCTCTCAGCCCGGCGCACCGGACTCCCGTGTCGACAGCCACTCTAGCCCCGCCGCGGCGGCGGACGGGGCACCTAGGCTGGGAGGGTGCAGCGCATCGGATCGTTCGTGGCCATCGGCGACAGCTTCACCGAGGGGGTGGGCGACGAGCTGCCCGACGGCTCGGTGCGCGGATGGGCCGACTTCGTCGCCGCCGGGCTCGCCTCGGCGCAGGGAGCGCCGGTGCGCTACGCGAACCTGGCCATCCGCGGCCGCAAGCTCGGGCCCATCGTGCACGAGCAGCTCGACGCGGCCATCGCGCTCGGGCCGGACGCCATCAGCATCAACGGCGGCGGCAACGACATCCTGCGCCCGAAGGTCTCGATCGAGCACGTCGGCGAGCGCCTCGCCGACGCCGCCCACCGCATCGCCGCCGCGGGCATCCGCCCCATCCTGCTCTCGGGCGGCAACCCGAGCGGCGTGATGCCGATCGGCGCAGTCATGCAGCGGCGCGGCGACGCGCTCGCGCGCGCGGTGGAGTCGCGGATCGGCGACCTCGACGCGCCCTACGTCGACAACTGGTCCGACCCCGAGCTCGCCGCGCCGCGCTTCTGGTCGCGCGACCGCCTGCACCTCAACGCCGCAGGCCACGCCCACGTCGCGCGCAACGTGCTGCGGGCGCTCGGCATGCCGGCGCCGGAGGCCTGGCGCGACCTCGCGGGCGCGTCGACCGCCGAGGGCCGCCGCGACCTCATGTACTACCGCGAGTACGTGCTGCCGTGGCTCGGGCGGCGCTTCACCGGCCGCTCCTCCGGCGACGGCCGCGACCCGAAGCTGCCCGCCTTCGTCGAGGTGCCGCCGATCGTCTGAGCGCCCCTCGGCGCACGAGCGAGGGCCGCGGCTCCCGCCGCGGCCCTCGCCCTCATGGATGGTGCGTCCGTCAGCCGGCGTCGACCAGCTGCTCCTTGAGCGAGTCGATCGCGCCCGCGAGCGTCTCGACGTGCATGCCGAGGCCCTCCGCGATCGCGTCGGCCGGCAGCTCGCCCGCCGAGATCTCCTCGAAGAAGGCGCCGGCGGTCGGCCGGTAGTCGTCGAGGTCGGCGAGCGCCTGCTCGGCACCGGCGGCGTCGTCGCCCGCGATCGCGACCGCGTAGTCGACGAAGAAGCCGATGTGCTCGCGCCACAGCTCGAGGAACGCCGTGCCGTTCTCCTCACCGGCGAGCGAGCCGATGGCCTCGCTCAGCGCGACCGAGTTGGCGTCGAGCGTCGCGGCAGCGCCCTCGAACGCGGGCGACTCGGGGCCGCCCTCGGCCGTGTAGGCGGTGAAGACCGCGATGCCGGCGAGGTAGACGTGCTCCTGCAGGCCCGCGACCAGCTGCGAGCGCAGCGTCGAGGCCTCGTCGGAGACGTCGCCCTCGAGGCCCGCTGCGGCGGCGAGGCCGCCGGAGAGCGTCTCGGCCGACATGACCACGTGGCCCGCGGCCTCCTGCAGCACGTCGGTCGCGTTCGGCTCGCCCGCCGCGAAGGCGTCGATGGCGGCGCTGAGCGTGTCGACGTGCATCGTCAGGCTCTCGGCGACCGCGTCCGCAGGCAGCTCGCCGCCGGAGATCGACTCGAAGAACGCGCCGGCCTCCTCGGTGTAGCCCTGCAGCTGCATGAGCGCCTCGTCGGCCGCTGCCTGGTCGCCGCCCTTGACGGCCACCGCGTAGTCGACGAAGAAGCCGATGTGCTGGCGCCACAGCTCGAGGAACGCCGCGCCCTGCTCCTCGTCGGAGAGCGACGCGACCGCCTCGGAGAGGTCGACCGAGTTGGTGTCGAGCGCTGCCGCAGCAGCCTCGAACTGGGCCGAGTCGGCGCCCGCGTGGTAGGCGGTCGCGACCGCCATGCCGGCGAGGTAGACGTGCTCCTGGAGGAGCGACGTCAGGTCGGCGCGCAGGTTGGCCGCGTCGGACTCCGCCTCACCGGGGATGTCGAGCGCGCCGACGAAGCCGCCGGCGAGCGTCGTGGCCGTCATGGGCATGTGGCCGGCGGCGGTGCGCGCGTCGGCGAACGGGTCGCCGGTGCCGGCAGGCATGAGCATCGAGCCCGACTGGGTCTCCATCGGCGACGCCGAGGTCTCGGGGGCCGTGCTCGTGCCCGGGTCGGCGGGCGACGAGCACGCGCTCGCCCCCAGGATCACGGCGGCGGCGCTGAAACCGACCGCCGTCCGGAGGAAGATGGACTTCCGCATGGTGCGACTCCTCTGTGCTGGGGATGCCCTGCATCCCTCGTCGTGTTGCGTGCATCAGGGGTTCGCCGCCCTCGGGCGAGCGGATTGGACGGGTTCAGCCGGCGGGCGCCGTCACGAAGTCGATGAGCTCCTCGACGCGGGCGAGGAGGGCCGGCTCGAGGTCGTTCCAGTCGCGCACCCGGCCGCGGATCCGCTGCCACGCGTGCGCGACATCCGCCTGGCTCTCGTGCGGCATGCCGAGGCGGCGCAGCGTGCCGCGCTTCCAGTCCTCGCCGCGCGGCACATCCGGCCACCGCTCGATGCCGAGGCGCGCCGGCTTCACCGCCTGCCAGATGTCGATGTACGGATGCCCGACGACGCGCACGTGCGCACCGTGCGGTCCGCGCATGACGGCCTCGGCGATCCGCGTCTCCTTCGAGCCGGGCACGAGGTGGTCGACGAGGATCCCCAGCCGGCGCGAGCGCGTCGGGGCGAACTCGGCGACGATGCCCGCGAGGTCGTCGACGCCGTGCAGCGGCTCGACGACGACGCCCTCGACGCGCAGGTCGTGGCCCCAGACCTGCTCGACGAGCTCGGCGTCGTGCGTGCCCTCGACGAGGATGCGGCTCGGGAGCGCGACGCGGGCCTTGAGCCCCTCGACCGCGCGCGAGCCGGACGCGGTGCGGGTCGGCGCCGCCGCCCGGGTCGCCGTGGGCGGGACGAGCTCGACCTCCGTGCCGTCGACCAGGAACCCGCGCCCGAGCGGGAACAGGCGCACCCTGCCCGCGCGGTCCTCGAGGCGCACGTGGCCGGCCTCGATGCCGACGACGGCGCCGACGAACCCGTCGACGCGCTCGACCACGAGGTCGCGCTCGGCGGCGACGCGCGCGGGCGGCGCGGGGCGCCGGGCGGCCTTCGCCTCGGGCGAGAGCACGTCGCCGCCCCACGATTCCCAGTCCACGAGCACCGGTCGATCCTAGCCGCGCAGCCTCGCCACGGCCTCGAGCGCCGCGAGGTCGCCCTGCACGAGGATCCGCGTCACGACCGACGCCTCCCAGCGCGCGAGCCCGTCGCGCACCCGCTCGATGGGGCCGACGAGCGCGATCTCGTCGACGAGCGCCGTCGGCACCGCCGCGATCGCCTCGGCCTTCCTGCCCTCGAGGTAGAGCTCCTGGATGCGCAGGCACGCCTCCTCGTACCCGAGCCGCGCGACGGCGTCGAAGTGGAAGTTCGCGCCCTTCGCGCCCATCCCGCCGACGTAGAGCGCGATCATCGGCCGCACGCGGTCGGCAGCCGCCTCGACGTCGCGGTCGACGACGATCGGCACCGGCACCGACACCTCGAACGCCTCCGCCGGCGGCAGCGACGGGTCGCGCTTCGCGAACCCCTCCGCCAGCAGCGCGCGCGAGGCGGCGTCCTGCGAGGGCGAGTGGAGGAACGGCAACCAGCCGTCGGCGATCTCGGCGGCGAGCGCGGTGTTGCGGGGCCCCTCGGCGGCGAGGTGGATGGGGATGCGCGGCCGCAGCGGGTGGAGGGTCGAGATGAGCGGCTTGCCGAGCCCCGTCGTCCCCTCCCCCGTGCGCGGCAGCGGCAGCTGCGGCCCTGGCGCCGTCACGGGCGCCTCGCGCGCCATGATGCTGCGCAGGATCGCGACGTACTCGCGCGTGCGCGCGAGCGGCTTCGGGAAGGGCTGGCCGTACCAGCCCTCGACGACCTGCGGCCCGCTGACGCCGAGCCCGAGGATGACGCGGCCGCCCGAGAGGTGGTCGAGCGTCATCGCGGTCATCGCCGTCGAGGCCGCGGTGCGCGCCGAGAGCTGCGCGATGCCGGTCGCGAGCCGGATCCGCGACGTCGACGCGCCCCACCACGCGAGCGGCGTGAACGCGTCCGAGCCGTACGCCTCCGACGTCCAGACCGAGTCGAAGCCGAGCCGCTCCGCTGCGAGCACCGCCTCGAGCGCTCCCGCGGGCGGGGCCGATCGCCAGTAGCCGAGCATGTAGCCGTAGTCCATGGTGCGATCCTGCCAAGCCCCGCCCCGCGCATCCGCCCGCTTGTCCCGGATGCACGAGCCGCGGGCCGCTTCCGTAGGCTCGGCCCATGGACTTCCGCATCTTCACCGAGCCCCAGCAGGGCGCCTCCTACGACGAGCTGCTCGCGGTCGCGCTGCGCACCGAGCAGCTCGGCTTCGACGGCTTCTTCCGCTCCGACCACTACCTGCGCATGGGCGACGGCGACCCCGGCTACGGGCCGACGGATGCGTGGACGACGCTCGCGGGGCTGGCGCGCGACACCGACCGGGTGCGGCTCGGCACGCTCGTCTCCTCCGTCACCTACCGGCAGCCGGGCATCCTGGCCGTGCAGGTCGCGAACGTCGACCAGATGTCGGGCGGGCGGGTGGAGCTCGGGCTCGGCACCGGATGGTTCGCCGAGGAGCACTCGGCGCTCGGCATCCCCTTCCCGGAGCGCCGCTTCGACCTGCTCGAGGAGCAGCTGGCGATCGTGACGGGCCTGTGGCAGACGCCGCGCGGCGCCCGCTTCTCGTTCGACGGCGACCACTACCGCCTCGACGACTCCCCGGCGCTGCCGAAGCCGGTGCAGGAGCGCATCCCCGTGATCGTGGGCGGGCTGGGCGAGCGGCGCACCCCGCGCCTCGCAGCCGAGTTCGCCGACGAGCACAACCTCTCGTTCCCCGCGTTCGACCGCATCCGGCCCCTCTTCGCCGCCCTCGACCGCGCCATCGAGCGCGCCGAGCGCGAGCGGCCCGTCGTGCGCTCGGTGGCGCTCGTCGCGTGCGTCGGCGAGGACGAGGCGTCGTTCGCGCGGCGCGCGGCGGCGATCGGCCGCGAGTCGGCGGAGCTGCGCGAGCACGGCGTGGCGGGCACGCGCAGCGAGGTGCAGGACCTGCTCGGACACCTCGCCGACGACGGCGTGGAGCGGGTCTACCTGCAGGTGCTCGACCTCGGCGACCTCGATCACCTCGACGAGCTGGCGTCGTTCGCAGGCGTCTCGCCCGTCGCCCGGTAGGGCCCGGGCATGCGGAAGGGGGCCGCCCGCAGGCAGCCCCCTTCGTTGCGGTGCGTCGAGCGTCAGGCGCTCGTGCGGCCGCGGTTCTTCGTCACGAGGCCCCAGACCAGCAGCACGATGATCGCGCCGACGATCGCGACGATCCACGTCTGCAGCGACCAGAAGTCCTCCAGGCCGACACCGAAGATCATCGATCCGAGCCAGCCGCCGAGCAGTGCTCCGACGACGCCCAGGATGAGGGTCATGATCCAGCCGCCGCCCTGACGGCCGGGGAGGATCAGCTTTGCGATGGCCCCAGCGATGAGGCCGAGGACGATCCAACCGAGAATGCCCATGTGTGTGGTCCCTTCTCCGAGACAGCGGTGCAAGGGTTTCACTCCGCTGGGCCCCCGCAATTCGGGGAACCAGGAATGAGCGTACCCCGGTACCTTGAAGATTCCTGGAGAGTTCCTGGTCAGCTGCTAGCGCGCTCCAAGACGATCTCCCGCACCCGGGCCGCGTCGGCCTGGCCGCGCATCGCCTTCATGACCGCCCCGATCACTGCGCCGGCCGCCTGCACCTTGCCGTCGCGGATCTTCTGCAGCACGTCGGGCTGGGCCGCGAGCGCCTCGTCGACCGCCGCCACGAGCGCCGACTCGTCGGTGACGACCTGCAGGCCGCGCGCAGCCGCCACCTCGCTCGGGCTGCCCTCGCCCGCGATGACGCCCTCGAGCGCCTGGCGGGCGAGCCGGTCGGTGAGGGTGCCCTCGTCGATGAGGCGCTGCAGCTCTGCCACGTGGGCCGGCTCGACGAGCGTCGACGCGTCGACGCCGCGCTCGTTGGCGACGCGCGCGAGCTCGCCCGTCCACCACTTGCGCGCCGCCTGGGGGGCGGCGCCTGCGGCGACGGTCGCCTCGACGACGTGCAGCATGTCGCCGTTCACGACGTCCTGGAACTCGAGGTCGCTGAAGCCCCAGTCGCCCTTCAGTCGCCGGCGGCGCGCGACGGGCTGCTCGGGCAGCAGCGCGCGCAGCTCCTCGACGAGCTCGCGGCTCGGCTGCACGGGCAGCAGGTCGGGCTCGGGGAAGTAGCGGTAGTCGTCGGCATCCGACTTCACGCGGCCGGCGCTCGTCGTGCCGGTGTCCTCGTGCCAGTGGCGGGTCTCCTGCGTGATCGTGCCGCCGTCGGCGAGGATCGCCGCCTGCCGCTGGATCTCGTAGCGCACGGCGCGCTCGACGGAGCGCATCGAGTTGACGTTCTTCGTCTCGGTGCGCGTGCCGAGGCGCTCCTGGCCGCGGGGGCGCAGGCTCACGTTGGCGTCGCAGCGCAGGTTGCCGCGCTCCATCCGCGCCTCGGAGATGCCGAGCGAGAGCACGATGTCGCGGATCGCGGCGACGTAGGCCTTGGCGAGCTCGGGCGCGTCGTGCTCGGCGCCGAAGATCGGCTTGGTCACGATCTCGACGAGCGGCACGCCTGCGCGGTTGTAGTCGACGAGCGAGTACTCGGCGCCCTGGATGCGGCCGGTCGAGCCGCCCACGTGCGTGAGCTTGCCGGCGTCCTCCTCCATGTGCGCGCGCTCGATGGGGATCGTCACCCGACGCCCGTCGGCGAGCTCGATCTCGACCTGCCCCTCGAACGCGATGGGCTCGTCGTACTGCGAGATCTGGTAGTTCTTCGGCACGTCGGGGTAGAAGTAGTTCTTCCGCGCGAACCGGCTCGACTCGGCGATCTCGCAGCCGAGCGCGAGGCCCAGCGCGATCGAGTGCCGCACGGCGAGCGCGTTGACGACGGGGAGGCTGCCCGGGAGGCCCAGGCTCAGCGGGTCGACGAGCGTGTTCGGCTCCACGTCGTGGAAGTCCGGATGCGCGGGGTTCGGCGCCGCCGAGAACATCTTCGTGCGCGTGCCGAGCTCGACGTGCACCTCGAACCCGAGCACGGGCTCGAAGAGCTCGAGCGCCCGGTCGAAGTCCATCAGCTTGTCCTTCATCGCGCCGCCTCCGTGCGGTCGGTCCCTGAGGAGCCGCCGGCGGCGTCTCGAAGGGTAGGTGCCTTGGTGGTGAGGATGCCGCCCCAGCGCTCGGCGAGCAGCGCCTCGATGGCGGCGCCGGCGCGGTAGAGCCGGTCGTCCTCGAACATCGGAGCGAGCAGCTGCAGGCCGACGGGCAGGCCGTCGTCGCCCAGCCCCATCGGGAGCCCCATGCCGGGGATGCCGGCGAGGTTCGCGGGGATCGTCGTGATGTCGTTGACGTACATCGCGAGCGGGTCGTCGAGCTTCTCGCCCAGCTTGAACGCCGTCGTGGGCGCCGCGGGGCTGATGAGCAGGTCGGCCTGCGCGAAGGCGGCGTCGAAGTCGCGCTGGATGAGCGTGCGCACCTTCTGCGCGGAGCCGTAGTAGGCGTCGTAGTAGCCGGCCGAGAGCGCGTAGGTGCCGAGGATGATGCGGCGCTTGACCTCGGGGCCGAACCCGGCCTCGCGGGTCGCGCCCATCACATCCTCGACCGTCTGGCCCGGCCGCTCGACGCGGAGCCCGAAGCGCACCGAGTCGAAGCGGGCGAGGTTGCTCGACGCCTCGGCGGGGAGGATCAGGTAGTACGCGGCGACGGAGTACGCGAACGACGGGCAGGAGACCTCGACGACCTCGGCCCCCGCATCCGTCATGAGCTGCACGGCCTCCTGGAAGCGCGCGTCGACGTCGGCGGCGATGCCGTCGCTGTCGAGCTCGCGCACGACGCCCACGCGCAGGCCGCGCAGGTCGCCCGCGGCGGCGCCCTCACGGGCGGCGGCGGCGAACGACGGCCAGTCGCGGTCGAGGCTCGTCGAGTCGTGCGGGTCGTGGCCGCCGATGACGTCGTGCAGGAGCGCCGAGTCGAGCACCGTGCGCGTCACGGGCCCGACCTGGTCGAGGCTCGAGGCGAGCGCGATGGAGCCGTAGCGGCTCACGCCGCCGTACGTGGGCTTGACGCCCACCGTGCCGGTCACGGCCGCCGGCTGCCGGATCGAGCCGCCGGTGTCGGAGCCGAGCGCGAACGGCGCCTCGAAGGAAGCGACCGCCGCCGCCGAGCCGCCGCCCGAGCCGCCCGGGATGCGCTCGAGGTCCCACGGGTTTCGGGTGGGGCCGTAGGCGGAGTGCTCGGTCGACGAGCCCATGGCGAACTCGTCCATGTTGGTCTTGCCGAGCGGCACGAGGCCCGCAGCCTTGAGGCGCGCGACGGGCGTCGCGTCGTACGGCGGCACCCAGCCCTCGAGGATGCGCGAGCCCGAGGTCGAGGGCATGCCGACCGTGCAGAGCACGTCCTTGATGGCGACGGGCGCGCCCGCGAGCTCGTGCAGCTGCTCGCCGCTCGCGCGTCGCTCGTCGATCGCGCGCGCCTGGTCGATCGCGCCGGCGTTGACGTGCAGGAAGGCGTGCAGCTCGCCGTCGACCGCGGCGATGCGGTCGAGGTGCGCCTGCGTCGCCTCGACGCTCGAGACCTCGCCGGCGGCGAGGAGCCCGGCGAGCTCGTGCCCGGCGAGGCGGGTGAGGTCGGCGCTCACTGCTCCTCCCCCAGGATCGCCGAGACGCGGAACCGCTCGCCGTCGTGGCTCGGCGCGCCGGCGAAGACCTGCTCGCGCGTGAGCGTCTCGCCCACCTCGTCGTCGCGCATGACGTTGGCCATCGGCACGGGGTGGCTCGTGGCGGGCACATCGGGCCCGGCGACCTCGCGCACCTCGGCGATGGCGTCGACGATCTTCGACAGCTCGGAGGTGAGGCTCGTCACCTCGTCGTCGGTGAGCGCGATGCGGGCCAGTCCAGCCAGGTGCTGGACCTCCTCGCGGGTGATCTCGGACATGCGTCTCCTCGGTCGTCCCCGGCGCGGCCGGGATGCGTGGGGGTCGCCCCAATCCTACGGGCGCGCCACGAGCAGCCAGGCCGCGAGCGCCTCGAGCACGACGGCCGCGGCGATGCACCACCACCGGAGGTCGGATGCGACGGCGAGGGCCTCGCGCACGACCGCGCCGGGCCGGTAGGAGGGCCGGGTCCAGGCGCCGACCACCGTGCCGTCGATGCCCTCGTCGGCGAGCAGCCAGGCGGTGCGGTACGCGTGGTACTCGCTCGTGACCACCGCGAGCGGCGCGCGCCCTGGCCCCGTCACGAGGGGGCGCGAAAGCCGCAGGTTCTCGCGCGTCGTGGCCGAGGCCTGCTCGAGGTCGATAGCGTCGGCGGGAACGCCCAGGTGCCGCTCGAGGTGCTCGGCCATCGCCGAGGCCTCCGTGCGCACCTCGTCGGGGCCCTGCCCGCCGGCGACGACGATGCGCGCGTCGGGGCGACGGGTGCGGGCCGAGCGCCACACCGCCGCGCCGCGCTCCACGCGGCGGCGCAGCAGCGGCCCGACCTCGCGGCCGCGGAGGCCCGCGCCGAGGATGAGCACGGTGCCGGGGGCAGGGGCGGCGCGGCTCGCTCGAGCGTGGATGAGCATGGCCATCGCGAGCACCGCGGCCGCGAGGCCCGCCGCCCACAGCGGCAGCGCGAGCAGCAGCGCCGCCCGCCCGAGCGCCGGCTCGACGGCGACGAGCGCCACGATCGTCACGGCGAGCAGCAGCATCCCGGCGCCGAGCCCGGCGATGAGCACGTCGATGCGCCGCACGCGCACGAGCCTCGGCAGCATGAGCGCGTGCCAGAGCGACGCGCCGCCGAGCCCCAGCGTCGCCACGAGCGCCGCGGCGGCGAGCAGCGCCCAGCCGCCCTCGGCCGCCGGCACGTCGAGCCAGGCGGCGACCGGCCGGCGCAGCACGCGCGTGAGCAGCAGCGTGCCCGCGGTGACGATCATCGCGGCCCAGAGCGCGGGCCGGACCAGCCGCATCCGTCGTCCGCCCCTCACGGTCAGCACCCTAGTCCGCCCGGCGCGGCCGCTTGCGCGCTGATCGAACGTGTGTTCGAATGGATGCCATGCGATGGGACGGGCAGACGGCGACCCACGTCGACGCGGATGCGCTGCCGGGGCTCGAGGAGCGCGGGAGCGTGCTCGACGCGTGGCCGACCCCGGGCTTCGACGGCGCGTGGTTCCTGGAGGTGACGGCCAGGAGCGCGCTCAACCACGTCGCCGGCGACGGCTTCATGGGCGGCGCGTGGACGATCAACCCCTACCGCGGCTGCCAGCACGCGTGCCGCTACTGCTTCGCGCGGAAGACGCACACCTACCTCGACCTCGACGCGGGCGCCGACTTCGACTCCCGCATCGTCGTGAAGGCCAACCTCGTCGAGGTGCTCGAGCGCGAGCTCGCGGGCCCGCGGCGCGAGGTCGCCGCCGTGCAGCTGGGCACGAACACCGATCCCTACCAGCGGGCCGAGGGCCGCTACCGGCTCATGCCCGGCGTGCTGCGCGCGCTCGCCCGCCACGGCGCATCCATCTCGATCCTCACGAAGGGGACGCTGCTGCGCCGCGACCTGCCGCTGCTCGCCGCGATCGCCCGGGATGTGCCGGTGTCGATCGCGATGTCGATCGCGATCTTCGACGACGAGCTGCAGCAGCAGGTCGAGCCCGGCACGCCCACCACCCGCGCGCGGCTCGACACCGTGCGCGCGGTGCGCGACGCGGGCCTCGACTGCGCCGTCTTCGCGATGCCGATCCTGCCCGGCCTCACCGACACGCGGGCGCACCTCGAGCCGGCGTTCGCCGCGATCGCGGAGGCGGGCGCGACGAGCGCGATCGCGAGCGCGCTGCACCTGCGGCCGGGCGCCCGCGAGTGGTACATGGCCTGGCTGCGGCAGGAGCATCCGCACCTCGTGCCGCTCTACGGGCGCGTCTACGGCGGCGGCACCTACGCGCACCGCGACTACCGCGACTGGCTGCGCGCCCGCGTCCGCCCGCTGCTGCGTGAGCACCGGCTGGCCCCGGTGCGCACGAGCGCCGGCACGGGGCTCGCCGCTCCCCCGCGCCGGGCGACGCAGCTGCCGTCGACGAGCGGGCCGGTGGCCGTCCCCGTGCCCGCCCCCGCGGTGCCCACCCTCTTCTAGCGACGCGGCCAGTGCCAGGAGGGCTGGTCGAGCGGGCCCTCCCGGCCCGCGACCCGCGTCTCGCCCGAGACCTTCTCGAGCTCGACGCGCAGCCCTCCGAGCTCGTCGGCGAGCGCCGCCTGGTGCGTGACGACGAGCACCTGCGTCTCGCTCGCGGCGTCGCGGATGCGCGCGGCGAGCGCGGGCAGGAGGTCGGCGTGGAGGCTGCGCTCCGGCTCGTTGAGCACGATGAGCCCCGGCTTCTCGGCGGAGAGCATCGCCGCGGTGAGCAGCAGGTACTGCAGCGTGCCGTCGGAGAGCTCGGGCGCCGACAGCGGCCGCAGCATCCCCGGCTGCTCGAGCGCGACCGTCATGCGGCCGTCGACCACCGGCAGGCGCAGGCGGGAGCCGGGGAAGGCGTCGGCGACCGCGCGCTCGAGCTCGCGATCCCAGCCCATCTCGATCGCGGTCTGCAGCACCGCCGCGAGGTTCGCGCCGTCGTCATCGAGCCTCGCCGCGCGCGTCGCGACCTGCGGCTGCCGGGCGGGAGCGCCCGCGTCGGTGCGCAGCGCGTCGTGGAACCGCCAGCCGCGCAGCATGCGGCGCGTGCCCGCGAGCTCGGCGGCGTCAGCGCGCCCCGCGAACTCGTCGAGCACCGACGCCCAGGGGTGCATGCCCGCGGCGAGGTCGCTCCAGCCGTCGTCGAGGCGCACGCGCGCGGCGCCCCGCCGCCGCTCGACGAGCACGCCCGCCGGCCGCGGGTCGGAGCCTGCGAAGACGTGCTCCTGCTTGATCTCGGGATCGAGGTCGAAGGCGCTGCGCTGCGCGACCGGCAGGCCGAGGTCGATCGCGTAGCCGAGGCTGTCGGTCGCGACGCCGAGGCGCAGCGCGACCGGCCCCGACCGCACGGTGCCCTCGGTGCGCTGGCCGGCCGCCGTGCCGCGCTCGGGCCCCGCCCACCGCACGGCGTCGAGCCCGCCGACGCCTGCGAGCGACGCGATGATGCGCCCCTCGCCGCAGTCGGCGAGCAGCCGCAGCGCCCGGTACAGGCTCGACTTGCCCGATCCGTTCGCGCCCGTCACGACCGTCAGCGGCGCGAGGTCGACCACGAGGGACCGGATCGAGCGGTAGCCCTCGATCGCGAGCCGCGAGATCACGCGCCGAGCAGCCCGCGCGCGTACGCCGCCTGGCCGGCGTGCTGCACGTCGTCGTCGACGATGCTCACGAGGCGCGCGCCGAGCGTCACCGGCGGATCCCACGCCTCGTCGACGACGCGGTCGAGGTCGTCGGCGTCGAGCGTGCCGAGGTAGCGCTGCGTCGCGGCGTGCACGGCGTCGAGGTAGTCGAGCAGGGCCTCGGCCGACTCGGGGCGCACCGCGCGCACGTCGTCGGGCTCGTGGCCGTAGCCGGTGTCGGCGAGATCCGGGTCGCGCCCGAAGCGCGCCGCCCAGTCGCCCTGCAGGTAGACCTGCTCGGTGCCGGCGACCGCGGCGACCTGCGCATCCTGCCCGCGGGCGAGGTGCCACACGAGCCAGCCGATCGGGTTCGCGCTCCCGCCCGGCGCCTCGACGAGCTGCTCGGGCGTGAGGCCGCGCACCGCGCGGCGGGCCTCGTCGGGGATGCGCGAGAACGCCTCGGCGAGCACGGCGACCGCGTCCATCAGGCCTCGGCTCCCGTCTCGGCCGCGGGCAGCGCATCCGGCCCCTGCTCGACGAGCACGCGGAACTGCGCGGCGTCGAGAATGCGGATGCCGAGGTCCTCGGCCTTCGCGAGCTTCGAGCCCGCGCCCGGCCCGGCGGCGACGAAGTCGGTCTTCTTCGAGACGCTCGACGCGGCCTTGCCGCCGGCCGCGATGATCGCCTCCTGCGCGCCCTCGCGGGTGTAGCCCTCGAGCGTGCCGGTCGCGACCACGGTGAGGCCTGCGAGCACGCCGCCGCGCTCGCCCGCCTTGCCGGGGCCGGGGTGACCGGGCGTCGCGAACCGCACGCCCGCGTCGCGCCACGCGCGCACGATCTCCTGGTGCCAGTCGACGGCGAGCCACTCGACCACCGCCTCGGCGATGGTCGGGCCCACGCCCTCGACCTCCGCCAGCTCCTCGGGGGTCGCCGCCTCGATCGCCGCGAGGGAGCCGAACCAGTCGGCGAGCGCGCGCGCCGCCACGGGCCCCACGTGCCGGATGTTCAGCGAGACGAGCTGCCGCCACAGATCCTTGGTCTTCGCGCGCTCGAGCTCGGCGAGCAGCGTCTCGGCCTGCTTCGACGGCTGCGGCCCCTCGGCGCCCGCCTTCCGCTCGGCGGCGCTCGCCGCGCGCTGGAAGGGCCGGCGCACGACCGGCGCGCCCTCGTCGTCGAGCTTCGGCTGCCCCGTCTCGGCGTCGCGGACGATCACCTCGATCGGCACGAGCTGCTCGAGCGTGAGCGCGAACAGGCCCGCCTCGGTCGCGAGCGGCGGCTCGGCGGGCACGCTCGGCTGCGTCAGCGCCGCCGCCGTCACCTCGCCGAGCGCTTCCACGTCGAGCGCCCCGCGGCTGCCGATGTGCTCGACGCGGCCGCGCACCTGTGCCGGGCAGTCCTTCGCGTTGGGGCACCGCAGGTCGACGTCGCCCTCCTTCATCGGGCGGAGCGTCGTGCCGCACTCGGGGCACGCGGTCGGCATCACGAACTCGCGCTCGGTGCCGTCGCGCAGCTCGACCACCGGCCCGAGCACCTCGGGGATCACGTCGCCGGCCTTCCGCAGCACGACCGTGTCGCCGATCAGCACGCCCTTGACGCGCACGACGTCCTGGTTGTGGAGCGTCGCCTGCCGCACGACCGAGCCGGCCACGTGCACCGGCTCCATGTTCGCGTACGGGGTCGCGCGCCCCGTGCGGCCCACGCTCACCACGATGTCGAGGAGCTTCGTGTGCACCTCCTCCGGCGGGTACTTGTACGCGATCGCCCAGCGGGGCGCGCGCGACGTCTGCCCGAGCTCGTCGTGCAGCGCGAGCTCGTCGACCTTCACGACGATGCCGTCGAGCTGGTGCTCGACCGCGTGCCGGCGCTCGCCGAAGCGCTCGACGTAGGCGACGACGTCGTCGATGCCCTCCAGCACCTCGACGTGCGGGCTCGTCGGCAGGCCCCAGTCGGCGAGGAGCCCGTAGACCTCGCTCTGCGCCGCGACCGGCGGATCGGGCCAGGCGCCGAAGCCGTGCACGTACATCGCGAGCGCCGCGATGCGCTCCTCGCCCGCCTCGCGCTCGAGCCCGGTCTTCTTCTCGAGCTGCTGCCGCAGGCCGCCCGAGGCGGCGTTGCGCGGGTTGGCGAACGCGGGGAATCGGCGCGCTGCGCGCTCGGCCGCGCGCTCCTCGTCGAACTCGGCTCGGCCGGGCGCCGGGCGACGCGCGTGCTTCGCGCGATCCTCCTCGACCGAGCGGCCCCGCAGCTCGGCCTGGAGGGCGTTCAGCCGCTCGAAGGCCTCGACGGGGATGAAGACCTCGCCGCGCACCTCGACGAGCGCGGGATGCCCCGAGCCCGCGAGCCGCTCGGGCACGCCCGCGACGCGCAGCGCGTTGACCGTCACGACCTCACCGACCCGGCCGTCGCCGCGCGTGGCGGCGGAGGTCAGCTCGCCGTGCTCGTAGCGCAGCGAGACCGCGAGGCCGTCGATCTTCAGCTCGGTCAGCCATCGCACCCGCCGCCCTGCCGCGGCCTCGACCTTCGCGCACCACTCCCGGAGCTCGTCGACCGAGAAGACGTTGTCGAGGCTGAGCATGCGCTCGCGGTGCTCGATCGTCGGCAGCCCGCTGCCGGTGCCGCCCTGCACCGCCTGGGTCGGCGAGTCCTGGCTCTGCAGCTCGGGGTGCTCGCGCTCGAGCGCGTCGAGCTCCTGCACGAGGGCGTCGTAGGTCGCGTCGTCGATGAGCGACTGGTCGCGGTCGTAGTAGGCGGCGCTCGCCTCCTCGATCTGCGAGCGCAGCTCCTGCGCCCTGGCGTTCGCGTCGCTGAGGGAGGCCTCGGCCTCGATTCCCACCATGCTCCCATTCTGCACTCAGGTGCTGACAGCCAGGCTGTCCCGCAGTGTCCTATGCAGCGGCTGTCGATCTCCACAGCGATTCCTCGCATGCGGCCAATCCGCCCCGGTCGGGGCTCCGAACCCTGACCGACATCCCGCGCCGACCCGGCGCAGGCCGGCAACGGCCCAGACAGAAGGAGAAGTCATGTCCCAGTCCCCCAACCGCCTCGTCGCCACCGTCTTCGGCGCCGTCTACCTGCTCGTCGGCGTCCTCGGCCTCTTCGTGGCCGGCTCGAACTTCGCCGGGGAGGAGGGCGGGCTGCTGCTCGGCATCTTCCAGGTGAACCACCTGCACAACATCGCCCACCTGCTGATCGGCGCCGCGCTGCTGGCCGCCGGCCTGCGCAGCACCGCCGCCGCGAAGCGCGTCAACGTCACCGTCGGCGCCGTCTACCTGCTGCTCGGCATCGTCGGCTTCTTCCTGGTCGGCACGGCGCTCAACATCCTGGCGCTCAACACGGCCGACCACATCCTGCACCTCGCCTCGGCGATCGTGCTGCTCGGCACGGGCCTCGCCCTCGACCGCAGCACCACGACCCGCCACGCGGCGGCGTAGGACCGACCATGGATGCGCTGATGCGGATCTGCGGAGCCGTGGCAGCGCTCGGCGCGGCGCTCATCGCACTCGCGGTGGGCGCCGCGGCACCCGTCTGGATCGCGGTGCTCGTGCTCGCCGCCGGCGCCGCGCAGCTCGCGGTCGCGGTGCTCGCCCTGCGGGGCAGCCCGCTGCCGGGGCCGGCGATCCTCGCCCCCTTCGCGGCACCGACCGCGGTCTGGCTCGCGGCGCTCGTCGCCGCCCCTGCCGCGGCGTCGTCCCTCCCCCTCGGACCGATGCTCGCCGAGACGGGGCTCGCGCTCGGCGCCGCCGCGCTGCTCGCCCTCGGCCGCCGCACGAGCGCCGAGCCGCGGGCGCTGCCGGCGCTGCTGGCCGTCGCGGCCTCGGCGGCCGTCGTCGCCACCGTCGCCACTGCGGCCCTCGCGGGCACGAACGCGGGCGCCTTCGCGCAGCCCCACGGCGAGCACGGCGCGGCCGTCGACGCCCCCGCCGACGAGCCGGCGCTCGAGGGCCCCGTGCTCGTGGAGCACAGCGGCCACTGAGGCCTCCCTGCCGCTGCCGGGCCGACCTGACGCGTCAGGCGGGCACGGCGTCGGCCGCGACCGTGCGGTCGATCGTGCACTGCCCGAGCACCCGGGTGCCGAGGTAGAGCACCGCCGACTGCCCCGTCGCCACGCCGCGCAGCGGCGCGGCCGGATCGATCACGAGCTCGTCGCCCACCATCCGCGCCCGCGCGGGCACGGGGTCGGCGTGCGCGCGGATCTGCACCTCGACGTCGAGGCCCTCGGCGAGGCCCGGATGCGCCGGCCCGGCGTGGGAGACGCGGGTGCCGGCCAGCCGCGACACGGCCAGGGCCTCCTCGGGCCCGACGACGAGTTGCCGGGTCGAGGGCTTCACCTCGAGCACGAAGCGCGGCCTGCCGTCGGGCGAGGGCACCCCGAGCGAGAGCCCGCGGCGCTGGCCGACGGTGTAGCCGTGCACGCCGCCGTGCTGGCCCACGACCGCGCCGTCGCGGTCGACGATCTCGCCGGGCTCGGCGCCCAGCCGCTCGGCGAGGAAGCCGCGCGTGTCGCCGTCGGGGATGAAGCAGATGTCGTGGCTGTCGGGCTTCTGGGCGAGCAGGAAGCCGCGCTCGGCGGCCTCCGCGCGCACCGCCGCTTTGGTCGGCGTGTCGGCGAGCGGGAACCAGCAGTGCCGCAGCTGCTCCTCCGTCAGCACGCCGAGCACGTACGACTGGTCCTTCGCCCAGTCGGCGGCGCGGTGCAGCTGCGGCCCGTCGTCGCCGTGCTCGACGCGCGCGTAGTGGCCCGTGACGACACGGTCGAAGCCGAGGCCGATCGCGCGGTCGAGCAGCGCCTCGAACTTGATGCGCTCGTTGCAGCGCAGGCACGGGTTCGGCGTGCGGCCGGCCGCGTACTCGTCGACGAAGTCCTGCACGACGTCCGCGTGGAAGCGCTCCGAGAAGTCCCACACGTAGAACGGGATGCCGAGCCGGTCGGCGACCCGGCGCGCATCCATCGCGTCCTCGACGGTGCAGCAGCCGCGGCTGCCGGTGCGGAGGGTGCCCGGCATGCGGCTGAGCGCGAGGTGCACGCCGACGACCTCGTGGCCGGCGTCGACGGCGCGCGCCGCGGCGACGGCCGAGTCGACCCCGCCCGACATGGCTGCCAGCACCTTCATGCGCTCCCCCTCGCATCCAGGCTACCGATCGGCGGGCGCGGCCCGGCGGCTCGTGGCACTCTGGTGACGTGACGGATGCGCCCAGCTCGAGCCCCCTGCGCGTCTCCGTCGTGATCCCGGTGCTCGACGACGCGCCCGCGCTCGCCCGCTGCCTCGAGCGGCTGCGCGCGCAGACCGTCGCGCCGCTCGAGGTGATCGTCGTCGACAACGGCTGCCGCGACGACTCGGCCGCGGTCGCGCTCGCCGTCGGCGCGCGCGTCGTGCACGAGCCGCGGCCCGGCATCCCCGCGGCCGCCGCGGCCGGCTACGACGCCGCCGCGGGCGACGTCATCGCGCGCTGCGACGCCGACTCGGTCGTGCCCGCCGACTGGATCGAGCGCATCCGCGCCGCCTTCGCCGCCGACCCGGCGCTCGAGGGCCTCACCGGGCCCGGCAGGTTCCACGACCTGCCGCCGCGCTGGACGGCCATCGCGAGCACCGCCTACGCGCTCGGCACCTTCGTCGCGGGCGGCGCCGCGATCGCGAACGTGCCGCTGTGGGGCTCGAACATGGCGCTGCGCCGCTCGACCTGGACGGCCGTCTCGCCGCTCGTCGAGCGCGACGACCCGGCCCTGCACGACGACCTCGACCTCACGATGCGGCTCGGCCCGTGCGCGCGGCTGCGGTTCGACCGCGACCTGCGCGTCGAGGTGGAGGGACGCATCTTCCGCAGCCCCGACGACGCGCGCGACCGCGTCGCCGTCGCGATGCGCACGTTCCGCCGCAACTGGGAGGCAGAGGGGTCTCCCGGCCGCCGCTGGGTGCTGCGCGCGGGCGGCCCCGACCTGCGCGCCCGCACGTGACCTGGCTCGCCTCGCAGGGGCGCTGGCTGCCGGGCGACGCGCTGCGGCTCGTGGTCGCGGCCTCGGTGCCGCTCGCCGGCGCGGTCGCGGGCGGCCCATCGGCTGCCGCGATGCTCCTCACGCTCGGCGGCGCGATGGCGCTGCGCTTCGCCCGGGTGCCGACCGTCGCCGACCTCGTCGGCCAGGCGGTGCTGCTCGCCTCGGCGTGGTTCGCGGTGACCGGCGCCTACGAGGTCGTGCCCTGGCTCGACGTCGCCGCGCACGTCGGCAGCGGCGCGGTGCTCGCGCTGCTGACGCGCGACGTGCTGCTGCAGCTGCGACTGGTGCCGGCGGAGCCGGGGCGGCGGGATGCGGTGGCCCGGGTGCTGCACGTCACGAGCGCGGTGGTCGTGCTCGGGCTGCTGTGGGAGCTCGGCGAGTGGGCGGGGCATGCGCTCCTGACGGAGACGATCCGCGTCGGCTACGAGGACACCCTCACCGACCTGCTCGCCGACGGCGCGGGCGCACTGGCCGCGGCCGTCGTCGCCGAGCGCGTCGCGGCCCCGCGCCGTGCGGTGCGCTGAGGCGCGAGGGGCCGAGGGTCAGCGCAGCGCGCGCGCCCGCGCCACCGCGGTGGGCAGCGCTCCGAGCAGCGCCTCGACGTCGTCCTCGGTAGTCGTGCGCCCGAGCGAGAGCCGCAGCGGCGCGACGCCGCTGAGCCCGCACGCGCGCACCACGTGCGACTCGCGCGCGACGCCCGCCGAGCACGCCGAGCCGTTGGAGACCGCGAAGCCCGCCTCGTCGAGCAGGAACTGCAGCGCCTCGCCCTCGGCGCCCTCCACCACGAGGTGCGCGATGTGCGGCAGGCGCGGCTCGGCGACCAGCAGTCGCACGCCCTCGATCGCCGCGGCGGCCGTCAGGATGCGCTCCGTGAGCGCCCGCAGCCGCGCCGCCTCGGCGTCGAGCTCGGCGAGCGCCTCCTCCGCGGCGAGCGCGAAGAGCGACGCGCCGAGCGCATCCTGCGTGCCCGACCGCAGCCCGCGCTGCTGGCCGCCGCCGTGGTGCAGCGCCTCGAGGCGCGCGTCGCGCCGCACGACGAGCGCGCCGACGCCGTGCGGTCCGCCGATCTTGTGGCTCGCGACGCTCATGAGCGCCGCGCCCGTCTCGGCGAACCGCAGCGGCACGTGGCCCAGCGCGCCCACGGCGTCGAGGTGCAGCGGCACGCCCGCGCGCGCCGACGCATCCGCGACCGCCTCGACCGGCTGCAGCGAGCCCACCTCGTTGCTCGCGACGAGCATGGTCGCGACCGACGCGCGGCCGCCGTCGACGAGCGCCGCCGCGACCGCCTCGGCGTCGGTGACCGCGTGCGCGTCGACGCCCACCCAGCGCACCGGCGCCCCCTGCCGCTCGAGCCACGCGACGGCGTCGAGCGTCGCGTGGTGCTCGGCGACCGGCACCACGAGCGCGCCGGGCTCGCCCGCGTCGCGCGCCGCCCACCAGGCGCCCTTGAGGGCGAGGTTGATGGATTCGGTGCCGCCGGAGGTGAGGACGACCTCGGTCGGGTGCGCCCCGAGCACCGCCGCGAGCCGCTCCCTCGCATCCTCGAGCACCGCCCGCGCGCGCTGCCCCTCGCGATGGGTCGAGGCCGGGTTCGCCAGGGGCGCGGCCTCCGCGAGCGCCCGCTGCACCGACGGCCGCATGCTGGTCGCCGCGGCGTGATCGAACAGGCGCATGCTCCCCTACCCTAGAGCGCGTGGATCAGCCAGTCCGAGCGCGAGGCATCGAGCGCACCGCAGCCGGGCACCGGCTCACCGTCTGGTCGCAGCACGCGACCGCGATGGAGCTGCGCGTCTTCGACCGCGACGACCCCGACTGGCTGCTGCACACGGTGCCGATGGAGCGGGTCGGCGACGACTTCACGATCGACTCCGAGCTGCTGCAGCTCGGCACGCCGTTCGCGATCGGCGTGCACGGGCCGAGCGGGCCGGGCCACGCCTTCGACCCCGAGCGCCACGCGGTGCCGCCGCATGCGCGCGGCATCGTGCGCACCCCGCACGGCCAGCACCGCGCGACGGTCATCGACCCCGCCTTCGACTGGGGCGGCGTCGCGCGGCCGACGGTGCCGCTGTCGCAGCAGGTGATCTACGAGGCGCACGTGAAGGGGCTCACGAAGCTCAGCCCCCACCTGCCCGCCGAGCTGCGCGGCACCTACGCCGGCCTCGCGCATCCGTCGACGATCGCCTACCTGCAGGACCTCGGCGTGACGACGGTGCAGCTGCTGCCGATCCACCTGTTCGTCTCCGAGCAGCGGCTCCTGCAGCAGGGCCGCGTCAACTACTGGGGCTACAACACGCTCAGCTTCTTCGCGCCCCACGGCGCCTACGCGTCGCGGCGCGCGCAGTTCGACGGCACCGGCGGCGTGCTGCGCGAGTTCAAGGGCATGGTGCGGCTGCTGCACGAGGCGGGGCTCCAGGTCTACCTCGACGTCGTCTACAACCACACCTCCGAGGAGGGGCTCGGCGGGCCGCCCTCGAGCCTGCGGCTCATCGACAACGCCTCCTACTACCGCGTCGCCGACGACGGCGGGCTCGTCGACTGGACCGGCTGCGGGAACACCGTCGACTTCTCGGTGCCGGCCGCGCAGCAGCTCGTCATCGACTCGCTGCGCTACTGGCACCAGGACATGCAGATCGACGGCTTCCGCTTCGACCTCGCCCCGGTGCTCGGCCGCGGCGCCGACGGCGCCTTCGACCCGCAGCACCCGCTGCTGCGGCGCATCCTCACCGACCCCGGGCTCGCCGACGCGACGATGATCGCCGAGCCGTGGGACGTGGGCCCCGACGGCTGGCAGACCGGCCGCTTCCCCGACGGCTTCAGCGAGTGGAACGACCGCTACCGCGACACGGTGCGGCAGTTCTGGCTCAGCGACTACCGCTCGTTCCGCCACGGCGGGCAGGGCGCGACCGGGGTCGGCCCGCTCGCGCACGCCGTCTCGGGCTCGGAGGGACTCTTCGCGAGCGGGCGCGGGCCGCTCGAGAGCGTCAACCTCATCACCGCCCACGACGGCTTCACGCTCACCGACCTCACCCGCTACGACCGCAAGCACAACGAGGGCAACGGCGAGGAGAACCGCGACGGCGCCGACGAGAACCGCTCCTACAACCACGGCGTCGAGGGCCGCACCGAGGACGTCGCGATCCAGCTCGACCGCCGCCGGTCGATGCGCAACCTGCTCGGCACGCTGCTCGTCTCGGCCGGCGTGCCGATGCTCACGATGGGCGACGAGTTCGGCCGCACCCAGCGCGGCAACAACAACGCCTACTGCCAGGACTCGGCGCTGACGTGGATGCGGTGGGACCGGAAGGACTGGCAGGACGCGTTCCACGCGCAGACGCGGCGGCTCCTGCAGCTGCGGCGCGAGCACCCGGCGCTCCGCCCCCTCGAGTACGGCCAGACCGATCAGCGCGTCGCCGGCTCCTCGCGCCTCGACTGGTTCAACGCCGTGGGGCTGCGCATGACGATCGACGACTGGGACCACTCGCACGACCGCACGATGCAGATGCTCGCCGAGTCGACGCCCGTCGAGGAGCCCTACTCGCGCGTGCTCGTCATCTTCCACGGCTCCCCGCGCGACGTCGAGGTCACGACGCCGGAGGCCGACGGCGCGACCGAGTACCGGCTGCTGTGGGACTCGGCGGCCGACCACCAGGGCGACGAGCTCGTCGCCCCCGGCGACCGAGTGCCGATGGCCGCGATGAGCATGCGCGTCTACGCCGTCGCCGGCACGCCGACCGCAGGCGAGCCGGAGGCGACCGTGGTGCGCCTGCGCACCCCGCCGTCGCCGCCGGCCGCCGACCCGGCCTGACTCAGCCCCGCGCGTACTCGACGAGGCCGAGCTCGGCGACGGACGCGAGCATCGGGTGGCGCGGCACGACGCGCACGGTGTAGCCGAACGTGCCGGCGAGCGCGAGCGGGATCGCCGACTCGAAGCGGTGCACGCCGCCCTCGACCTCGGCGGGCTCGAGCGCGAAGCGACGGGTGCGGCGCAGGTCGCCCTCCTCCGTGATCGAGCCCGCGATCACCTCGACCGTGACGTCCTCGGGCGTCAGCGAGCCGAGGTGCACGAAGGCGCGCACGCGCACCTCGTCGCCCACGATCGGCGGCGTGTCGACGCCGTCGACCTCCACGTGCCGCACCTCGATCGCACCGAACGCGTCGCGCATCCGCCGCGTCCACGCCGCGAAGGCGCGGGCGGGCGCCGCGTCGTCCGCGAGCGCCGCGGCCGATGCGGCGGCGGCGGGCGCGTAGAGCCGCGTCACGTACTCGCCGAGCATGCGCTCGGCCGACAGGCCGGGGCTCAGCGTCGCGAGCGTGTGGCGGATCGACGCGATCCACGCGGTCGGGAGGCCCCGCTCGTCGCGGTCGTAGAAGCGCGGCGCCACCTGGTGCTCGATGAGCTCGTAGAGCGCGTTCGCCTCGAACGCGTCGCGCGCCGCGGCATCCATCTGCTCGTGGGCCGAGGGGATCGCCCAGCCGTTGTGGCCGTCGAAGTACTCCTCCCACCAGCCGTCGAGGATCGACAGGTTGAGCGAGCCGTTGAGCGCCGCCTTCATGCCGCTCGTGCCGCACGCCTCGAGCGGGCGCAGCGGGTTGTTGAGCCACACGTCGCAGCCCGGGTAGAGCGACTTCGCCATCGAGATGTCGTAGTTCTCGAGGAACACGATGCGGCCGCGCACGTCGGGCTCCTGCGAGAAGCGCACGAGCTCCTGGATGAGCGCCTTGCCGGCCTCGTCGGCCGGGTGCGACTTGCCCGCGATCACGAGCTGCACGGGACGCTCGGCGTTCGTGAGGATCGCGCGCAGGCGGTCGCGGTCGTGGAGCATGAGCGTGAGCCGCTTGTAGGTCGGCACGCGGCGCGCGAAGCCGATCGTGAGGGCCTCGGGGTCGAGCATGTCGTCGATCCAGGCCGGCGCCACGCCCTCGTTGCGCTCGTGCTTGCGGCGCGTGCGCATGCGCGCGTCCTCGATGAGGTGCGCGCGCATCTCGGTGCGGGCGCGCCAGATCGTCTCGTCCGAGACCGCGTCCGACGCCCAGTCGCAGCGCGTCGTGTCGAGCGTGCCGAGCTCGCGCTCGGCGCAGTGCTTGAGCACGGGCGACGTCCACGTGGGCGCGTGGACGCCGTTCGTGACCGACGTGATCGGCACCTCGACGGTGTCGAAGCCGGGCCAGCGCGACTGGAACATGCTGCGCGAGACGGCGCCGTGCAGCTTCGAGACGCCGTTCGCGCGCTGCGCGATCGAGAAGCCGAGCTGCGCCATGTTGAAGATGCCCGGATCCTCCTCGCGGCCGAGCTGCAGCACCCGCTCGACGTCGACGCCGGGCACGAGCTCGCCGGTGAGGTGGCGGCGCACGAGCTCGATGTCGAAGCGGTCGATGCCGGCCGGCACGGGCGTGTGCGTCGTGAAGACGGTGCCGGCGCGCACGACCTGCAGCGCCTCGTCGAACGACAGGCCGCGGCCGATGAGCTGCGACATCCGCTCGATGCCGAGGAAGCCGGCGTGGCCCTCGTTGGAGTGGAACACCGCGGGCGCGGGCGCCCCGGTGAGCTCGGAGAAGACGCCGAGCGCGCGCACGCCGCCGATGCCGAGCAGCAGCTCCTGGCGCAGGCGGTGCTCGCCGCCGCCGCCGTAGAGGCGGGCGGCGACGCCGCGCAGCTCGTCGTCGTTCTCGTGGATGTTCGTGTCGAGCAGCAGCAGCGGCACGCGGCCGATCGTGGCCTGCCAGATGCGCGCATGGAGCGTGCGGCCGCCGGGCAGCGCGAGCGACACGGTCGCGTGCGTGCCGTCGGCGCGGCGGAGGATCGTGAGCGGCAGCCCGTCGGGGTCGAGCACCGGGTAGGACTCCTCCTGCCAGCCCTCACGCGAGATCGCCTGCTTGAAGTAGCCCGCCTGGTAGAAGAGGCCGACGCCGACGATGGGCACGCCCAGGTCGCTCGCCGCCTTCAGGTGGTCGCCCGCGAGGATGCCGAGGCCGCCGGAGTACTGCGGCAGCGCGCTCGTGATGCCGAACTCGGGCGA
Source organism: Agrococcus sp. SCSIO52902 (assembly GCF_022983135.1). Lineage (GTDB taxonomy): Bacteria > Actinomycetota > Actinomycetes > Actinomycetales > Microbacteriaceae > Agrococcus > Agrococcus sediminis. The sequence continues at coordinate 2,553,161 of NZ_CP095269.1, forward strand.
GAAGTACGCGATCGACTCGGGCGCGTCCTCGAGGGACTGGTACCAGCGCGCCTGCGACAGGTAGTCGTCGAGGTCGTCGGCGAGCGCGTCGACGCGCGCGACGAAGTCGTCGTCGGCGGCGAGCTGCGCGAGGCGCTCGGTGCCCACCCAGCCCAGCAGCTGCACGGGGTCGTGGCCGGTCTCGCGCCAGCCGTCGAGCGAGATCTCGCGGAACAGCTCGCGCGTCGGCTCGTGCCACGACCAGCGCAGGTTGGAGGCGAGCGTCTCGAGCCGGCGCAGGCGCTCGGGCAGGGACGTGCGGACGGTGAACTTGCGGATCGCTCTCACGAGCACAGAGCCTAGTGGCGCGGCCCTCCCCCCTCGCAGGCGCGCCTGGGTAGGTTGGTCGCGTGGTGAAGCAGATGGATGTCCTGTCCGGCCGGATCCCGGTGCTCGACCTTGCCCCGCAGCAGCCCGGCAACCGATTCCCCGCGAAGGCGGTGGTCGGCGACGTCGTGCCGTTCGAGGCGGTGGCGTTCCGCGAGGGGCACGACCGCATCGGCGTGACGCTCGTGCTCCGCGCCCCCTCGGGCGCGAGGCGCCGCGTGCCGATGGAGCCGCTGCACGACGGCCTCGACCGGCACCGCGCGCTCGCGCAGGTCGACGAGCAGGGCCTGTGGCGCTGGCACGTCGAGGCGTGGGCCGACGAGTGGGCCACGTGGCACCACAACGCCGAGATCAAGATCGCCGCCGGCATCGACGTCGAGCTCATGGCGACCATGGGCTCGCAGCTGCTCACGCGCGCCGCGGGCGCCGCGAAGGGGCCTGACGCGATGCTGCTCAGCCGCGCAGCCGCCGCGATGGCCGACACCGCGGTGCCGCCGCTCGCCCGCTGGGCGGCGGTCAACGACCCCGACGTGCTCGCCGCGGTCGACCGGCACCGTCCCCGCTCGCTCGTCACCGCATCCGAGACCCTCAAGCTCCGCGTCGAGCGCACCCGCGCCGCCGTCGGCGCCTGGTACGAGTTCTTCCCGCGCTCCGAGGGCGCTGTGCGGCTCGAGGACGGCAGCTGGCGCTCCGGCACGTTCGCGACCGCCGCCGAGCGGCTGCCGGGCGTCGCCGAGATGGGCTTCGACGTGCTCTACCTGCCGCCGGTGCACCCCATCGGCGAGGTCAACCGCAAGGGCCCCAACAACACCCTCACACCGCAGCCGGGCGACCCGGGGAGCCCGTGGGCGATCGGCTCGAAGGCGGGCGGCCACGACACCATCCACCCCGACCTCGGCACGATCGACGACTTCCGCGAGTTCGTGCGCCGGGCGGCGGACGCGGGGCTCGAGGTCGCGATGGACCTCGCCCTCCAGGCGGCCCCCGACCACCCGTGGGTCACCGAGCACCCCGAGTGGTTCACGACCCTCCCCGACGGCACGATCGCCTTCGCCGAGAACCCGCCGAAGAAGTACCAGGACATCTACCCGGTCAACTTCGACAACGACCCCCAGGGCATCCTCGACGAGGTGCTGCGCATCATCGACCTGTGGGTCGGCTGCGGCGTGCAGATCTTCCGCGTCGACAACCCGCACACGAAGCCCCTGTGGTTCTGGGAGCGGCTCATCCGCGACGTGAACGCGAAGCACCCCGACGTCGTCTTCCTCGCCGAGGCCTTCACGCGCCCGGCGATGATGCAGGCGCTCGGCAAGGTCGGCTTCCAGCAGTCGTACACGTACTTCGCCTGGCGCAACACGAAGGCCGAGCTCGAGGAGTACCTGCGCGAGGTCACCGGCCCGCAGGCGGCGTGGTTCAAGCCCGCGTTCTGGGTGAACACGCCCGACATCCTCACCGAGTTCCTGCAGTTCGGCGGCGTGCCCGCCTTCAAGTTGCGCGCGGCGATCGCCGCGACCGCGGTGCCCACGTGGGGCATGTACGCCGGCTACGAGCTCATCGAGGACGTCGCACGCCCCGGCGCCGAGGAGGCGATCGACAACGAGAAGTACGAGTACCGGCCGCGCGACTGGGAGCAGGCGGCGCGCAACGGCACGACCATCGCGCCGTACATCGCCCGCCTCAACGAGATCCGCCGCGAGCACCCCGCGATCCGGCAGCTGTGGGCGCTCGACGTGCACTGGTCCGACGACGACGCGATCCTCGTCTACTCGAAGCACGTCGAGGGCCGCTTCACCGAGTCTGGCGAGGACGACACGATCATCGTCGTCGCGAACGTCGACCCGCACTCGGCGCGCGAGACGACCGTGCACCTCGACCTGACGAAGCTCGGCCTGCGGCACGGCGAGTCGTTCGAGGCGCACGACCTCATCACCGGCCAGACGTGGACCTGGAGCGACCACAGCTTCGTGCGGCTCGACGCGTTCGTCGAGCCGGTGCACGTGATCCACGTGCGACGATCGGGGGCATGATGCTCGACGACGCCACCCTCCACCGCCTCGCCGCGGGCGAGCACCCCGCGCCGCACGACCTGCTCGGTGCGCATCCGGCGGACGGCGCGGATGCGTCGCACGTCGTGCGCGCCGTCCGGCACCTGGCCGACGCGGTCGCGGTCGTCGGCGAGGCGACGACGCCCATGGAGCACCTCGGCGCCGGCGTGTGGGAGGCCGTCGTGCCCGGGCCCATCCGCCCCTACCGCCTGCGCACGACCTACGGCGACGGCGGCAGCTGGGAGGACGAGGACCCGTACCGCTTCACGCCCACGCTCGGCGAGCTCGACCTGCACCTCTGGCGCGAGGGCCGGCACGAGCAGGCCTGGCAGGTGCTCGGCTCGCGGCTGCGCGAGCACGAGGGCGTCGCGGGCGCCTCGTTCGCGGTCTGGGCGCCCAACGCCCGCGCGGTGCGCGTCATCGGCGACTTCAACGACTGGACGGGCCGCGCACACGCGATGCGCACCATGGGCGCGAGCGGCGTCTGGGAGCTCTTCGTGCCCGGCGACCTCGAGCACAGCGCCTACAAGTACGAGATCCTCACCGACCACGGCTGGGTGACGCGCGCCGACCCGATGGCGCGCTACACCGAGGTGCCGCCCGCGACGGCCTCGAAGGTCGGCCGCAGCCGCTTCGCGTGGAGCGACGACGAGTGGATGCGCTCGCGCGCCGCGCGCGACGTGCACAACTCCCCCATGTCGACCTACGAGCTCCACTTCGGCTCGTGGCGGCCGGGGCTCGGGTACCGCGAGATGGCGGATGCGCTCATCGAGCACCTCGAGGAGACGGGCTTCACGCACGTCGAGTTCATGCCGCTCGCGGAGCACCCGTTCGGCGGCTCGTGGGGCTACCAGGTGACCGGGTACTTCGCCCCGACGAGCCGCTTCGGCCATCCGGACGACCTGCGCTACCTCATCGACCGGCTCCACCGCGCCGGCTACGGCGTGATCATGGACTGGGTGCCCGGCCACTTCCCCAAGGACGAGTGGGCGCTCGCGCGCTTCGACGGCCGGCCGCTCTACGAGCACCCGGACCCGCGCCGCGGCGACCAGCCCGACTGGGGCACGCACGTGTTCGACTTCGGCCGCCCGGAGGTGAAGAACTTCCTGGTCGCGAACGCCGTGTACTGGATGGAGGAGTTCCACATCGACGGCCTGCGTGTCGACGCGGTCGCCTCGATGCTCTACCTCGACTACTCGCGCAAGGACGGCGAGTGGCTGCCGAACGTGCACGGCGGCCGCGAGCACCTCGAGGCCATCTCGCTGCTGCAGGAGGTCAACGCGACCGTCTACCGCCGCTGCCCCGGCATCGTCATGATCGCCGAGGAGTCGACCTCGTGGCCCGGCGTCACGAAGCCCACGAGCGCCGACGGGCTCGGCTTCGGCATGAAGTGGAACATGGGCTGGATGCACGACACGCTCCAGTACATGGCGGTCGACCCGATGTACCGCTCGCACCACCACGGCGAGATCACGTTCTCGTTCCTCTACGCGTTCAGCGAGCAGTTCGTGCTGCCGATCAGCCACGACGAGGTCGTGCACGGCAAGGGCTCGCTGCTCGGCAAGATGCCGGGCGACCAGTGGCAGAAGCTCGCCTCGGTGCGCGCGTACCTGACCTTCATGTGGGCGCACCCGGGCAAGCAGCTGCTGTTCATGGGCCAGGAGTTCGGGCAGCCGAGCGAGTGGAGCGAGGCGCGCGGGCTCGACTGGTGGATCCTCGACCAGCCCGTGCACCGCGGGCTCATGGCGCTCGTGTCGCAGCTGAACCGGGTGTACCGCGAGACCGAGGCGCTGTGGCTGCGCGACAACGAGCCCGGCGGCTTCGAGTGGATCGACGGCGGCAACTCCTCCGACAACGTCATCGCGTTCCTCCGCTGGGGCGCGAACGGCGACCCGCTCGCGGCGATCGTCAACTTCTCCGGCCGTCCCATCGAGGGCTACCGGATGGGGCTGCCGTTCGCGGGCGAGTGGGAGGAGGTGGTGAACTCCGACGCGGTCGAGTTCGGCGGCTCCGGCGTCGGCAACCTCGGCGCCGTCCGCGCGCTCGAGGAGCCGTGGGGCGGCCGCCCCGCGTCCGCGACGGTCACGATCCCGCCGCTCGCCGGCCTGCTGCTGCGCCCGAAGGCGACGCCGGCCGCCTGAGGCGCGGAGGCGCTGAGGCCTGACGCGCGAAGGGCGCCTCCCAGGGGAGGCGCCCTTCGGCGTCAGGTGCTGCGGGTCAGTACAGGAGCGTCGTGAGGCGACGGCGCGCCGCGTGCACGCGCGGGTCGTCGAGGCCGACGATCTCGAAGTGGTCGAGCAGGCGCAGCCGCACGTCCTGCTTTTCGTCGCCGGTCAGGCTGCCGATGAGGTCGAGCAGGCGCAGGAAGGCGTCCTCGACGTGCCCGCCCGAGAGATCGAGGTCGGCGGCGAGCATCTGCGCCTCCGGGTCGCCCGGCCGCTCGGCCGCGGCCGCACGGATCTCATCCGCCGTGCGGCCCTGCAGGCGCGCCAGCAGCCGCACCTGCGCGAGCCCGGCGATCGCCTCCGCATCGCGGGGGCTCTGCGCGATCGCCTTCTCGAACGCGGCGATCGCGGTCTCGTAGTCGCCCTGCTCGATGGCGTCGAACGCCTCCTGGTGCAGCGGCGGCACGGGCTCGGGCTCCGGCTCCCCCGCGGGCTCGCCGTCGCCGACGGGCACGCTGCCGGTGATGCCCTGCTGCTCGGCGAACGCGAGCACCTGCTCGAGCACGTCGCGCACCTGCTCCTCGGGCAGTGCGCCGGTGAACAGCGGCGCGGGGCGGCCGCCGATCACCGCGGCGACCGTCGGGATGGACTGTGCATTGAAGGCCTGCACGAGCTGCGGGTTGCGGTCGGCGTCCACCTTCGCGAGCACGAGCCGGCCGCGCTGGGCCTCGACGAGGCGCTCGAGCACGGGCGAGAGCTGCTTGCACGGCCCGCACCACTCCGCCCAGATGTCGATGATGACCGGCACCCGCTCGGAGAGCTCGACCACGGCGCCGAAGTCGGCGTCGGTGATGTCGATGACGACGCCGGTCGCGGCGCCCTGCGCGGCGGGCGCGGCCTCGGGCCGCGGCGACGCCGCCTGCTGGTGCCGGGCGGCGAGCGCCGACAGGTCGACTGCTCCCCCGAGCGATGCGGGCACGTGCTCCTGGCTCATCAGCCGACCTCCCTCGCGTCCAGGAGCGACTGGCTGTAGCCCACCACCTGGATCTGCGTGCCCTCCGGAGCGCCGGCCGGCGGCACGGCGAAGAGCACCTGGATCTGATACGTCGTCTCGATGCCGGTGTCGGACTGCTCGACCCCGGCGAGGATGCCCGCGCCGTCACGGGCCTCGATCTCGACGCCCTCCTCGCGCGGCGTCGCGCGCTGCGTCTCGGTGAAGGAGGTCGCGAGCAGCGCACCGCCCTCGTTCGTGACGAGCATGAGCGGCGCCTGCTCGTCGTCGGAGGCGCCCCACTCGAGCAGCGACAGCTCGAACTCCGGGCGCTGCACGAGCTCGTCCTTCGCGGCGCGGCCGACGGCCTCGCGCAGCGCGTCGCCCTCCTCCTGGAACCAGGAGGCGTACTCCGACTCGTCGCCACGCAGCAGCACGCTCGCGTAGCCCGAGGTGATCTCGTCGGGGCGGTGCAGCAGCAGCGGGGTGTCGCCCGGCAGGCTCGCGGCGCCGATCGTCGGGCTCGCCACCGCCGGCAACTGCACGCCCGAGGCGAGCGTCATCTGGTAGACGAGGCGGTAGTCGGCGCGCGCGTCGGTCTGCTGGAAGACGAGGGTCGACTGCGCCTGCGCGCCGTCCTCCCAGCCCACGACGGCCATCACCGTGCGCGGCCAGACCTCGGTCTGCTGCGGCAGCAGCAGCTCGACGTCGCCGTCGGGGATGCCCTGGAGCGCCGGGAGCTCGCCGTTCTGCGAGCGCACCTCGTAGTTCGTGCGGCGCGCGTCGAGCGCAGGGCCCGCCAGGCGATCGGCGGCTCGCTCGATGTCGAGCGCCTCGTCGGCCTCGGCCACCGCCTCGCGGGTCGACTCGAGCACGCGCGTGAACTGCGACTCGGTGAGCGCGACCGGGGGCAGCGTCTCCTCGAGGCTCGTCGGCTGCGGCGCCGCGTCGCTCGTCGCCGCCGGCTCGGCGCTCGGCCAGTACTGCGGGCCGCAGCCCGTGAGCCCGACGACGGCGATCACGGGCAGGGCGACGAGGCCCAGGCGACGACGGCGCGGCGCGGCGGCGCGCTCGGCACGGCCGCGCCCACGGTCCTGCTCGGCGCCGTCGGGGGCGGATGCGATGCCCTCGTCGGTCGAGGCGGGCGCGCTGCCGTCGGTGCCATCGACGGACGTGCCGTCCGAGGCGTCCACCGGAGACGCATCCGAGCCCTCGGCGTCAGCCGGCTCGAGCGCGGGGCGCGCCTCGCCCGCGGCGACGGCGCCCTGCGGCCGCGGCAGCCCCTCGCGCGCCTCGCGGCGCAGCGCCCGGCGCTCGGCGCGCGAGAGCTCGCGGTGCGAGCGGCGCTGCGGCCCGCGGCTGCGGCGGTGGCGGCGCAGCGCCAGCAGGAACAGCAGCAGCGCGAGCGCGAGCAGCACGAGCCCCGCGGTGAGCAGCGGCCCGAACAGCGGCGTCTTGGCGTCGAACGGCCACTCCACCCGCACATCGGCGGGAGCCGCCTGGCCGGGCTCGCCGGCGATGAGCAGCGAGTAGCCGACCGGCAGGTCGATGGGGATCCGCACCTCGCCCTCGCCGAGGTGCTCCTCGATCCAGAGGTCGCCGCCCGCGAGCTCCGGCAGCGGCTCCTCGTTCCCCGCCTGCTCCTCGAGCGCCATCGTCTGCGTGTCGTCGATGCTCGCGACGGAGTGCGCCGCGTCGCCGACCCAGCCGAGCACGTCGTGATCGCGTCCGACCACGGCGTTGATCGGGCCATCCGCCGTGATGGTCACCGTCTGGCGGCCGTCGTGCGCGTTCATCGTCTCGCCCGAGATGAGCAGCAGCTGCGAGTCCGGGGACTCCTCGAGCTGGGAGACGATCGTGTCCGGCGGGGCCCAGACGGTGCGCTGGCCGATCGCGAGTCCGAGCAGCACGAGCGAGAGCACGAGGCTCACGGCCGCGAGGATGTATCGCACGGGTCAGAAGTCCTTTCACGCTCGCCGAGGGATCCAGCACGCCGCCCGGAGGGGACGACGATGAGCGGGCAAGCCTCCAGGGTACCGAGACAGGGGCCGCTGTGCCAAGCCCCCGCGGCCGCGCGCCTGGCGGCCGCCTCCTCGGCACCGCCATAGGATCCGCAGTGTGAAGATTCGGAACGGCTTCCTGCTGGGACTCGTGGGCGGCCTGGGCGTGCTGCTCGCCATCGCCATCGGCGCCTCGGTGCAGCAGATCAGCACCGTGCTCGTCTGGGCGTTCGCGGGCATCTTCCTCGCGCTCGGCGTCGAGCCGGTCATCCAGTTCCTCATCCGCCGCAAGGTGCCGCGCTGGGCCGCGGTGCTGCTCATCTTCCTCGTCATCGTCGCGGGCCTCACCGGCGCCACGTGGCTGATCGTGCCGACGATCGTGGCGCAGTTCGCGGTGCTCGTGCAGTCGATCGTCGCCGAGATCGAGGGCGGCGCCTTCGAGAGCGTGCTCGACTGGGTGCGCGAGACCTTCCCGCAGCTCGACGTCGACGGCTCGCTCGAGCAGCTCGGCGGCGCGCTCAGCGACTTCGACACCTGGTCGAGCCTCCCGCCGTGGGTGGCCGACATCGCGGCCGGCATCGTCGGCGGCGCCGTGCAGGTGCTCTTCGCGCTCGGCGGGCTGCTGATCGTCGTCGTGCTGATGCTCTACTTCACCGGCTCGCTGCCCTCGCTCAAGTCGGGCATGTACCGGCTCGTGCCCGCCTCGTCGCGGCCGAAGTTCATCGAGATCGCCGAGCAGATCATGAAGTCGGTCGGGCGCTTCGTGCTCGGCCAGGGCGCGCTCGGCGTGCTGAACGGCATCCTCTCGTTCATCGTGCTGTCGATCGTGGGCTCCGAGCTCGCCGGCGTCTACGCGTTCCTCGCGCTCATCGCCTCGACGATCCCGCTCGTCGGCACCATCTCGGCGTCGGTCATCATCTCGCTGCTCGTGCTGCTGCTCGACGGCCCCGAGACGGCGCTGCCGGTGGCGATCTGGTACCTGATCTACATGCAGCTCGAGGCCTACGTGATCAGCCCGCAGATCATGAACCGCGCGGTCAAGGTGCCCGGCGTGGTGGTCGTGCTCTCGGCGCTCATCGGCGGCACGCTGCTCGGCATCCTGGGCGCGCTCGTCGCGATCCCGGTCGCCGCGGCGATCCAGCTGATCCTCAAGGAGGTCGTCATCCCGAGGCAGGACCTGCGCTGACGCGCGCCGCGGGCTGCTAGGCGGCTCGCCAGCAGCCGGTGTGCCAGTGGCGGCGATCCTCGATCGCGCGGTCACCGAAGATCGAGTCGGCCCGCCACACGACGACGTGCGCCGTGCCCTGCACGACCGTGCCGCCGCATCCGGGGCACACGTAGTCCTTGACGGCGCTCCGCGGCGCCATCGGCTGCACGTGCCACTCGGCGCCCGCGCGTCGCTCGACGCGGGCGGCGCCCTGCATCAGGCGGTCGACGTCGAGCGGCACGTACGGCTGCGCGCGGCGACTCGGCCGCCGCGAGGGCATCAGTACCAGCCGACCTGCTCGGAATGGCCCCAGGCACCGCACGGGGTGCCGTAGCGGCCCGCGATGTAGTCGAGGCCCCAGCTGATCTGCGTCACCGGGTTGGTCTGCCAGTCGCCGCCGTGCGTCGCCATCTTCGAGCCCGGGAGCGCCTGCGGGATGCCGTAGGCGCCGCTCGAGCTGTTCTGCGCGTACACGTTCCAGTTGGACTCGCGCTGCCACAGGCTGTAGAGGCAGGAGTACTGCCCCTCGCCCCAGCCGCGGCTGAGCACCATCTGCCGCGCGATCTCCTGCGCGCTGCCCGGGTTGGGCGCGGCGACGGCGGGGATGCTGATGGATGCGGCCTGCTGGCCGGAGGAGGATGCCTCGGCGGCGGCCGCGGGCTCGGGCTCCGGTGTGGGGGTAGGCGTCGGCGTCGGCGTGTGCACGACGATCTCGTCGCGCACGAACGACGCCTGCTCCCCGGTGATCTCGCCCAGATCCTGCCCGGGCCGGTTCTCGCTCGGCAGGGAGGCCGGCTCGGCCATCACCTGCTGCGTCGGGTCGGCGGCGACCGAGACGAGCACGAAGCCCGCGGCGGCCAGCAGCGACAGGCCCGACAGCACGCCGCGGGTGCGCGTCGAGCGCGCGCCGGCGGAGGAGGATCGGGTGAACACGAGGACCGACCGTATCACGGAACGGTAACGACGCCCAGGCTCGGGCGGTCAGCGCACCGCCAGCATCAGGCTCACGACGGTGTCGAGCAGGTGGTCGACCTCGTCCTCGTCGTAGCCGCCGAACTGGGCGTCGAACTGGGCCGTGCGCACCTCGCGCGCGGTCATCTCGGGGCCGTCCGAGAGGTACTCGGCGATGCGCTGCGCGAAGCGGTCGACGTCGGTGACGCGGTAGCCGCGCGAGATGCGGCTGACGCGGCGGAAGCGCTCCCCCTCAGGGCGGCGCAGCTGCTCGAGCGTCTCCTGCGCGCGCTCCCGCACCCGGGCGTACCAGGCCTCCTCGCCGTGCTCGAGCACGCCGCGCTCGTGCTCGCGGCGGGCGAACGCCTCCTCGAGGCGCTCGAGCGCTGCGTCGACGTGCGCGGGCGAGTAGCCGCCCTTCTGCATCGGGAAGCTCGTGCGGCGGATGGTGGCCGAGTCGATCGCGGTCGCGGCCCGGGCGTCGGTCGCGTACGCGCGCCGAGCATCCTCGAGGAAGTCCTCGACCTGCTCGATGTCGTAGCCGGGCTGGGACCGCCGGGCTCTCGGGAACGTGCTCATCGCATCCATGATGCCAGCGCGCGGCCGTGCGTCACGCGTGCACCACCTGGAACAGCGCCATCATCACGACGGCGCTCGGCAGGATCGAGTCGAGGCGGTCGAGGAAGCCGCCGTGCCCCGGCAGGAACGAGCCGATGTCCTTGATGCCGAGGTCGCGCTTGATGATCGACTCCGCGAGGTCGCCGACCGTGGCGGTCGCGACGAGCAGCGCCGCGAGGATGAAGCCGAACCACCACTCCTGCTGCAGCATCCACACCGACAGCGCGATGCCCGCGGCGGTCGCGAGCACCGCCCCGCCGAGCAGGCCCTCCCAGGTCTTGCCGGGGCTGATGCGCGGGGCGAGCTTGTGCTTGCCGAGCCAGACGCCGGCGGCGAGGGCCCCCGTGTCGATGACCGTCGTCATGATGATCATCGCGAGCGTCCACCACTGGCCGCCCTCCTGCGACGTCAGCAGCGCGGCGAAGGCGCCGAGCACCGCGACGTAGCCGATGCAGAGCGCCCCGCCGGTGATGTCGGCGAACACCGCGCCGCGGCCCGTGCGCGTCGTCGGCGACGCGAGCTCCACCAGGCGCACGACGGCCACGATGCCGATCGCGCCGAGCGTCGACCACCACAGGCCCGCCGCGCCGAAGTACCAGGTGATCGGCACGATCGCGCTGCCGAGGAGCACGAGCGGGATGCGCGGCACGTCGCGCCCCGCGAAGCGGAGCGCGCTCGCGAGCTCGTACAGCGCGAACCCGACCATGACGGTCGCGAAGAGCATGAAGAGCGTCTTCACCCACAGCAGGCTCGCGAGCAGCACGGCGCCCAGCACGACGCCGATGGCGACCGCTGCCGCGAGGTCGCGGCCGGTGCGCTTGTTCACCCGCGCGCGGGTCGCCTCGATCTGGTCCCTCGCCGCGTGGATCTGCGCCTGGATCTGGGCCTCGATCTCGGCGGCGCTCCGATGCTCGCGTCGCACGCGTCGCCTCCCGACTCCTCGGTCAGACCTCGAGGAGCTCGGACTCCTTCTTCTTCGCCGCCTCGTCGATGCCGTCGACGGCCTGCTTCGTCGCGAGCTCGAGCTCCTTCTCGGCGCGCGCGATCTCGTCGTCGCCCACCTCGCCCGAGAGCTTGTCGAGGTCGGTCATCGCCTGGCGGCGCACGTTGCGGATCGCGACGCGGGCCTGCTCGGCCTTGTCCTTGACGATCTTCACGTAGTCGCGGCGGCGCTCCTCGGTGAGCTCCGGCATCGTGATGCGGATGATGCTGCCGTCGTTCGACGGCGTGACGCCGAGGTGCGGCGCGTTCACGATCGCGCGCTCGATGTCCTTGAGCGCGCCCTTGTCGAACGGCGTGATGATGAGCACGCGCGCCTCGGGCTGCTGGAACGACGCGAGCTGCTGCAGCGGCGTCGGCGAGCCGTAGTAGTCGACGTTCACGCGCTGGAACAGCGCCGGGTTCGCGCGACCCGCGCTCACCGTCTGGAAGTCGTCCTTCGCGACCTCGATCGACTGGGCCATCTTCTCCTTGGCCGAAGCCAGAACGTCGCTGATCACAGGGTTCCTTCCGTCGCTGTCGATTCTATGGGCGGGCGCCGGTCAGGCGCGCACGAGCGTGCCGACCGGCTCGCCGAGGATGGCCTTGGTGAGCGCTCGCTCGCCGTCCATCCCGAACACCCGCATGGGCATCCGGTTGTCCATGCACAGGCTGAAGGCCGTCGAGTCGACGACCTTGAGGCCGCTGACGAGCGCGTCCTGGTAGGTGATCTCGTCGAAGCGGGTGGCGGTGGGGTCGTGCTTGGGGTCGGCGGAGTAGACGCCGTCGACGCCGTTCTTCGCGACCAGCACCTGATCGGCGTCGATCTCGAGCGCGCGCTGCGCCGCGACCGTGTCGGTCGAGAAGTACGGCAGGCCGGCACCGGCGCCGAAGATCACGACCCGGCCCTTCTCGAGGTGGCGCTCGGCGCGGCGCGGGATGTACGGCTCGGCCACCTGCGTCATCTGGATGGCCGACTGCACGCGCGTCTCGGCGCCCGCCTGCTCGAGGAAGTCCTGCAGCGCGAGCGCGTTCATGACCGTGCCGAGCATGCCCATGTAGTCGGCGCGGCCGCGCTCCATGCCGCGCTGGCTGAGCTCTGCGCCGCGGAAGAAGTTGCCGCCGCCGACGACGATCGCGATCTCGACCGTCTCGGCCGCCTCGGCGATCTGCTTCGCGATGGAGGAGACCACGTCGGGGTTCACGCCGAGCGCGCCGCCGCCGAACGCCTCGCCCGACAGCTTCAGGAGGACTCTGCGGCGCGGCTGTGCTGGCATGGGCTCCTCCTGGGGGTCTCGACCCGAGCGCGGGCCGTGCAGAAGCCTATCCTGTCGCGCACCGGCCGGGACGCGACGAAGGGCCGGGGTCTCCCCCGGCCCTCCGTCGTGCGCGTCGTGGCTACGCGCCGACCTTGAAGCGGGCGAAGCCGGTGACGGCGAGGCCTGCGGCCTCGAGCACCTTGGCGACGGTCTGCTTGCTGTCGCGTGCGTAGTCCTGGTCGAGCAGGACGATCTGCTTGAAGAAGCCGGTGAGGCGGCCCTCGATGATCTTCGGCAGGGCGCCCTCGGGCTTGCCCTCGCCGCGCGCGATCTCCGAGACGAGCTCGCGCTCCTTCTCGACCTGCTCGGCCGGCACCTCGTCGCGGGAGACGTAGGTGGGGTCGAACATGGCGATGTGCTGCGCGACCGCGCGGGCGGTCTCGGCGTCGTCGCCCGTGTAGGCGACCACGACGCCGACCTGCGGGGGCAGGTCCTTCGACGTGCGGTGCAGGTAGACCGCGTGCTCGGCGCCCTCGATGCGGGCCACCTTCGTGAGCTCGATCTTCTCGCCGATGGTCGCGGCCTGCTCCTCGATGATCGACTGCACGGTGCCCGACTCGGCCGGCGCGGCGAGCGCGGCGCCCAGGTCGGCGGCGCCCGATGCGGCGACGGCGGCGACGACGCGGTCGGCGAGCGCGATGAACTTCTCGTTCTTCGCGACGAAGTCCGTCTCGCAGCCGAGCGCGATCATCGTGACGGCGCCCTCGCCCTCGGCGACGGCGACGAGGCCCTCGCTCGTGGAGCGGTCGGCGCGCTTCGCGTTGCCCTTGGCGCCCTTCAGGCGCAGGATCTCGGTGGCCTTGTCGACGTCGCCGCCGGCCTCCTCGAGTGCCGCCTTGGTGTCGCTCATGCCGGTGCCGAGCTGCTCGCGCAGCATCTTGAGGTCGGCGATGCTGATGTTTGCCATGCGCTGGTCCTTACTTCGACTCGGACGCGGCGGCGTCCTCGGTGGTCTCGGCGGGAGCGGCGGCCTCGTCGGCTGCCGGCGCCTCGGCGGCGGGCTCCTCGGCGGGGGCCTGCTCTGCGGCGGGCTCCTCGGCGGCGGCCTGCTCCGCGGCGGGCTCCTCAGCGGCGGGGGCGGCCTGCTCGGCCGTCTGCTCGGCGAGCAGCTCGCGCTCCCACTCGGCCATCGGCTCGGCCTCGGCGTCGGCGCCGCCGCCGTGGCGCTGCATGAGGCCCTCGGCGGCCGCGTCGGCCACGATCTTCGTCAGCAGCGCGACGGAGCGGATCGCGTCGTCGTTGCCCGGGATCGGGTACTGCACGTCATCCGGGTCGCAGTTCGTGTCGAGGATCGCGATGATCGGGATGCCGAGCTTCTTCGCCTCGTCGACTGCGAGGTGCTCCTTGTTGGTGTCGACGATCCACAGCGCGGAGGGAGTGCGCTGCAGGTTGCGGATGCCGCCGAGCGACTTCTGCAGCTTCAGGAGCTCGCGCTTCTTGAGCAGCAGCTCCTTCTTGGTGTAGCCCTGCGTGGTGTCCTCGAAGTCGAGCTCCTCGAGCTCCTTCATGCGGCTCAGGCGCTTCGAGACCGTGTTGAAGTTGGTGAGGAGGCCACCGAGCCAGCGCTGGTTGACGTAGGGCTGGCCCACGCGCGTCGCCTGCTCGGCGATCGACTCCTGCGCCTGCTTCTTCGTGCCGACGAACAGCACGGTGCCGCCGTGCGAGACGGTCTCCTTGACGAAGTCGTACGCCTTGTCGATGTAGGCGAGCGACTGCTGCAGGTCGATGATGTAGATGCCGGAGCGCTCCGTGAAGATGAAGCGCTTCATCTTGGGGTTCCAGCGACGGGTCTGGTGCCCGAAGTGGACGCCGCTGTCGAGCAGCTGGCGAGTCGTGACGACGGCCATGGCCGCCTCCTTCTTCTGTTCTGGTTGCCGGCCCGACCGGTCGGTCGAGCCCCTGGCGCCCTGACGCACCGCCGCCAGCCGCGCGGGCACGGGGCTCGAGCTGCTGGACCGGGAGGAGGTGTCGTCGTGACGGGCACGCGAAGTCATCGCACACGCGATGCCCTCCCATGCTACATGCTCGGCGGACGCGTGCCGCGTCGGCGGTTCTCCACCTCGCGGGCGGTCGCCCGCACGCGCAGCGGACGATCCTCGGCACCATGCCGGGATGCGCATCCTCGCCCTCCTCGTCGCCGCGGCGCTCGCGCCGTGGGCGTGGCCGGTCGAGCCGCACGAGGTCGTGCGCGCCTTCGACGCGCCGGCGAGCGCCTACGGGCCGGGGCACCGCGGGATCGACATCGCCGCGCCGGCCGGCTCGGCGGTGCTCGCGCCCGACGACGGCGTCGTCCGCTTCGCGGGGCCGGTCGCCGGCCGCCCCGTGGTGTCGATCGAGCACGCCGACGGGCTCGTGTCGAGCTTCGAGCCCGTCGAGCCCTCCGTGGCTGCGGGCGACGCCGTCGAGCGGGGCCAGCGGATCGGCGTGCTGCTGCCCGGCCACGCGGCGGGCGGGGCGCGGCTGCACCTCGGTGCGCGGCTGCACGGCGCCTACGTCGACCCGCTGCCGCTGCTGGGCGTCGAGCGGCCGGTGCTGCTGCCGATGCGCGCGGCCAAGCGGTCGGCCGGCCGGCCCGCGGGCGGAGCGATCAGGCCCGCGGGTGGGCGGTGCGGTAGGCGTCGGCGAGCCGCTCGAGCGACACGTGCGTGTAGATCTGCGTCGTCCCGAGGCTCGCGTGCCCGAGCAGCTCCTGCACCGCGCGGAGGTCGGCGCCGCCGTCGAGCAGGTGCGTCGCGGCGGTGTGGCGGAGGGTGTGCGGCCCGTGCGGGCCGGAGCCGGGCACCGCCTCGAGCAGTCCCGTGACGAGCTCGTGCACGCGGCGCTGGCCGAGGCGGCCGCCGCGCGCGCCGAGGAAGAGGGCCGGATGCGGCTTGGCCGGGTCGGCGAGCCGGTCGCGGCCGACGCGCATCCAGTCGAGCACCGCGTCGAGCGCGGGCCGCCCGAACGGCACGACCCGCTCCTTGGCGCCCTTGCCCGTCACGCGAACGGTGAGCCGCTCGAGGTCGACGTCGTCGACGTCGAGCCCGACGAGCTCGCTCACGCGCAGCGCGCTCGCGTAGAGCAGCTCGACGACGGCGAGGTCGCGGAGCGCGACGGGGTCGCCCTCGGCGGCGGCGGCGACGAGGCTCGAGAGCACGCCGTCCATCGCCTGTCGCGAGAGCACTCGGGGCAGGTGCTGGTCGCGCTTCGGCGTGCGCAGGCGGCCTGCGACGTCCTGCCCGCCGTGCGCCGCGACCCAGCGGCTGAGGCCGCGCGCGGCGGCACTGCGCCGCGCGATCGAGGCCTTGCCCATGCCGGCCTCGGTGCTCGCGTAGAGCCAGTCGCGGAGCACCTCGATGTCGAGCGCCGCCGCGTCGTCGATGCCGGCGGCGGCGCAGTGCTCGGCGAGGCTGCGGAGGTCGCCGCGGTAGCCGCGGACGGTGTTCGGCGAGTAGCCGCGCTCGCGCTCGAGGTGCGCGAGGTAGCCGTCGATCGCGTCGTCGAGGCGCACTCAGTCCGGCTTCCTGCTGAACCGCTCCATCCGCTCGGCCGGGTCGAGCGCATGGACCTGCTCGGCGAGGTGCGCCGGGATCGTCTCGCGGCTCGGGTGCGGCAGCGCCGGGACGACCGAGTGGGCGATCGCGTCGGCGTAGACCTCGACGAGGTTGAAGGACTGGGCGGCGTCGATGCCGTGCATCGCGGGCGGCGGGCCGGCGAGGTCGTCGGCGTAGCTCGTGGCGCCGGCGAGGACGACGGGGACCTCGGCGAACGTGCCGGAGCCGTCGACGTGCAGGTGGCCCGAGAGGATCGCGCGCACGTCGGCGCCGTCGAGCACCTCGGTGAGCCGCTGCTCGTCGCGGAACTCGAGCAGCCGCATGAGCCTGCTGCGGTACGGCAGCGGCGGGTGGTGCATCACGAGCACCGAGCCGAGCGCGGGCGGATCGCCGAGTGCGGCGGCGAGCCACTCCGCCTGCCCCTCGTCGAAGCCGCCGTGGTGCCAGCCCGGCAGGCTCGTGTCGAGCGCGACGATGCGCAGCCCCGCCACCTCGGTCACCGAGTCGATCGGGTCGCGCGGCGCTCCCCGCATGCCGAGCGCCGAGCGCATCGCGGTGCGCTCGTCGTGGTTGCCGGCCGTCCAGACGATGGGCGCGCCCAGCGCGTCGGCGACGGGCTCGAGGATCTCGCGCGCGAGCGCGTACGCCTCGGGCTCGCCGAGGTCGGCGACGTCGCCGGAGACGACGATGGCGTGCGCGTCGGCAGCGGCGACGCGCAGGCGCTCGGCGGTCTGCCGCAGGTGCGCCTCGGTGTCGACGAGGCCGCCCAGCAGCGCGCCGCCGGCCAGCAGGTGGGTGTCGCTCAGGTGCGCGATCACCGCGGCCGGTTCGGGGTGGATGCCGTAGCTCACGCGCACAGGCTATCCAGCGGGCGCGCCGGCGTCGCCCAGCGCGCCGTGGCAGGGGCGCGGCGCCCGCTCACCCGCTCCCCTGCTGCGCGGCCCGCACCCAGCCGCTCGCGCGCTCGAGGGCCCGGGCGCCGAGCTCGAGGAGCGCGAGCGACGCGACCACGTCGCCCCTCGCCATGCCCGTGCGCACCGCCAGCTCGTCGACGCCCCGCGGTGCGCGGGCGCTCAGGGCGTCGAGCACCCGCAGCTCGTCGCTCGTCATCCCGCCGAGCGCGTGCTGCTCCTCGCCCGGGCCGTCGAGCATCTCTACGACGTGCTCCGCGCGCTCGACCACTGCCGCGCCGTACTCGCGCAGCAGTCGGTGGCAGCCGGTGCTGGAGCCGGAGGTGACCGGACCGGGCACCGCGCCGAGCGGCCTCCCGAGGGCCGCCGCGTGCCCCGCCGTGTTGATCGAGCCCGATCGCTGCCCCGCCTCGACGACGACCGTCGCGCTCGCGAGCGCCGCGATCAGCCGGTTGCGCGCGAGGAAGCGCCAGCGGGTGGGCGGCACGCCGCTGGGCGCCTCGGCGATGACGCAGCCGCTCGAGGCGACCCGCCGCAGCAGCTCGTCGTGCCCGGCCGGGTAGAAGCGGTCGAGCCCGCCGGCGAGCACCGCGACCGTCGTGCCTCCCGCCGCGAGCGCGGCCCGGTGCGCGGCGCCGTCGATGCCGTAGGCGCCGCCGGAGACGACGGCGAAGCCGCGCGCGACGAGCCCGGAGGCGAGCTGCGCGGTGACGAGCTCGCCGTAGCCCGACGACGCGCGCGAGCCGACCAGCGCGGTCGAGCGCGCGCAGGCCGACAGGGCCGCCGGGTCGCCGCGCACCCAGACCGCGGCCGGCGCGTGCGGGCCGAGCTCGTCGAGCCCGGCGGGCCAGTGCACGTCGTCGCGCGTCACGAGCCGCTGCCCGAATGCTGCGCCCTGCGAGAAGGCGGCGAGGATGCGCTCGGCGGCGAGGCGGGGCTGCCAGCGGCCGAGCGCGTCGGCCACCGCGCGCCGATCGTCGGCGTCGTCGAGCTCCCGACCCCAGTCGGCGGCCGAGGCGCCCTCCACCAGGAGCTGCAGCGCGCGCACCGGACCGAGCCGCTCGCGCACGATGCCTGCGGCGCCGTCGCCCGGCTCGGGCAGCACCGTCCAGGCACCGGCGGCGAAGCGGGCGGCCACGGCCGCGTCATCGGGCTCGGTCGCGCCCGGCGGCAGCGTCGGGACGACCGCCTCGCGCAGCCGCGCGGGCTCGAGTCGGAACGGCGTCATGCCGGGATCCCCTTCCTGAGGGCGAGCGCGCGCCCGATGTGGGCGCGCGTCGGCGCGTCGGCGCCGTCGAGGTCGGCCATCGTCCACGCGACGCGCACGGCGCGGTCCATGCCGCGCATCGTCAGCGCGCCCCGCTCGACCGCGACGACCAGCGGCGCGAGCAGGCTCGCGTCGAGCGGGAGGCTGCGGCGCAGCCACGGGCCCGGCACGTGGCCCATCGCCGTCCAGCCGGTGCCGGCCAGCCTGCGCGCCGCGCGGGCGCGGGCCTCGGCGAC
Organism: Agrococcus sp. SCSIO52902; assembly: GCF_022983135.1. Lineage (GTDB taxonomy): Bacteria > Actinomycetota > Actinomycetes > Actinomycetales > Microbacteriaceae > Agrococcus > Agrococcus sediminis. The sequence goes on from NZ_CP095269.1 coordinate 2,571,748, forward strand.
CCGCGCCGACGCATCCGCGGTCGTCCGCCGGTCGCCGTCGAGACCGGGCGCGACGCGGTCGACGCGCACGTGGAGGTCGACGCGGTCGAGCAGCGGACCGGAGAGCCGGCCGAAGTAGCGCCGCCGCTGCTGCGGCGCGCACGTGCAGTCGCCGGTGCCGAAGAGCCCGCACGGGCACGGGTTCGCGGCGAGCAGCAGCTGGAAGCGCGCGGGGAAGGCTGCGACGCCCGCCGCGCGGTGGATCGTGATGGTGCCCGACTCGAGCGGCTGGCGCAGCATGTCGAGCACGGTGCGCGGGAACTCGGGCGCCTCGTCGAGGAAGAGCACGCCGTGCGTCGCGCGGGCCGCGGCGCCGGGCCGGATCGTGCCCGAGCCGCCGCCGATGAGCGCTGCCGCGGTCGCCGAGTGGTGCGGCTGCTCGAACGGCGGCACGACGTCGAGCGTCGCGGGCGGGGGCTCGCCCGCGAGCGAGCGCAGCGACGCGACCTCGAGCGCCTGCTCGGGCTCGAGCGGCGGCAGGATGCCCGGCAGCCGCATCGCCAGCATCGTCTTGCCCGCGCCGGGCGGCCCCACCATCATCAGGTGGTGCGCGCCGGCGGCGGCGACCTCGAGCGCGGCGACGGCGTCGCGGTTGCCGACCACGTCGGCGAGGTCGAGCGCCGCCGCCTCCCGCTGCGGCGCGGGCGCCGCGGTGACGGGCTCGACGGGCTCCGGGTCGAGCTCGGCGCCGAGCAGCGCCGCCGCGTGGGCGAGGCTCGGCGCACCCAGCACGCGCAGGCCCGCCACGAGCGACGCCTCGTCGACGGACGCCGTGGGCACGACGACGCGGGTCATGCCCGCCTCGGCCGCGGCGCGGGCGAGCGGCAGCGTGCCCGCGACCGGCCGCAGGCGGCCGTCGAGCCCCAGCTCGCCCAGCAGCGCCGTCTCGCCGTCGTCGGGCGGCACCACCCCGGAGGTGCGCAGCACCGCGACGGCCATCGCCAGGTCGAAGTGGGTGCCCGCCTTCGGCAGCGACGCGGGCGTGAGGTTGATCACGGTCTTGCCCTGCGGGGCGCTGAGCCCCATGCGGGCGATGGCGCTCCAGGTGCGGTGCTGCGCCTGCTGCACCGCGCGGTCGGGCAACCCGACGATGTGCACGCGCGGCAGCCCCGCCGAGGCGTGCACCTCGATCTGCACGCCGACGCCCGCGAGCCCCTGCAGCGCGACGCACGCGGCGCGGCCGAAGCCGCTCACTCGATGCCCCGCAGGTGCTCGACCCGCCACGTGCCCGAGCGCGGCGCGATGACGCCCACGGCATCCATGCGGATCGGGCCGCGATGCCCGGTGGCCGAGAGCCACAGCCCCGCGAGCGTGCGCAGCCGCCGCACCTTGTCGGGCGTGATCGCCTCGAACGGGTGCCCGAAGCCGAGCCCGCGGCGGGTCTTCACCTCGACGAAGACGAGCGTGTCGCCGTCGACGGCGACGATGTCGAGCTCGCCGTGCGGGCAGCGCCATCGGCGGTCGATGATGCGCATGCCCGCCCGCTCGAGGTGCACGCTCGCGGCCGCCTCGCCGTCGAGGCCCAGCTGATCCTTCGCTCGCATGCGGGCATGGAAGCGGATGCGCGGCGGCACGCGGGCGGGAGCGGTGCCCGCCTGTGGAGAACGGCCGCCGTCGCCCGGCGGCCGTCGCCGGTCACTCCTCGATCGCGAGGTCCTTCGGCAGCTCCAGGTCGCGCGAGGCGAGCTCCTCGACGTTGACGTCCTTGAACGTCAGCACCCGCGCCGACTTGATGAAGCGGTCGGAGCGGTAGATATCCCACACCCACACGTCGGTGAGCTCGAGCTCGAAGTAGAAGTCGGTGCCGGCGTCGTGCCGCGTGACCTTCACGTCGTTCGCGAGGTAGAAGCGGCGCTCGGTCTCGACCACGTGCTTGAACATGCCGACGACGTCTCGATACTCCTTGAAGAGGGCCAGCTCGACCTCGCGGTCGTAGTCCTCGATGTCCTCGGGTTCCATGCCGCCATCGTATGTCCACCCGACCCAGGGCGACCGCTTCGCAGATGCTGAGGCGCGCTGCGCACCGCGCACAGCCCGGAGGTCGTAGATTCTGAACCGGAAACTTTGCACGGAACGGAGCTGCCATGCGGCGGATGGTCCTGACGCTCGCGCTCAGCGGCGCGCTCGCGCTCGCCGCGGGCGCGCTCCAGCCCGCCCCGGCGACCGCGACGTCGCCCTCGCCCGGCGACGGCGGGCTCATGATCGTCGTCGACTCCTCGGGCTCGATGGCCGAGCCCACCACCGACGGCACCTCGCGCATGGACGCGGCGCAGTCGGCCCTCGGCGTCGTGATCGGCGAGCTGCCCGACCCCAACCGCGTGGGCCTGCGCGTCTTCGGCGCGACCGAGCTCAGGAGCGCCGCCTCCTGCAGCGACTCGCAGCTGCTCGTGCCCATCGGCACCGACAACCGCGACGCGCTCCGCGCATCCGTCGACGCCCTCTCCCCCGCCGGCGAGACGCCGATCGGGCACGCGCTGCAGCAGGCCGGCGCCGACCTCGGCGACGCGGGCCAGCGCGCGATCCTGCTCGTCTCGGACGGCATCGCCAACTGCGAGCCCGACCCCTGCGTCGTCGCGGCCGAGCTGACGGCGAACGACATCGCGATGCGCATCGACGTCATCGGCTTCGACGTCGACGACGCTGCGCGCGAGCAGCTGCAGTGCGTCGCCGACCGCGGCCGGGGCGACTACCTCGACGTGTCGGAGGCCTCGAGCCTGCAGCACGCGCTCGAGCGGCTCTCGACGCGCGCGTTCCGCCCCTTCGACGTCGTCGGCGAGCCCATCGACGGGGTCGCCGAAGCGGAGGGGGCGCCCGCGCTCGTGCCCGGCACGCAGTACGTCGACGAGCTCGGCGGCGACGTCGCCTCGCTGCACTACCTCGTCGAGCGCACCCGGCCCGGGTCGGTCATCCACGTCGGGCTCGCCGGCCGCCTGCCGCACGAGGGCAGCCTCGAGGTCGACGCGTCGCTCAGCACCCTCGCGGGCGAGCCGTGCGACACGACCGACATCATCGCGCTCGGCGACGACCGCTTCTCGGTCTTCACCGGCCGGCTCTCGGCCGCCGAGGGCTCGCCGCAGCACCCGTGCGCAACAGCCGAGCAGCTGCTGCTGCGGCTCGACGTGGTGACGCCGCCCGACGCGCCGGTGCCCTTCGAGCTGCGCATCGCCGAGCACGCGTGGCCGAGCGACGCCGCGCAGCTGCCGCCGCCGATCGACGCGGAGCGCGGCTGGGAGCTCTCGCTCCCCGCCGACGGGGCTGCGGGCGCCGCCGTCGGCGGCTCGAGCCTCAACGACGCGCCGCTCGTCGAGCCCGGCTCCTACACGACCGAGATGCTGCCGAGCGAGTTCCAGTTCTTCCGGGTGCAGGCCGACTGGGGCCAGTCGGTGCGCGTGCACGCGAGCCTCGACCCGGCGTTCCCGGCGCCCGCGAACGCGTGGGGCATCCTGCAGGTGCTCGACCCCGTGGGGGCGGATGTCGCGGCGCTGCTCGCGACCACGGCCGACGGCACGCGCTGGTCGCAGGCGATGCCCGAGGCGGGCGACGCGGTCGCCGCGACCACCGCGCCCGTGCGCTTCGACGCCAACCCGGGCCTCGTGCGGCGCGCGGTGCTGTCGGGCGAGCACATCGTCGCCGTCGGCTTCGGCGCCGACGCGGGCACGACCCCCTCGCGCCTCATCGTCACCATCGAGGTGGTCGGCGAGGCCCAGGGCGCACCCGACCTCTCGGGCACCGCGCCGCCGCCGACCGACGGCGAGCAGGCGGCGGGCGAGGCGGTGCAGCCCGGGCAGACGGCCGTGCCGTGGGCGCTCATCGGCGTGCTCGTCGCGATCGGCGCCGTGCTCATCGCGATCATCGCGCTCGTCGTGTGGCTCTGGCAACGGCGCTCCCGCCGCTCCTTCGACGTCTGAGCCCGGCGCGCGGCGGCGCAGTGCGCGGCTGCGCCGACGGGCGCGGATGCGTCAGTGCAGCCAGGTGCGCCGGTGCAGCGCGCTCGGCCCGAGCTCGGCGATCGCGCTGAGGTGGGCCGCGGAGCCGTAGCCCTTGTTCGAGTGCCAGCCGTAGCCGGGGTGCACGCCATCGGCCTCCACCATGCGCCCGTCGCGCTCGACCTTCGCGACGAGCGCGGCGCCCGAGACGGAGGCGCAGTCGCGGTCGGCCTTGGCGCGCAGGATCGTGCGCACGGGGGCGCGCAGCGCCGGCGCGAGCCAGTCGTGCGTGCCGTCGAGGAGGATCGCGGCGCGCGGCACGTCGATGCCGGCCTCGTGGAGCCCGACGAGCGCGCGGCGGCCGGCGAGGCCGAGCGCCACCTGGATGCCGAGCCGGTCGATCTCCTCGTTCGTCGCGTGCCCGACGGCGCTCACCCCCCACGAGCGCACGAGCGGCGCCGTCGCCGTGCGCCGCAGCACGGTCATCGTCTTCGAGTCGCGCAGGTGCTCGGGCGTCGGCCCGCAGTCGGCGCCGAGCGCGAGCGCGCCGACGCTGACCGGCCCGGCGAGCGCGCCGCGGCCGACCTCGTCCATCCCGATGACGAGGGACGCATCCGCCCACAGCTCCCGCTCGAGCTCGAGCGTCGGCACCGCAGGCATCAGCCCGGGACGACGAGCGGCAGCTCGCGCGCGACCGCCGCGCCCTGCGGCTCGACGCCGACGAAGGACGAGTCGTAGCTGTCGAGCCACGTCCAGCGCTCGACGGGCCACGAGATGAGCACGGCGCGGCCGACGACGGAGGCGATGGGCACGAAGCCGCCGCCCGGGGCGTCCATGTGCGCGCGGGAGTCGCCCGAGTGGTTGCGGTTGTCGCCGAGCACCCACAGGTGGCCCTCGGGCACCGTCACGTCGAACGACATGGAGCTCGCGGGCTGGCCGGCGAGGTCGAGGTGGAGGTAGGGCTCGTCGATGGGCACGCCGTTGACCGTGAGCTGCCCGAACTCGTTGCAGCACTGCACGCGGTCGCCGGGCAGGCCGATGACGCGCTTGATGAGGTAGCCGTGGTCGTCCTCCGGCGCGAGGCCGACGAAGGTCAGGAACCAGTCGATCGCGCCGACGAGGCCCGTCTCCTCCTCCTGCTGCGGCTCGGGCAGCCAGCCGCCCGGATCCTCGAACACGACGACCTCGCCGCGGTCGATCGCGAAGACCGTCGGCGTCAGGAGGCTCACGATGATGCGGTCGTCGACCTGCAGGGTGTCGTTCATCGACTCGGACGGGATCCAGAACGGCCGGATCAGGAACGTCTTCACGAGGAACGAGATCAGCAGCGCGACCAGGAAGATGACGGCCAGGTCGCGCAGGAACAGCAGGAAGCCGCGCCCGGATCCGCCGTCGCCCCGGCCCGTCTCGCCGGTCTCGACCGTCTCCGTCATCCCCGCCCTTTCGCCCTCGGCAAGTCTAGGTGCGAGCGCGTGCCCGCCCCGCGCCGCGCGCGCCGCCGTCGATCACGATTCGGCCACGAGCACGACGAACGGGGCCGGCATGCCGCCGGCCCCGTTCGCGTCGATCAGGAGTGGTCGCGCTTCTCGCGGATCTTGGCGGCCTTGCCGCGCAGGCCGCGCAGGTAGTAGAGCTTCGCGCGGCGGACGTCGCCGCGGCTGACGAGCTCGATCCGGTCGATGACCGGGGAGTGCACGGGGAAGGTGCGCTCGACGCCGACCTGGAACGACACCTTGCGGACCGTGAAGGTCTCGCGGACGCCGTGGCCCGAGCGGCCGATGACGACGCCCTGGAAGATCTGGACGCGCGAGCGCGAGCCCTCGATGATGTTGACGTGGACCTTGACGTTGTCGCCGGGGCGGAAGTCGGGGACGTCGGTGCGGAGGCTGGCTGCGTCGACCTTGTCGAGGATGTGCATGGCGGTATCGCTCTCTGCAGCCGCCACAGGTCGGCCGCGTTCTGGGTTCGGGGTGGGGTGCCGGTGTGCTCTCCCCTGTGGCAGAGGCCGCTCGAGAGCGGGAGCAGTGCATGGCACCAACGGGCCATTCTGCCACACGCGGATGCCCGGCGCGAACCCGAGCGCGGCGTCAGCGCCGGTCGTCGTCCTCGATGCGGATGACGCGGCCCGCCTGCGGGCCGTCGATGCGCTCGAAAGCGGCGTCCTCCTGGCGGGCGCGCTGCTCGATGACGGGCGCCTGCAGGTCGGCGACGACGCGCTCGACGCGGGCGCGCGTCTCGCGGCCGAGCTCGAGCACCTGGAGCCACGCGAGCACCGCGCCGCCGATGATGGTCGCCATCACGGCGATGGCGGTGAACGACTGGGATGCGGTGAGCCAGCCGTCGCCGAGCCACGCGGTGAGCGCGCTGCCGGTGCGGCCGCCGGCGGTGTCGACCACCGTGAGGCCCATGAGCGCGATGACGAGCAGCCAGGGGCCGATGAGGCGCACGTCGCGCCACGTGACGGCGCGCGGCCGGCGCACCTCCTTGCGCGCGACGGTGAGCCCCACGACGAGGCCGATGAGCAGCGCGAGGCCCGGGCCGAGGAAGGCCTGCAGCAGCAGCGCGTCGCCGAGCGGCGCACCGGCGAGCCCGCGGCCGAACATGATCCACGCGGGCAGCGCGATGATCGAGGCCACCATCGTCCAGAAGAAGGCGCGCAGCGGCCAGGGGCGGTCGGCACCGTTCGCTGCCGGGCGCCGGCTGCCGGGGGTGCTCGCGCTCGTGGCCATGCCCCCGAGGCTACCGATCGGCGGCAGGGCGCGCCCGGGTGTTCGCTGAGGGCTGGCCGCCCTCCCCCGCCTCGTCGGCGGGCAGCAGGTCGGGGCGCACGCGGCGCGTGCGCTCGAGCGCCTGCTCGTGGCGCCAGGCGGCGATCGCCGCGTGGTTGCCGCTGCGCAGCACCTCCGGCACCTCGAGCCCGCGCCAGGTCTGCGGCTTCGTGTACGACGGGTGCTCGAGCAGGCCCGCCTCGTGGCTCTCCTCGACGAGCGACTCCGGATTGCCGACGACGCCCGGCACGAGCCGGCCGATCGCCTCGATCATCGCCATCACCGCGACCTCGCCGCCGTTGAGCACGTAGTCGCCGAGGCTGACCTCGAGCACGCGCGCGCGGCCCGCGACGTGCTCGGCGACGCGCGCGTCGATGCCCTCGTAGCGGCCGCACGCGAAGACGATGCGCGGCTCGGCGGCGAGCTGCCGGGCGAGCGCCTGGGTGAAGGGCACGCCCGCGGGCGTCGGGAACACGACCAGCGCATCCGACCCCGCGCCGTCGTCCGACGGGCCGAGGAGCGCGTCGAAGGCCTCGCCCCACGGCTCGGGCCGCATGACCATGCCGGCGCCGCCGCCGTAGGGGGTGTCGTCGACGGTGCGGTGCCGGTCGTGGGTCCACTGCCGCAGGTCGTGCACGCCCAGCTCGAGCAGCCCGTCGCGGCGGGCCCGTCCGAGCAGCGAGACGTCGAGCACCCCGAAGAACTCCGGGAAGATCGTGATGATGTCGAGGCGCACGGCTCAGCCCCGCGCGGGCGGGTCGCCGGCGCCGTCGGCGGATGCCTCGGGCTCGGCGGGCACGTCGGCCACCATCGCGTCGGCGAGGGCAGCGTCGGCCGCGGCACCCGTCGCTGCGACGGGCGCCGCGTCGTCGTCCGCCGCGGCGTCGCCGCCGGACGTCGCCGGCGCGTTGGGCTCGTCGTCGGCGGCCTCGAGCTCCTCGAAGAGCCCGGGCGGCGGCGTGACGGTGATGCGGCCCGCGCGGAGGTCGACCTCGGGCACGATCGCCTTCACGAACGGCACCATGACCTCCTCGCCGCGGTGCTCGACGATCAGCATGTCCTGCGCGGGCAGCGGGTCGACGCGGATGACGCGGCCGATGCGCTCGCCGTCGCGCCAGACGTCGAGGCCGGCGAGCTGGTGCACGTACCAGGCGTCGGGCTCGGCGGGCAGCTCGGTGGCGTCCTGCTCGACCCACAGCACGGCCTTGATGAGCGACTCGGCCTCGGTGCGGTCGGTGACGCCGGCGAAGAACGCGACGGGGCTGCCGTTGTAGACGCGCAGCTCGAGCAGCTCGATCGACTTGCCGTGCCACTTCGACGACGTCGGCACCTGCAGCGCGAAGCGCGCGCCGGGCACGAAGCGACGCTCGGGCTCGTCGGTGTAGAGCTCGACCTTGATCGCGCCCTTCAGCCCGTGGGCCCTGGCGAGCCGGCCGACGCGCAGCTGCGTGCGCGCGGGCACGGCGGGCCTAGCGATCGGTGTCCACCACGTCCACGCGGACGCGGCGTCCTCCGGGGAGCGCACCGATGACGGTGCGCAGGGCGCCGGCGGTGCGACCGCCGCGCCCGATGACGCGGCCGAGGTCCTCGGGGTGCACGCGCACCTCGAGGACCTCGCCGCGCTGCGAGTCGCGCGCGCCGACGCGCACCTCGTCCGGGCGATCGACGATCCCCTTCACGAGGTGCTCGAGAGCATCGCGCAGCATGCTCAGGACTCGGTCTTCTCGGCCTCGTCGGCGGCCGGGGCGGCCTCCTCGGCGTCGGTCGACTCGGTCGCGGCCGGGGCGGGCGCCTCGGCGGGCTTCTCGGCCTTGGGCTTCAGCACCGGCTTCTTGGCCTCGTCGGCGACGAACGCCTTCTTGCCCTCGGGCTGCTTGACCTGGTTCTCGGTCGAGCCCTCGCCCGAGAACTTGCCCCAGTCGCCGGTGAGCTTCAGCAGCGCGGCGACCTGCTCGGTCGGCTGCGCGCCGACGCCGAGCCAGTACTGCGCGCGCTCGCTGTCGATCTCGATGAGCGACGGGTGCTCGGTCGGGTGGTACTTGCCGATCTCCTCGATGACGCGGCCGTCGCGCTTGGTGCGCGAGTCGGCCACGACGACGCGGTAGTAGGGCGCGCGGATCTTGCCGAAGCGCTTCAGACGGATCTTGACTGCCACAGTTCTCCTGCTTTGTGTTCTCGTGGTTGCACCGCGGCCTGCGCACGTGGGTGATGCGCGACCCGCAAAGCTCGGTGAGCGGCGCGCGCCGGAGTAGAGGGTCGGGGCGCGTGCTCGACCCCCCATTCTGGCACACCCTGGCACGACCCGCGCGACATCCGGCCGCGCGGCCCTACCCTCGAGCCATGGAGTTCGCACCGTCCGCCCGCTCGACGCTCGGCGTCGAGTGGGAGCTGGCCGTCGTCGACCCGGCGACGGGCGAGATGGTGCCGCGGGCCGAGGAGCTGCTGCGGGCGATCGGCGACCGCCGCTTCGACCACGAGTTCCTCACGAGCATGATCGAGCTCATCACGGGCGTGCACGACACCACCGACGACGCGGTCGACGAGCTGCGGCGGATGCGCGACACGGCCGTCGAGGCGGCCGGACGGATCGGCGCGGCCCTCGTGGGCACCGGCACGCACCCGACGAGCCAGTGGCGCGACCAGCGCCAGGGCGACGACCCGCGCTACCGGCGCGTGATCGAGAAGGCCGGCGACTGGGGCCGCCGCCTCGTCATCTTCGGCGTGCACAACCACGTCGGCGTCGAGCAGCGCGACAAGGTCGTGCCGCTGCTGCGCACGATGCTCGACCGGCTGCCGCTCATCCTCGCGCTCTCGGCCTCGAGCCCCTTCTGGCAGGGCGCCGACACCGGCTACGCCTCGCACCGCACGATGCTGTTCCAGCAGCTGCCGACGGGCGGGCTGCCGCCGATGCTCGAGGACTGGGCGGAGTACGAGCGAACCCTCGCCGACATGCTGCGCGCGGGCGTGATCGACGACCTCGCCGAGCTGCGCTGGGACGTGCGGCCGTCGCCGACGCTCGGCACGCTCGAGGTGCGCATCGCCGACGGCGCGCCGTCGATCGACGACCTCGCCGCGGTGACCGCGCTCACGCACTGCCTCGTCGAGGAGGCGTCGCGGGCGCTCGACGCCGGGCACGAGCCGGCCCACCTGCCCTCGTGGCTCGTGCGCGAGAACAAGCTGCGCTCGGCCCGCGACGGGCTCGACGCGACCGCGATCGTCGACGCCGACGGCACGCTGCAGCCGGTGCGCGACGCGCTCGGCGACGCGGTCGAGCGGCTCGCGCCGATCGCCGCCGACCTCGGCGCGACGCGCTCGCTCGCCGCGGTCACGCGCGTCGTCGAGCGCGGCGGCTCGGCCGCGCTGCAGCGCGCCGCCTTCGCGCGCGGCGGGCACCGCGCGGTGCTCGACGAGCTGCTCGAGCAGCTGCGGGCCTAGGCGTTCTTCCGGTCGCGCCACTCGAGGAAGGCCGGCACGCGGTCGAGGGCGTAGCCGTCGGGCGTGTCGTCGCCCGAGAGCGGGATCGTCAGCAGCCGCGTGCCTGCCGCGTGCAGCGCGTCGAGGCGCTCGAAGCCGACGCCCCCGACGCCGTCGCGCACGCTCGCGCCGTTCGACACCTCGATCTCGTCGACGTCGCGCCCGAGCGCGTCGCACTGCTCTCGCAGCACGTCGAGCTTGTGCGGCAGCTCGTCGGGGCCGACGAAGGAGTGCCAGATGTCGGCGTGCCGGGCGACGAGCGGCAGCGTCTTCCGCTCCCCCTTGCCGCCGATGAGGATGGGCATCGCGCCGACCGGCGGCGGGTTGAGCCGCTCCCAGCGGGCACGGATGCGCGGGAGCGCCGCCGCGAGGGCGTCGAGCCGCGACCCGACCGAGCCGAAGTCGTAGCCGTACTCCAGGTAGTCGCGCTCGAACCATCCGGAGCCGATGCCGAAGAGGAACCGGCCGCCCGAGATGTGGTCGATCGTGCGCGCGACATCGGCGAGCAGATCGGGGTTGCGGTACGAGTTGCAGAACACCAGCGGGCCGATCTGCACGCGCTCGGTCGCGACGGCCCACGCCGCGAGCTGCGCCGTCGCCTCGAAGTGCGCGCCGTCGGCGTCGCCCGAGAGCGGGAAGAAGTGGTCCCAGCCGAAGACGGCGTCGACGCCCATCTCCTCGAGCCGCCGCGCGGCGTCGATCGTGGCCTGCATGGTCGTGTGCTGCGGCGCGAGCTGCACGCCGATGCGAGTGGGTCGGTGGGTCATGCCTCGACCCTAGGGCCACCGCCTCATAGCCTTGTCCGGTGACCGCCGACCTCGCCCCGATCGCCGAGCGCGCCGCCGCGCCCTACACCCTGCCGCCGCTCACCGCCGGAGGCCTCACGTGGCGCCCGGCGACCGTCGACGACGCACCGGCGCTCACCGCGCTGCTCGGCGCCGTCGGCGAGGCCGACCGCGAGCCGTACCGCGAGTCGCTCGACGAGGTGCGCGACGGCCTCGCCGCACCCTGGAAGCGGCTCGAGACCGACTCGATCCTGGGCTTCGACCCCGACGGCCGCCTCGTCGCATCCGGCTTCGCCGAGACCCGGCCCGGCGACGCGCGCACCGTGCGGGCCTTCGTCTTCGGCAACGTGCACCCCGAGCGCCGCGGCGAGGGCATCGGCGCGCAGCTGCAGGCATGGCTCGTCGCCCGCGCCCGGCAGCTGCTCGCGGCCTCCGGCAAGGAGCTGCCGGCGCGCATCGCGACGTTCGCCGAGGACGACGCGCCCGAGTCGAAGCTGCGCCTGCACGAGGCCGGCGGCTTCGAGCCGCGCCGGTGGTTCGCCGACCTCAAGCGCCCGCTCGGCGCCGAGCACCCCATCCCGGAGGTCGAGCTCGCCGGCTCGCTGCGCCTCGTGCCGTGGAGCGCCGAGCTCGACGAGCCCACCAGGCTCGCGCACAACGACGCGTTCCGCGACCACTGGGGCAGCGAGCCGACCACCCACGAGCAGTGGACGAGCGGCCGCACCGAGTTCGCGCCGGGCTGGTCGTGGCTCGTCGTCGACGACGCGCCCGACACCGCGGCGCTCCTCGCCGACCCCTCGACCGACGACGACACCCGCGCGGCCCTCGAGGCGGGCGCGCCGCTCGTCGTCGGGTACCAGCTCGCGAGCCGCTACGAGGGCGACTTCGCGCTGCGCGGCTACCGCTTCGGCTACACCGACCTGCTCGGCGTGCGCCGCGCCTACCGCGGCCGCCGCGTCGCGCTCGCGCTGCTGTCGGCCGGGATGCGCTCGTTCGCGGCCGACGGCATGGAGGCGGCCGTGCTCGACGTCGACACCGCGAGCCCGACGGGCGCCGACGGGCTGTACGCGAGCCTCGGCTACGTGAAGGTCTCCGGCTCGCACATGGCGTCGATCGAGCTCTAGCCCATGTTGGGCAGCGACCCGAGCGCCTCCGCGACGGGCGTGCCCCCGCGGTTCGCGCGGAGCGTCAGCCCGCGCACGGCGGGGTGCGCGACGACCTCGGCGATCATGCGGGCGACGGTGGCGCGCGGGATCTCGCCCGGCTGCACCGACCCGGCCGGCGCATCGAGCTCGATGCCGGTCTCGTCGTCCATCGTCAGGGTCGACGGCGCCAGGATCACCCAGTCGGCGCCGGAGTCGCGGATCGCCTCGTCGACGATGGACTTCGCCTCGGCGTAGGCGAAGAACGGGTCGTCCCGGGCGATGCCGTGGTCGCGGCTCGCGCCGAAGTACGACACCATCACGAGCCGCGCGCCCGACCGCGTCACGGCATCCAGCACCCGCAGCGCCGCGTCCTGGTCGACGGCGCGCGTGCGCTCGGGCGAGCCGCCGCCGGCGCCGGCCGACCAGACGACGACGTCGAAGCCCTGCAGCAGCTCGTCGACGCCCGCCTGCTCGAGCCGCTCGAGGTCGCGCACGATCGGCTCGGCGCCGGACTCGGCGACCTCGGCCGCGTGGTCGGGGTTGCGGATGGCGCCGTGGACGGTGTGCCCGGCGTCGCTGAGCATGCGCTGGGCGAGGAGGGCGACCCTGCCGTGGGCGCCGAGGACGAGGATGCGTGCCATGCGCCCACCGTACGCGCCGCGGGCGCGCGCCGCCTGGATCAGCGGTTGCCGAGCATGCGCTGCAGCGCCTCCTGGTCGGTGTCGGAGAGCTGGCCGAACGCGCCGTCGGGCTTCGGCGCGCCGAACGCGCTGCCCTGCGGCTGCGCGGCGGGCGCGTCGGTGCGCTTCGCGGGGTTGCCGGAGCGCTTCAGCTGCTTGCCCTGCGGCTTGCCGCCCTTCTTGGGCTGGCGCATGCCGGGCGGCATCGGTCCCATGCCGGGCATGTTCGGCACGCCGCCCTTCGCGACGGTCTTCATCATCTTGGCGGCCTGCTCGAAGCGCGCGATGAGCTGGTTGACGTCGGTGACGGTGACGCCCGCGCCGCGCGCGATGCGCAGCCGGCGCGAGCCGTTGAGGATCTTCGACTGCTTGCGCTCCTGCGGGGTCATCGACTGGATGATGGCCTCGGTGCGCACGAGCTCGCGCTCGTCGAACGAGTCGATCGCCTCGCGCATGCCCTTCGCGCCCGGGAGCATGCCGAGCATCTGCTTGAAGTTGCCGGCCTTGCGCAGCTGCTGCATCTGCTTGAGGAAGTCCTCGAGCGTGAAGCCGTCGGTGGCGATCGCCTCGGCGAGGCGGTGCGCCTCCTCCTCGTCGAACGCCTTCTGCGCCTGCTCGATGAGGGTGAGGATGTCGCCCAGGTCGAGGATGCGGCTCGCCATGCGGTCGGGGTGGAACGGCTCGAAGTCGTCGAGCGTCTCGCCCGTGGAGGCGAAGAGGATCGGCTTGCCGGTGAGGCCGCGGATCGAGAGCGCCGCGCCGCCTCGGGCGTCGCCGTCGAGCTTCGTGAGCACGACGCCGGTGAAGTCGACGCCCTCCTGGAAGGCCTTCGCGGTCGCGACCGCGTCCTGGCCGATCATCGCGTCGATGACGAACAGCACCTCGTCGGGCTGCACGGCCTTCCGGATGTCTGCGGCCTGGCGCATCATGTCGGCGTCGACGCCGAGGCGGCCGGCCGTGTCGACGATGACGATGTCGTGCTGGCGGCGACGCGCCTCGGCGACGCCGTCGCGCGCGACGCGCACGGGGTCGCCGACGCCGTTGCCGGGCTCCGGGGCGAAGACGGGCACGCCCGCCTGGCCGCCGACCACCTGCAGCTGCGTGACGGCGTTCGGGCGCTGGAGGTCGCTCGCGACGAGCAGCGGCGTGTGCCCCTGCCCCGCGAGATGCTTGGCGAGCTTGCCCGCGAGGGTCGTCTTGCCCGCGCCCTGGAGGCCGGCGAGCATGATCACGGTCGGCGGCGTCTTCGCCAGCTCGAGCCGACGGCTCTCGCCGCCGAGGATCGTGACGAGCTCGTCGTTGACGATCTTCACGACCTGCTGCGCGGGGTTGAGCGCCTCCGACACCTCCGCGCCGAGCGCGCGCTCGCGCACCGCGGCGGTGAAGGACTTGACGACCTCGAGCGCCACGTCGGCGTCGAGCAGGGCGCGACGGATCTCGCGCACCGTCCCGTCGACGTCCGCGGCGGAGAGCTTGCCCTTCGTGCGGAGCTTGGCGAGGGTCTCGGTGAGGCGGGTGGAGAGGGAACCGAACGCAGCCATGGTGGGCCCGAGTCTACCGCCGCGCCGCGCCGACCTCGGGCGCGGCCGCCTGGCATGCTGGATGCGTCACCACGAGGAGGACGGGATGCGCCTGAGAGGCATGCCGCCGACGCACGCGAGGTCGCTGTGGCGCAGCGTGCGGCGCCACGGCTTCACGATCACCGCGCTGGCTCGGCACGCCGCGCGGGTGCACGGCGACCGGCTGGGGCTGGTGGTCGACGGCTGGAGCGCCACGTTCGGCGAGCTCTGGCGGGCCGCCGAGGGCGCAGCCGCCGTGCTGTACCTCGATCCGCTCGAGCGCCGCCCGCGGCCCGTCGTGGTCGCCGTCGCGGGACCGGCGATGCCCGTCGCGCTCCTCGGTGCGGCTCGGCTCGGCCTCGACGTCATGCCGATCAGCCCCGGCTCCCTCGAGGAGCTGCGCCCGGCGATCCCCCGCGACGCACTGCTCGTGCACGACGGCGACGCGCCCGAGTGGCACCGGGGGCCGACGGTCACGGGCGCGCAGATCCTCGAGTGGTCGGCGGCCGACGGCTCGGGGCTCGGGCGCACGCGCCGCCGCGCGCGCATCGCGCTGCCGTCGCGGTCGCTCGCGGGCACCGTGACGACCCACGTGCAGGGGGCGATGGGCGTGCAGGGCCTGCGCCAGCTCGCCGGCATCCACGACCGGCTGGGCGTCGAGGGCACCGACGTGATGCTCGCGTGCGCTCCCCTCCACCGCGGCAAGGGGCTGCAGCTGCTCGGCATGGCGCTGCTCACCGGCGCGACGCTCGTGAGCGCCGCCCACACGCCGCCGGCCGACCGCATCCGCATCATCCGCGACCGCTTCGTCTCGGTCGTCTCGGCGTCGCCCGGGCAGCTCACGGGCATCCTCGACGAGCTCGAGCGCACCGGCGAGGCGCCGCCGCGGCTGCGGCGCATCCTCGTCGCCGGGCAGGACCTCGACGCCGACCTCGTGCGCCGCCTGCACGCCGTGTGGGGGCCGATCGTGCTCACCGCCTACGGGTCGGTGCAGACCGGCACGGTCGCGCTCGCGACGCCGGAGGTGCTCTCGTCGCACCCGGGCACCGCGGGCCGGCGCCTCCCGGGCAGCGACTTCGGCATCGTCGGGCACGCGGGGCGCGGCGACGCGACGGGGCTGCTGTGGGTGCGGGGCGCGCACGCGACCGTCATCACGGAGGACCAGGCGCGCATCGAGGACGGCATGCTGACGATCGTGGGGCCGCTCACGCGGCCGGACACGGCGGACTGAAGGCTCAACCGACCAGCTGCTCGACGAACACGTGCGGCGTGAAGCCCGTCAGGTCGTCGATGCCCTCGCCCTGCCCGATGAGCTTGATGGGGATGCCGGTGCGCTCCTGCACGGCGAGGATGAAGCCGCCCTTGGCCGAGCCGTCGAGCTTCGTGATGACGAGGCCCGTGATGCCGGCGTGCTCGATGAAGGCCTGCGCCTGGCTCACGCCGTTCTGGCCGGTGGTCGCGTCGAGCACGAGCAGCACCTCCGAGATGGGCGATTGCTTCTCGATGACGCGCTTGACCTTGCCGAGCTCGTCCATGAGCCCGCCCTTGGTGTGCAGGCGGCCCGCGGTGTCGACGATGCACATCGCGTGGCCGTGCGCCTTCGCGGCCTCGACCGTCTGGAAGGCGACGGATGCCGGGTCCTGGCCCTCGCGCTCGGGGCGCACGATCGCGCTGCCGGCGCGCTGCGCCCACGTGGCGAGCTGCTCGACCGCGGCGGCGCGGAAGGTGTCCGCGGCGCCGACGACGACCGACTGGCCGTTGCGGACGAGGAAGCGGGCGAGCTTGCCGATCGTGGTGGTCTTGCCGACGCCGTTGACGCCCACCACGAGGATGACCGCCGGCCGCTCCTGCAGCGACAGCGTCGGGTCGTACGCGGCGAACCGCTCCTCGAGCCGCTCCCGCAGCATGCGCCGGAGGTCCTGCGGGTCGTCGACCATGAGGCGCTCGACGTCGGCGCGCAGCGCGGCGACGAGCTGCTCGGTGATGTCGGGGCCGAAGTCGGCGGTGATGAGGGCCGTCTCGAGGTCGTCCCAGGTCTCCTCCGTGATGGTCTCGCGCTGGAACATGCCCCGCAGGGCGCCGGAGAGAGACCACTTCGCTGCCATGGCTCCATGCTAGGCGGCGGGCCGGGTAGACTCGTCCCCTGGCGAAGGGGAGTATCCCGTCACGCCGCGATCGTCATCACGGAGCCCTCGGGCTCCCGGTCGCGGAGGCGCAGCAGCTTGCGCGGGAGAGACGTTCGCGTCCGTTCGCGCACCCCACCCGAGAGGCGTTCCGCTTGACTCCGTACCAGATCTTCGAGATCGCCTCCATGGCGATCCTCGTCGCCATCCTCATCTTCGACCTGCTGATCGTCGTGAAGCGGCCGCACGTGCCCTCCATGAAGGAGGCGACGACCTGGGTCGGCGTCTACGTCGGTCTCGCGCTCGTGTTCGCCGGCGTGCTGTGGGTGATGGGCGACGGCGTCAAGGCCGGCGAGTTCGTCACCGGCTGGCTGCTCGAGTACTCGCTCTCGATCGACAACCTCTTCGTCTTCATCATCATCCTGAGCCGCTTCACGGTGCCGAAGGAGATGCAGCAGCGCGTGCTCATGATCGGCATCATGATCGCGATCGTGCTGCGCGGCATCTTCATCCTCGTCGGCGTGCAGATCATCGAGTCGTTCTCGTGGGTGTTCTACATCTTCGGCGCCTACCTGGTCTACGTCGCCTGGAAGCAGGCCTTCGGCGACGAGGACGAGTCGGGCGAGAAGGACAACCTCATCGTGCGGCTGCTGAAGCGCCGCGTGAACTTCACCGACCAGTGGAACGGCGGCAAGACGTCGATGCAGATCGACGGCGTGAAGTACTTCACCCCGTTCCTGATGGTGATCATCGCGCTCGGCACGACCGACCTGCTGTTCGCGATCGACTCGATCCCGGCGATCTTCTCGGTGACGACCGACCCGTTCCTGGTCTTCGCCTGCAACATCTTCGCCCTCATGGGCCTGCGCCAGCTCTACTTCCTGCTCGGCGGCCTGCTCGACCGCCTGGTCTACCTGCACTACGGCATCGCGGCGATCCTCGCCTTCATCGGCGTGAAGCTCGTCTTCCACGCCATGGAGGTCAACGAGCTCCCGTTCCTCAACAACGGCGAGCCGATCGAGTGGGTGCCCCACATCGAGACCTGGCACTCGCTCATCGTCATCCTCGCGTCGATGGTCATCGCGACCGTCGCATCGCTCGTGCGGATGCGCGTTGCGGCCAAGGAGACCGGCGACGCGTCGCTGCACCTGGGCCTCTCCGAGGCCGAGCTCGGCGCCGACGGGCACTACCACATCGTCGACGCCACGGGCACGACGTTCTACCGCCCGCTGCGCGTCGAGTCGACGCACACCGGCGGCCTCAAGGTCGTCGACGCGAAGGGCAAGGAGGCGCCCGCCGCCGACTTCCACGAGGACGTGCTCCGCGAGGCGGCGCACGAGGACATGGAGCCGGAGGCCATCGACGAGGTGCGCCGGCGCCTCGCGGAGGGCCACATCCTCGGCGAGCGCGAGCTCGACGAGCGCGACGACCGCAACGTCTGAACCGACCGTGACCGGAGCGCCCGGCATCCTCGCGTGGCTCGCGCCGCGCGCGGTGCCGGGCGTCGAGGTCGTGGCGCCCGACGGCTACCGCCGCGCGCTCCCCGGCCCGCGGGTGGCGCGCGCCGAGGTCGCCGACGGGTTCGCGCGCACAGACGATCCCGACCTCGCGCGCGTGTTCGACCTGGGCGCCGACGGCACCGGCGGGGCGGATACGCGACGGGCGGCCGATGAGCGGCTCGCGTGGGCCGCGGCGCGGCACGGCGTCCCGGCGCTGGCGGCCGCGATCGCGGCGGCCCCCGCGCTGGCGCAGCCCGGCTGCGCGGACGCGCACGAGATGCTCGTGCGCGCGATCGTGGGCCAGCAGATCACCGTCGCGGCGGCGACGCTGCAGCTGGGGCTGCTGGCGGCGCTCGGCGACCCGCTGCCGCCGGCGCTCGCCGAGGAGGGGGTCGACCGCTGCTTCCCGACGATGGCGCAGGTGGCGGCGGGGGCCGACGTGCTGCGCGGCCCGGCCGCGAAGACGGCCGCCGTGCGACGGGCCGCCGAGGCGGTCGCGAGCGGCGCGATCGACGTCTCCCCCGCATCCGACCTCGACGCCATGCGGCGGCAGCTGCTGGGGCTCAAGGGCATCGGCCCGTGGACGGTCGGGTACCTGTCGCTGCGGCTGGGCGACCCGGATGTGCTGCTGCTCGGCGACGTGGCCGTGCGGAAGGGCGCCGGGCGGCTCGGGGTCGCCGACCTGCCCGCGCTCGCGGCCGACTGCGCCGGCCACCGGTCGGCGCTCATGCTGCGCTGCTGGGCGGCCAGCACCAAACCTTCGACCGCAGGTTGAACCCACTTCCACGGGGCCACTTGCGCCGCGGGTCGGCCGGGCGCATGATGATCCCACCTTCTTCGGAAGGGGATCCTCTTCGGAGGATCGGAGGCCCCGAGCACTCATACTGCTCGGGGCCTCCGCCTGTTCGGGGACGCCCCACCAGCCCCCGGAAGCACGAAGCCCGGCCACCTCATACGTGGCCGGGTTCCTGTGCATCCATCCGAGCAGACGTGCGCGTCCGCGCGGTGGAGCGCGGTCGGCGTGTCGGTGACGGGCGGGTGAACGCGCGGTGGACCGGGCCGGGGTCAGGTGCGCCGCGTGGCCGTGACGGTGAACTTCGGGTCGCGGTGCACCTGCCGCGTCGGGCCGATGCGGTCGAGCTGCTGCCGGTAGCCGAGGTGGCTGTTCCAGACGCACCACAGCTCGCCGCCCGGCGCGAGGGCGCGGCCGGCGTCGGCGATGAGGCGCTCGGCCGCGCCTGTGTGCACCGCGGCGCCGATGTGGAACGGCGGGTTGAGCAGGATGAGCGGCGCTGACGCGTCGGGCACGCCCTCGAGCCCGTCGGCGCGGCGCGCGCCGACGCGGTCGGCGACGCCGTTCGCCTCGGCGGTGGCGCGCGTCGAGGCGATCGCCGCCTCGGAGGCGTCGAGCGCGAGCACCTGCACGTGCGGGCGGCGCAGGGCGAGCGCGACGCCGAGCACCCCCGTGCCGCACGCGAGGTCAATCGCGTGGGACGCATCCGGCATCGCGTCGAGGTGCGCGAGCAGCGCGCGGGCGCCGATGTCGATGCCGGTGCCCGCGAACGCCGCGCCGTGCGCGACCACGACGAGCGGCAGGCCGTCGAGGTCGTGCCGCCTGGTGCGGGGCCACGAGATGCCGGGGCGGGTGGGGTCCTCGGCGTGCAGCACGCGCGACTTGCGGCGGCCGAGCGACGCGTGCACGCTGCGGAAGCTGCGGCCCAGCAGCGCGTTCATGCCCATCGTCATGTGCTTGACGCGGCCGCCGGCGACGACCCGCACCCGGTCGTCGGCGTAGGTGGCGACGAGCTCGGCGATCTCGTCGAGGGCGTCGAGCGAGCGCGGCAGCTGCAGGAGCACGAGCCGGGCGCCCTCGACGAAGGATGCGTCGAGGCCGTGGTGCGCGAAGCCGGCCATGCCGAGCTCGGCCGCGTTGGCGTCGAGCGCGCGCTCGCCCACGATCGAGTCCTGGTGCACGCGCACGCGCTCGGCGCCCGCCTGCAGCGCACCGAGCGTGAGGGCCCCGTGGCGGTCGCCGATCACGACGACGTCCGCGGGCAGCCGGCCGCCGCGCATCGCCTCGTCGAGGATGAGGGCGTCGGATGCGTCGTGGGCCTGCAGCGTCGGATCCTCCACGTCGGGCCTGCGGCGCAGGCGGGCGAAGAGGGCGTCGCGGTCGGTCACGTCGTCGATCCTCCCAGGTCGCGGACGCGCGAATCGCGCCGAACGTTGGGATGTGGTTCGGGCACCGCAGACCTACCGTGATGCCATGAGAAGCATCGTGCTGGCCGGCTGCGTCGCCGCCGCTGTCGTCTTCGCCGTCGCGGGCTGCGCGGCGAACCCCGGGGCGAGCCCCGGCACCGAGCCCACCGCATCCGACTCCCCCACCGCGCCCGCGCCGCCGGTCGTGACGGGCGAGGAGGCGCAGGCCCGCCTCGCCGACCTGCCCATGCTGAGCGCCGTCGAGCCGCGCATCGCGATCGGCACCGTGCTCGAGGGCGCCGACGGCACGCCGATGCTGTGCCTCGGCGCGGTCGCGGAGTCGGCACCGCCCCAGTGCGCCGGGCCGGCGCTCGCCGGCTGGGACTGGGCGGCGGTCGAGCACCAGGAGACGTCGGGCGTGCGATGGGTGCAGGGCGTCGCGATGCAGGCGACCTACGACGCCGAGTCGCAGACGGTCACGCAGGTCGGCGCGCTGCTCGACCTCGCCGCCATCACGCTGCCGGCGATCGAGCACTCGACGGGCGACCTCGACGAGGCGACGATCGCCGCGGTGCAGGAGGACCTCATGACGCTCGACCGGCCGGATGTGCTGGGGCACTTCGGGCTGGACGGCATCGTCGTGCTGCAGGTGCTCTACGACGACGGCTCGATGCAGGCGGCCGTCGACGACATCTACGGCGAGGGCGTCGTCTCCCTGGAGTCGGCCCTGCGCTGACCCCGCACCCGCTGGTCGACCCGCACCCGCTGGTCGACCCCCGCGTCCCGCTGGTCGAGCCGTCGGCCGAAGGCCGACGAGTCGAGACCACCCGCGACCGCGCGTTCCCCCGCTGGTCGAGCCGCCGGCCGCAGGCCGGCGAGTCGAGACCACCCGCCGCGCCTCACCTCCCGCCGGTCGAGCCGCCGGCTCCACCCACCTCCGCTGGTCGAGCCGCCGGCCGCAGGCCGGCGAGTCGAGACCAACCGCCGCGGAGGATCACCCCGGCGATCGCCCACTCACCCCCTCGCCCTCCGCCCGCCCCGCACGTGCGCGAGCCGCGAGATCTCAGCGAAGTCGCCGCGGATCAGCGCTTCCCGCTTCGCCCTGCTCCAGCCCTGGATCCGCTTCTCCATCGCGAACGCGTCGGCGATGCTCTCGAGGCCCTCGCACCAGACCAGCTCCACCGGCAGGCGGTGCCGGGTGTACTGCGCCCCGAGACCGCGCCGGTGGAGAGCCAGGCGCTCCTCGAGATCTCGCGTGCTGCCGACGTAGTAGCTGCCGTCGCGGCAGCGGAGCATGTACACCCATCCCATGCGTGTGAGGCTGGCAGGCGGATGCACGGGGCGGGGCGGGCGGTGCGGGTGCCTGTGGATGGCGGGTCGGCCCGGTGGTCGAGGTGCGGCGAGTGGTCTCGACTCGTCGGCCTGCGGCCGACGGCTCGACCAGCGGAGGGGGCCATCGACCGGGGTGGTCTCGACTCGTCGGCCTGCGGCCGACGGCTCGACCAGCGGAGGGGGGCATCCGCTGCGGTGGTCTCGACTCGTCGGCCTTCGGCCGACGGCTCGACCAGCGGAGGGGAGGCTCGACCAGCGGAGGTGGCGGGGGCGGCGGAGGGGGCTACGCGTCGACGGGCTCGCGCTCGCGCGTCGTGCGCTGCCCGACGACCGCCGAGACGCCGTCCTGCCGCATCGAGACGCCGTAGAGCGCATCCGCGATCTCCATCGTGCGCTTCTGGTGCGTGATGATGATCAGCTGCGAGCTCTCGCGCAGCTGCTCGAAGACCGTCAGCAGGCGACCCAGGTTGGCGTCGTCGAGCGCCGCCTCGACCTCGTCCATGATGTAGAACGGGCTCGGCCGGGCCTTGAAGATCGCCACCATGAGCGCCACGGCCGCGAGTGACCGCTCGCCGCCCGAGAGCAGCGAGATCCGGTCGATCTTCTTACCGGCGGGCCGCACCGTCACCTCGACGCCGGTGTTCAGCAGGTCGTCGGGGTCGGTGAGCGCGAGCGCGCCGGAGCCGCCAGGGAACAGGATCGGGAACACCTCGGTGAACGCCGCCTTGGTGTCCTCGAAGGCCGCCGCGAAGATCGCCTCCATCGTCACGTCGAGGTCGGCGATGATCTGCTCGAGGTCCTTGCGGGTCTTCGCGAGGTCGGAGAGCTGCTCGGTGAGGAACGTGTGGCGCTGCTCGAGCGCCGCGAACTCCTCGAGCGCGAGCGGGTTGACGCGGCCGAGCCGCGCGAGCTTGCGCTCGGCGTCCTGCAGCCGCGCCTGCTCGGCCTTGCGGTCCCAGCCCTCCTCGGGCGCGTGCTCGGCGACGAGCACGGCCTCCTCGAGCCCCAGCTCGCTGCCGGCGCGCTCGAGCAGGTTCGACAGGTGCAGCCGCTGCTCGTACGTCTCCATCTCGGCGACGTGCACGTGCTCGGTGAGCTCCTGCAGCCGCTCGCGCAGCACCGCCTCGTCGCGCCGCAGCCGCCCGAGCTCCTCGTTGCGGTCGCGCCGGGCGGCCTCGCGCTCTGCGAGCACCGCGCGCGCCTCCTGCACCGAGCGCTCGGCGACGCCGAGCACCGGCGGGATCGCCGCGAGCACACGCGACGCCTGCTCGCGCTGCCGCTCGCGCAGCACCGCGCGTCGCGCGGCCTCCTCGGCGCGCGCGCGCTGCGCCTCGACGTCGCGCTCGAGCGCGGCGGCGCGCGCGAGCTCGGCACGCACGCGCTCGCGCGCCGTCTCGAGCTCGACGCGCAGGTCGGTCTCGGCGCCCCGCGCCGCCTCGAGCTCGGCGAGCAGCCCGTCGCGGGCGGATGCGTCGAGCATCGGGCGGGGCTTGTCCTGGAAGCGCTCGAGGGCGAGCTCGGCCGCCTCGACGGCCCGCCGGGCCTCGTCGATGCCGCCGCGCGCCTCCGCGAGCGCCGCGGCCGCGCGGTCGTGCTCGCCGGTCGCGGCCTCCAGGCGCGCGCGAGCCCGGCTGCGCTGCTCGCCCCTCGCCGCCGACGCCGCATCGTGGGCGCGGAGCGTCTCGAGCGCCTCGGCCGCCGCGCGCTTCGCCTGCTGGTGGGCCTGGCGGGCGTCCTCGAGTGCGCCCGCCTCGCGCTCGATCGCGGCCCGGAGCTCGTCGAGCCGCTCGATGGCGGCGTCGCGCTCGGCGAGCAGCTCGAGCCGCGACTGCGCGTCGTCCGAGCCTCCGCGCATGAGGTACTCGCTCACGTAGTCGCCGCGCCGCGTGACGATCGTCACCGGGGCGCCGAGCTCGAGCGCCGCGATGCGGGGCCCGGCGTCGCGCGCAGCCTCGATCGTGTCGACCACGAACGTGAACGCGAGCACGCCGAGCACGCCGGCCGGCGCATCCACGACCGTCGGCGCGTGCACGGCGCCCTCGACCTCGGGCACGTCGGGGCGCATCGGCACCGCGTCGCCGACGACCGCCTCGATGCGGCCGAGGCCCGCGTCGTGCGCGTGCTCGATCGCCGCGGCCGCGGCATCGCGCGTCTCGGCGAGCACGGCCTCGCCGAGCGTGCCGAGCGCCGCCGCGATGGCGGCCTCGAAGCCCTTGCGCACCTTCACGCGCTCGGCGACGAGCCCGGTGACGCCGGCGATGCCGGCGTCGAGGATGCCGGCGGATGCGTTGCCCGTCTCGAGCGCGGACGTCAGGGCCGACGTGCGGGCGGCGAGGGCGTCGCGCTCGCGCTCGACCGCGTGCAGCGCATCGCGCCGCTCGTCGAGCGCCGCCGAGAGCGCGGCCTGCGCCTCGTCGGCGTCGCGGTACGCGCCCGCGAGCGACTCCGCGTCGCCCGCCTCCTGCTCGTCGCCGAGCGCGCCCGCGGCCTCGGTCGCCTCGGCGAGCCGCTGCCGGGCGTTCGCGAGCGCGGTCTCGCGCCGCGCGACCTCCGCCTCCCGGGCGGCGAGCGTCGACTGCGCGACCTCGACCTTCGAGCGGTGCCCCGCGGCCTCCAGGTCGTGCTTCGACACGAGTGCGGCCTGCGTGGCGATCTCCTCGTCGAGCGAGTCGAGCTCGGCGCGGGCGAGGGCGGTCGCGGCCGCCGCCTTGCCCAGCCGGCCCTCCGCATCCGCCACCCGGTCGCCGAGCGCGGCAGCCTCGTCGCGCGCGGCCTGCACCATGTCGGGCGTCACGAGCGGTGCGGCGTCGCCGAGGTCGGGCGCCTCCTCGAGCAGCGCGAGGCGCTGGCCGGCGAGCGCGTGCAGCGACTGCAGGCGCGAGAGCTCGCGCTCGAGGCCGTGCGCGACGGTGCGGGCGCGGTCGACGTCGTCGCCGACCATCGATTCCTCGATGCGGCCGGCGCGCAGCCGCGCCTGCTCGAGCTGCTCCTGCAGCACGATGCGCTCGGACTTCCGCTCCGACTCGGAGCGGGCGGCCGACTCGAGCTGGGCGCGCAGGCCCAGCACCTCGTCGGCGATGAGCCGGGCGCGCGCGTCGCGCACCGTCGCCTGGATGGTCGCCGCCTCCTTGGCGATCTCGGCCTGCTGGCCGAGCGGCTTCAGCTGCCGCCGGATCTCGCCCGCGAGGTCCTGCAGGCGCGTGAGGTTGGCCTGCATCGCGTCGAGCTTGCGGAGGGTCTTCTCCTTGCGGCGACGGTGCTTGAGGATGCCGGCGGCCTCCTCGATGTAGCCGCGGCGGTCGGCCGGCGTCGCCTGCAGCACGTTGTCGAGCTGGCCCTGGCCGACGATGACGTGCATCTCGCGGCCGAGGCCGGAGTCGCTCAGCAGCTCCTGCACGTCGAGCAGCCGGCACGACTCGCCGTTGATCGCGTACTCGCTCCCGCCGTTGCGGAACAGGGTGCGCGAGATCTGCACCTCGGCGTACTCGATCGGCAGCGCGCCGTCGGCGTTGTCGATCACGAGCTCGACGTGCGCGCGGCCCAGCGGGCCCGACGTCGCGGTGCCGGCGAAGATGACGTCCTCCATCTTGCCGCCGCGGAGCGTCTTCGCCCCCTGCTCGCCCATCACCCATGCGAGCGCGTCGACGACGTTGGACTTGCCGGAGCCGTTGGGGCCGACGACGCACGTGACGCCCGGCTCGAACTGGAAGGTCGTGGGGCGCGCGAACGACTTGAAGCCCTTGACGGTGAGGGTCTTGAGGTGCATGCGGCTCCCGGGTCGTGCTCAGGCCACCGTAGCCGCGCGGCGGCCCGTTGCGCGCCAGGCGCGCGCGCGGCTAGTCTGCAAGGCTGCCCGCCGGCACGGTGCCGGTGCGAGCGGCGGAACCCCATGCAGATCGACATCCGCCCCTTCCCGCTGCCCGCGAGCCCCGACGAGCCTGGCGAGGCCGGCGACGCGCTTCGTCGCTCGCACGAGTTCAACGAGCGCAGCAACGTGCTCCGCTACACCGAGGGCGTCTACGTGAACACGCCCGTCGAGCACCTCGCGTCGCTGCGGCCCACCCACGACGGCCGCGTCGACCGCCTGCTGGCGTGGGCGGGCGACGACCTCGTCGGGGTCCTCACGATGTACGCACGGCTGCTCGACTCGGTCGACATGACCGAGGTGACCGTCGAGCCCGAGCCCCGGCTGCCGCTCGACGCGCAGCGCGAGGTGGCGGAGGCGCTCGTCGCCCGCGCGCACGAGGAGGCGGCCCGCGACGGCCGCACGACGATCGTGGTGTCGGCGATCGGCGCGGCGAACGGGCCCGTGACCGCGCGGACCGGCTTCGGCGGCGCCGACCCGGCGGAGCCCGGCACCGCGCCGCTCGTCGCGCGCGGCTACGAGCTCGAGCAGGTCTATCGCGTCTCGGTCGCCGAGCTCGCGGCGCTGCCCGACCTCGACGAGCGGCACGCCTCGGCGCTCGCACGGGCGAGCGCGTACGAGCTCGTGCGCTGGCAGGGCGAGACGCCTGCCGAGCACCGCGAGAGCATGCGCGCGCTGCACGAGCGCATGTCGATCGACGCCCCCGTCGCAGGGCTCGCCCTGGAGCCCGAGACGTGGGACGACGAGCGGCTCGCAGCGTTCGAGCAGTCGAAGCAGGAGGGCGGGCGCACGCTCCTGACCGTCGCCGCCCGCGAGCGCGCGACGGGCGAGCTCGTCGGCTTCACGACGCTCATCCTGCCCACGAGCGGCGCGACCGCGCGGCAGCACGACACGCTCGTCACGACCCCGCACCGCGGCCACGGCCTCGGCATGCTCATGAAGCTCGACAACCTGCTGCGGCTGCGCGAGCTGCGGCCCGACCTCGTGCGGGTCGTGACCTGGAACGCCGAGGAGAACCGTCCGATGCTCGCCGTGAACGAGGCATCCGGGTTCCTGCCCGTCGCCTACGAGGCGCAGTGGCAGTGGAAGGAGCCGCAGCCGTGACCGGCCACCGCGAGCTCGAGTGGATCGAGCTGCAGCGCCCCGCCGACGACTTCGACGAGCCGGCGCTCGCGCTCGTCGCGCGCTACGCCGACACCGCCAACCGCGTGACGCAGCACTTCTGGGGCGACGAGGCGTTCGACACGACCGTCGACGAGCTGGTCGCGAAGCTGCGCCACGACGAGGACTCGATCTCGCGCCGGTTCCTCATCGTCGAGGACGGCGTCGACGTGGCCCGCTGCGTCGCCGCGATCGGCCGCGAGGAGGGCGCGCGAGCCGCCTACCTCTCGGCGTGGGTCGTGCCCGAGGCGCGCGGCCGCGGCATCGGGCGGGCGCTCATGGAGCGCCTCGAGCCGGTCGGGGCCGAGCTCGGCGCCACGAGCCTGCAGGTGTGGGTCGACCATCGGCCGCCCGCCGAGGGCGACGCGGGCCTCGCGCCCGAGAGCGGGCACGGCGCGATCGCGGCCGACGCGCCCGCCCACCTGCTCACCTCCCTCGGCTACCGCCTCGAGCAGGTCGAGCGCATCTCCGAGCTCGACGTCGAGCGGGCCCAGCACGAGCTCGAACGGCACAGGGCGGATGCGTCGGCGCGCGCGGGCGAGGCCTACGAGGTGCGCTCGTGGGAGGGCGCGACGCCGCCCGAGCTGCGCGACGCGATGGCTGCCCTGCACGCCCGCATGGCGACCGACGCCCCGGCCGCGGGCCTCGACGTCGACGAGGAGACGTGGAATGCAGCCCGGCTGCAGCGCTACGAGGCCGAGATGGCCGAGGCCGGCCAGACGCCGCTGCAGGCGGCCGCGCTCCACCGCGCGACGGGCGAGGCGGTCGCGTTCACGATCCTGGTGCTGCCGGAGCCCGGCAAGCCGGCCTTCCAGGAGGACACGCTCGTGCACGCCGACCACCGCGGGCACCGCCTCGGCATGCTCGTGAAGGCCGAGAACCTGCTGCAGCTCGGCCGCCGCCACCCCGACCGCACCCGCGTCATCACCTGGAACGCCGAGGAGAACCGGCCCATGCTCGCCGTCAACGAGGCGCTCGGGTTCGCGCCGATCGGCGTCGAGGGCGGCTGGCAGCGGCGGCTGCGCGCCGGCGACGAGGAGGGCACAGCCGCGCCTGGCACGATGAGCGCATGACCGACGCCGCCCCGAAGGCCCAGCCCGACGCATCCACGACCGGCATCGCCGCCGAGCTGCGCAAGGCGGTCGTGGGGGGCCTGACCCGCCCGCGCGCGTACCGCGAGCAGCAGCTCGACGCGCTCAGGCGGATGCTCGTGCAGCACGTGAGCGCGTGGGAGTCGGCGCTGCGCGACGACCTCGGCAAGAGCGCGATCGAGGCGCACCTGAGCGAGATCGGCTTCACGATCGCCGAGGCGCGCCACGCGCGCCGGAGCCTGCGCCGGTGGATGGCCGCGACGCCCGTGCCCGTGCCGGTCGCGCTGCAGCCGGCGAGCGCCCGGATCGTGCCCGAGCCGCTCGGCGCGACGCTCGTCATCGCGCCGTGGAACTACCCGCTGCAGCTCGCGCTCGGCCCCGTCATCGGCGCGATCGCCGCCGGCAACGCCGTCGTCATCAAGCCCAGCGAGCTCGCCCCGGCGACGTCGCGGCTGCTCGCGACGCTCGTGCCGCAGTACCTCGACCCGCGCTCGGTGCGCGTCGTCGAGGGCGGCGTGCCCGAGACGACGGCGCTGCTCGAGCAGCGCTGGGACCTCATCTTCTACACCGGCAACGGCCGCGTCGCGCGGATCGTCGCGGCCGCCGCGGCGAAGCACCTGACGCCCACGGTGCTCGAGCTCGGCGGCAAGAGCCCCGTCTACGTGCACCGCTCCGCCGACATCCCGGCGGCGGCCCGCCGGATCGCCTGGAGCAAGTGGCTGAACGCCGGCCAGACGTGCGTCGCGCCCGACCACATCCGCGTCGACCGCGAGGTCGAGGCCGAGCTCGTCGAGGAGCTGCGCCGCGCGACCGCCGAGCAGCTCGGCGACGCGCGCACCTCGCCCGACTACGCGCGCATCATCAGCGCCGCCCACGCCGAGCGCCTGCAGGGGATGCTGGCCGACGGCACCGTCGTCACCGGCGGCGAGGTCGACGCCGAGGCCCGCTACGTCGCGCCCACGATCCTCACCGACGTCGACGAGTCGGGGGCGGCGATGCAGGAGGAGATCTTCGGCCCGATCCTGCCTGTGCTCCCCGTCGACGGCGTCGACGGCTTCCTCGAGACGATGCGCGGCGCCGACAAGCCGCTCGCGCTGTACGTCTTCGCCCGCGACGCCGACGTGGTGCGGCGCGTCGAGCGCGAGACCTCCTCGGGCGCGGTCGGCGTCAACGTCGCGCTCGCCCAGTACGGCGCGCGCACGATCCGCTTCGGCGGCGTCGGCGAGAGCGGCTCGGGCGCGTACCACGGGCGGCACTCGTTCGAGGCGTTCAGCCACCGCAAGCCCGTGTTCTCGAAGCCCACCGCGGTCGACACGCTGCGGATGGTCTACCCGCCGTTCACGCCCTGGCGCGAGCGGATCACGCGCCGGCTGATGGGCTGACGCGCCGCCGCCTCAGCGCTTGGGCGCGATGTGCGCGGCGGCCCAGCCGACGAGCGGCTGCAGGTCGTCGACCGTGTCGAAGAGGGCGTCGAGCAGCCCCGGTCCCGAGGCGTCCGCCGGCGACAGCTGCCGCCTGGCCGTGAGCCACTTGCGCCGCAGCAGCGCGATGCGCGGGTGCGCGGGGTCGACGCCGCGCGGCGCGGTCTTCAGCTGCTCGCCGCCGAGGTCGTACCCGGCGTGCTCGAGGTCGGCGACGATGCGCTCGAGCTCGGTGCCGGGCGCCGCCGCCTCCACGGCCGCGCGGTAGGCCTTCGTGAAGGTCGCGTCGCCGAAGAAGCCGCCGCCGAGCGAGACGCCCGAGGCGTCGAGGTTGACGAACCAGCCGATGCCGGGCGCGCGCTGCGCGAAGAGCCCCTGCCGCGTCTTGTACGGCGTCTTGTCGTGGCTGAAGCGCACGTCGCGGTACGGCCGGTAGAGCTTGACGGCGCTCGCGATGGGCTCGAGCTCCTCGGCGAGCGCCTCGAACGGCGCCCGCACGGCCGCGTCGTAGCGGGGCTTGTTGTCCTGCCACCACGGCTTCTCGTTGTGCGCCTCGAGCTCGCGGTAGAAGGCGAACGCGTCGGGGGTGAATCCTTCGAAGGCCATCCCTCGAGCCTACGCGCGGCCGCCGCTGCCGGCGCCGTCAGGCGCCGACGCCGCGCGGCCTGCGCTGGCAGCGCGGGCAGCGCGTCGACGAGCGGTTGGCCCACGGCTCGCGCACCATCGTCGCCCCGCAGCGCGGGCACGGCAGGCCGCCGCGGCCGTAGGCGTTCAGGCGGTGCTCGAAGTAGCCGGCCTGGCCGTTGACGTTCACGTACTGCGCGTCGAACGACGTGCCGCCCTCGGCGAGCGCCTGCTCGAGCACGTCGCGCACGTCGGCCAGCAGCGCGAGCGCCCGCGCCTGCGTCAGCCGCTCCCCCGGCGTCGCGTAGTGCAGGCGGCTGCGCCACAGCGCCTCGTCGGCGTAGATGTTGCCGATGCCCGACACGAGCGTCTGGTCGAGCAGCGCCGCCTTCACGCCCTGCCTGCGTCGTCGGAGCCGTCGGGCGATGGCGGATGCGTCGAAGGCGGGGTCGACCGGATCGAGCGCGATGTGCCCGGCCTGGTCGGGCACGCCGTCGACGAGCGGGCGCACGGCGAGGCCACCGAAGATGCGCTGGTCGGCGAAGCGCACCTCGAGCGCGCCGCGACCGGCCGCGTGCAGCGACGGCTGGTCGAGGAGCAGGCGGATGCGCGTGTGGCGGTCGGCGGGTGCGCCGACCTCCCGCACGAGCAGCTGGCCGGACATCCCCAGGTGCGCGAGGAGCGCATCCGTCGTCTCCGGGTCCCGGCCGCCGTCGGGCCCGTCGGCCGGGCTGTCCCCAGGGGCGCCGAGCAGCGGCACCCACAGGAACTTGCCGCGCCGCGCGGGGGCGCCGAGCGCGCGGCCGACGAGGGCCGCCTCGAAGGCGGCGGCGTCGCCGGGGTGGCGCGCGATCGATCGGCTGTCGAGCACCTCGACGCCCTCGACGCGGGCGCCGGTGACGGCGGGCGCGAGGCCCGCGCGCACGACCTCGACCTCGGGCAGCTCCGGCACGTCAGGCGCCCGGGGCGGCCGCAGCCGCCTCGGCGGTGAGGCGGCTGTGCGCGGCCAGGGCTGCCGCCATCTCGGCGACCTTCTTGCTCGTGCCCGTGCCCTCGGCGACGACCTCGCCGTCGATGCGCACCCGCGCGGCGAACGTGCGGGCGTGATCGGGCCCGGTCGCCTCGAGCTCGTAGGCGGGCGCGCCCATGCCGAGCGCGGCCGCGACCTCCTGCAGCGCCGTCTTCGGGTCGAGCGCGGCGCCCGTGCGGCCGGGGTCGTCGAGCAGCGGGCCGACCAGGCGCAGCACGAGGTCGGCGGATGCGCGGTGGCCGGCGCTCAGGAACGCGGCGCCGAAGAGCGCCTCCATGGTGTCGGCGAGGATCGACGCCTTGCCGGCGCCGCCGGACGCGGCCTCGCCCTTGCCGAGCAGGATGTGCTCGCCGAGCCCGATCGCGCGCGCAACCTCGGCGAGCGCGACGGTCGACACGACGCCGGCGCGGCGCTTCGCGAGCTCGCCCTCGGTCGAGTCGGGGAAGCGGCGGTACAGCTCGATCGTGATCGCCTGGCCGAGGATCGAGTCGCCGAGGAACTCGAGGCGCTCGTTGTGCGGCACACCCCCGTGCTCGTACGCCCACGAGCGGTGCGTGAGCGCCAACGACAGCAGCTCGGGGTCGATGTCGACCCCGAGCTGCTCGAGCAGTCGGCGCTGGCCCGCGGGAACCGCGTGGTCCGTCATGCGACGAAGGATCCGCGAGGGATCAGACGTCGGCGACCCTGCGGCCCTTGTACTCCATGTACAGCGGCGTGCCGGCCGAGTCCTCGACGACCTTCGCGCGGTGCGGGAGGCTGTAGACGGTCTTGCCGCCCTCGACGGTCTTAACCAGCTTGGGCGCCTCGGCCTTCCACTGCGAACGGCGCGCACGGGTGTTCGACCGCGACATCTTCCTCTTGGGAACAGCCATTGCTCACTCCTTCTTCGACGCCTGGGCGTCATCATCCGACGGTTCGTCGGCTACGTCTTGTGCGAATCCCTGGAGTGCTGCCCATCGCGGATCGATGGTCTCCTCCGGCACGAGATCGGTGCCCGGCTCGAGCCGCTCCCCTGTCTCAGGATCAAGCCCTGAGCAGTCCGGTCGGTCGACCGGCTGGAACGGCAGCGCCAGCACGACCGCGTCCCTGACTACCGGAAGGAGGTCGACAGTTTCGTCGACCACGAGATAGTCGGATTCCGACGCACCATCATACGCGAAGAGCTCGAGGAAGTCGACATCGACGTCCAGGTCGAACTCCACGAGGCAGCGCGCGCAGGTCGCGAGGGCCGTGACGGAGGCCGTGCCCGTGGCGAGGATGCCCTCGTGGACGCTCTCGAGGCGCACGTCGAGGTCGATCGGCTGGTCGGGCAGCACCGCGGCGAGGCCCTCGCCGACCTTCTCCCCGAAGGGGGCGGTCTCCTCGACCTCGCGCATCCGGCCCGGCTTGTGCACGATGTCGCGCACGCTGAGCGCGAACGGGTGGGGGGTGGCCATGCCTCCAGTCTACGGGCGGCGCGGAGGTGCTCCCGCCGCGCCGCCTCGCAGCTCGGGGCCGCCGCTCCCGCTCCCGCTCCCCACCCCGCTGGTCGAGCCGCCGCGCCGTCGCTCCCGCTCCGCCGGTCGAGCCGCGCGGCCGCCGCTCCCGCCCCGCTGGTCGAGCCGCGCGGCCGCCGCTCCCGCTCCGCTGGTCGAGCCGCGCGGCCGCCGCTCCCCTCCCGCTGGTCGAGCCGCGGCGCCGCCGCAGGCGGCTCCGCGAGTCGAGACCACTCCGCGACGTGCTCGCCCGCTCCCCATCCCGCTTGGTCCGCGACGTGCCCGCTTGCTCCCCTTCCCGCTTGGTCGAGGAGCGCGCGGGCGCAGCCCGCCCGCGTCACGAGACCACGTGCGGCCGGGCGTGGGGTGGTCTCGAGACGGCCGGCTCCGCCGCCCTCCTCGACCAGCGGGGTTGGGCGGTGGCCAGGCGGATGCCATGTCAGTGCCCCGTGGTCCCATGCCTGCATGGACGGCGACTGGGGCCTCGACGCGGAGGACTACATCGCGTCGATCCGCGCCGGCGCGATCGACCCGTATGGCCGCAGCGCGGCCGAGCTCGAGGACGAGCTCGCCGCGTTCGACCGGGACTGGGGCGAGCGGCTCGCGGCGCTCACGCCCGACGAGCTGGAGGCGGTCGTCGAGGGGCGCATGCAGGTCCCGCCGTTGCCCGGCCCGGCCGAGTCCGAGCGCGCGGCGTGGCTGCGCCGCGAGGAGCAGTTCACCGGCCAGATCAAGGCGCTGCAGGCGCAGCGGGCGCGCCTCGAGGCGCGCGAGCGGGAGCTGCTCGCCGGCCGCTTCCAGCGCGTCCGCGACGAGGGCGGCGAAGTCGTGACGGCGCTCAAGGAGGCCGCATCGATCCTCGCCGCCGAGCTGCGCCAGTCCGACCGCGGCATCGAGCAGCGGATGGCCACCGCGTGGCAGATCGTCACCGAGCTGCCCGCCGCGCACGAAGCCCACAAGACCGGCCGCATCAGCGCCGGCCACCTGCGGGTCATCGAGCAGGCCACCCACCCGCTGCGCATCGACGTGGACGCCGACCCCGCCGAGCGCGCCCGCGTCGAGCGGGAGCTCGTCGCGATCGCCGAGACGACCACGCCCGCCCGCCTGCGGTCGCGGTCGAAGCGGGTCGTCGACCGGGTGCTCACGCAGCCGCTGCAGCAGCGGCACCGGGTGGCGATGGAGCGGCGCGACGTGTGGATGGTCGACGCCGGCGACGGGATGGTCGACATCGGCGCCCGCGTGCCCGCGGTCGTCGGCGCCGGCATCTTCGACCGGCTCACGCAGGCCGCCCGCGGCAAGCCGAAGGACGACCCGCGCACCTGGGACCAGTTCCGCGCCGACGCGTTCAGCGAGCTGCTCCTCACCGGCCAGACCCCCGACGACCTGCACGCGACCAACGCGCTGACGGCCACCGTCGCGATCACCATCCCGGCGACCGAGCTGCTGCGCGACACCGACGACGCGGACGAGCCGCAGCTGCGCTTCCCCGCGCTGCTCGACGGCAGGATCCTCGTCGACCCCGCCACCGTGCGCACCCTCGCCGCCGACACCGCCACCTGGGAGCGGCTCTTCACCCATCCGGTGACGGGGTTGCCGGTCACGGTCGACACGTACCAGCCGAGCCGGGCGCAACGGCGCTGGCTGAGAGCGCGGGATGGCCGCTGCCGCTGGCCAGGCTGCGCGCACCCCGTCGCCCGCGCCGACCTCGACCACACGCTCGACCACGCATCGGGCGGACCGACGAGCATCGAGAACCTGGCGCACCTGTGCAGGCGCCACCACGTGATGAAGCACTCGACCCGGTGGGGCGTCCGGCAGCTGCCCGACGGCGTGCTCGAGTGGACGACACCGGTCGGCGCCGTCCTCCGCGACGAACCCGAACCGCAGGGGCCGGTCTTCGCCGAGCGCGACCCCATCTGGGGACTTCCCGTCACCGCCTGCACCGCACCACCCGGCGTCCCGCCACCCTTCTGAGCCTCGTGGGTTGCGCGGGCGCGGCAGCCCCGGCAGATCAGGCGAGCGACAGCACGAACGACAGCACGAAGCCCGCTGCCGTGCTCATAGCGACGGCTGGCCCTCCGTGCTCGTAGGCCTCCGGCATCAGCGTGTCGGCCAGGGATGCGATGACCGCGCCCGCCGCGAAGGCGAGCGGCAGCGAGATGGTCTGCTCGTCGACCACCGCGAGGGGGCCGGCGCCGAGCACCACCCCGCCCACGAGCAGCAGCGCACAGACCGACCACAGCCCCAGGATCTTGCCCCTCGACAACCCCTGCGCGCGCATCGACGACGCACCGACGAGCGCTTCCGGCAG
This sequence comes from Agrococcus sp. SCSIO52902, assembly GCF_022983135.1. Lineage (GTDB taxonomy): Bacteria > Actinomycetota > Actinomycetes > Actinomycetales > Microbacteriaceae > Agrococcus > Agrococcus sediminis. The sequence continues at coordinate 2,606,255 of NZ_CP095269.1, forward strand.
GTTCGAGACGAAGATGGCGGCGAGCAGCGCGAGCCCCCCGGAGCCCTCGCTCAGAGAGACGCCCATCGCGACGTTCTCCGGCACGCCGTCGAGCGTGACCGCAGCGAGCAGCGCCAGCCCCGCCGCACCCCGCGTCGTCGCCTTCGTCGCCGGGCGATCGGACGCCGCCGCGTCCGTGTCGAGCTTCGCGCTCCCCGGGTGCTCGTCCGCCGCCTTCCCCTTGCCCGGCTGCGCGGCCCGATCGAGCAGCGCACTCAGCAGCGTGAAGACGAGCGCGCCGACGAACAGGCCGATCGCCGCGCGCCAGATGCCGCCCTTCTCGAAGGCGTCCTCGAAGAGCTCGAACGCGAGCGCCGTGATCAGCGCGCCCGCCGCGAACGAGAGCAGCACGGCGAGCAGCCGCTTCGGCAGCTCGAACCGCACGCCGATCAGCGCGCCGATGAGCAGCGCGCTCGAGGCGATGGCGCCGAACAGCAGAGACTGCCCCATGCGGTCAGGGTACGACCGAGGCGGCTGGCGTGGGGGACGGATCCCGTCGCGGCTCGAGCGCGGGTGTCGGTGCCATGATGCTCACGTGTCAGCGACCCGCGCCGTTCCCCTCGCGCTCATCGGCTGGCTCGTGTGCGTCGAGCTCACGAGCGGCGTCCTGCAGGGCTGGTACGTCACCCTCACCCCAGACATCGCCCGCCACCTGTCGGTCACCGATGCCGACGTCAACTGGTTCGAGGCCGGGCAGCTGCTGCTGTCGGCGCTCATGGTGCCCGTGCTCGCCAAGCTCGGCGACATGCACGGCCACAAGCGCATGCTGCTGCTCTCGACCGTCATCACCGCCGCCGCGAGCTGGTGGATGGCGTTCTCGGGCGACTTCTGGAGCTACCTCATCGCCTTCTCGCTCCAGGGCGCCTACTCCGTGTGGCTGCCGCTCGAGGTCGCCCTCATCTTCGACCGCGGCCGTCGCACCGGCGCCGCCGCCTCGACCACCCGCCGTGCCGCGGGCCTGCTCGTCATCGCGCTGCAGGCGGGCGCGATCCTCGGCGCCCTCGGCTCCGCGATCGCGCTCGGCGCCTTCGGCGAGGCGATGAGCCCGACGCTCATGGTGCCGGCGGCCATGGTGACGCTGACGTTCTTCGCGATCCTCTGGGGCGTGCCGGAGTCCGAGCCGCTCCCGGGCCGCAGCCTCGACGCCGGCGGCTTCGTGCTGCTCGCGCTCTCGCTCCTCACCATCACCTCCGGCCTCACGTTCCTCAAGATCGGTGGGGCGGATGCGTGGTGGGGCTGGGCGGTCATGCTCGTCGGCGTGGCGCTGCTGCTGCCGTTCGGCCGCTGGGTGCTCGGCCGCGACGACCCGGCGATCGACCTGCGCGTCATGCGCCGGCCCGAGATGTGGCCCGTGCAGCTCACCGCAGGGCTCGTCGGCGTCAGCCTGCTCGGCGCGCAGACGCCGCTCGCCACCTACGCCGGCACCGACCCGTCGCTCGGCTACGGCCTCGGGCTCGACGCCTCCGGCCGCTCGATCCTCATCGGCGTCTACCTGCTCTCGCTCATCGTCGGCGCAGGCCTCCTCGCGGCGCTGTCGGCGCGCATCCGCCCCCGCCTGCTGCTGATCGTGGCGGCCGCGCTCGTGGGCATCGGCTACCTGCTGCTCGTGCCCTTCCACCTCGAGGTGTGGCAGGTCTTCGCCTGCATGGCGATCGCCGGCGTCGGCTCCGGCGCGCTCGTCGGCGCGCTGCCGGCGGCCGCGGCGGCGGCAGCGCCGCGCGGGCAGACCGGCGTCGCGGCGGCCATGACGAACACCACGAAGACGATCGGCGGCTCGTTCGCGTCGTCGGTCTTCGCGATCGTGCTCGCAGTCGGCGCGATCGGCACGGCCGCGAGCCTCGGCGGCTACATCGTCGTCTGGATCGTGTGCGGCGTCACCGCGCTCGTCGCAGCCGCGGGACTCGTCGCCGTGCCGCGCCTCGCCTTCGCCGACCCCGATCCCGAGCCGGAGATCGCGCCCGCCGCATCCACCCGGTGACACCTGAGACCCCGACGCCCCGACGACCTGAGGAGGACCCATGCCCCTCTACGCAGTGCTGATCTACGCCGACGACTCCGCCCACGCGCTCGACGCGACCGCGGCCGACCTCGGCGAGCCCGACGGGCACGGCGACGAGCTCGCCGCATCCGGCGCCATGCGCGCGGCCTACGCCTTCACGCCGCGGGCGCTCGCGAAGACGATCCGCCCCGACGGCGTCACCGACGGCCCGTTCCTCGACGCACCCCAGGCGGTCGCCGGCGTGTACGTGATCGAGGCGGCCGACGAGGATGCCGCGCTCGCGATCGCCGGCACCAACCCCGTCATCCGCGGCAGCGGCGGCTTCGAGGTGCGCCTCGTGCACAGCGGCGGCACCATCCCGCAGCCGTAGCCGCGGCCCCCGCACGGCGCGGGGCGATCGCTCAGGCCTTCGCCTGCAGCGGCCCCTTGTGCACCATCCACGGGTGCGTCTGCGCGACCGGCTTGATGATCGTCTCGTCGACCGACACGTGCCCGGGCAGGGCGAGGATGTCGGTCATCACCTTGGCGACGTCGTCGGCCGAGAGCGGGTCCTGCACGTCCTTGTAGACGGCGTCGGCCTTCGCCCGGTCGCCGCCGAAGCGCACGAGGCTGAACTCCTCGGTCCACACCATCCCGGGCGCGACCTCCATCACCCGGATCGGCTCGCCGTGCAGCTCGAGCCGCAGCACGTCGACGAGCTGCTTCTCTGCCGACTTCGCGGCGTTGTAGCCGGAGCCGTTCTGGTACGCGACGGTCGCCGCGATCGACGTGACGACCATGATCTCGGCGTAGCCGCCATCGGCCGTCGACGCGCGCAGCAGCGGCAGCACCGCGTCGATGACGCGCTTCGTGCCGATGACGTTCGCCTCGAACATCCACCGCCAGTCCTCGATCGTCGTCTCGCCGAGTGGCGCCGCGCCCTTCGCCCCGCCCGCGACCTGCACGAGCCCGGTGGGCCGGAACGCGGCAGCCGCGTGGGCGAGCCGCTCGATGTCGGCCTCGTCGGTCAGGTCGGCCGAGAGCACCTCGCAACCGGTCTCCGCGCGCAGCGCCTCGAGCCGCTCCGCCCGGCGCGCGACAGCCAGCACCGTCCAGCCGCGCGCGACCGACTGCCGCACCACCGCCTCCCCGATGCCGCTCGACGCCCCCGTGATGATCAGCCGCTTCTCGCTCATGCCGCCATGCAAGCATCCGACGACCGCCCGGCGCCACTCGGCGGGCCCCGCCGCGCAGCCGGCGCCCGCGCCCGAGTGTTACGCCGCGCGTCGCACCCGCCTGGCGCGCAGCGCCCGGACGGCGCACGCTGGAGCACGACCTGAGCCCCAGCCCACCCGAGGAGACCGCGATGAGCGACTGGAAGTTCGAGACCCTGCAGGTGCACGCGGGCGCGCAGCCCGACCCCACCACCAAGGCGCGCATCGCGCCCGTCTACCGCACCACCTCCTACGTGTTCGACAACGCCGACCACGCCGCCCGCCTGTTCGGCCTCGCCGAGTTCGGCAACATCTACTCGCGCATCATGAACCCGACCAACGAGGTCGTCGAGCAGCGCATCGCCGCGCTCGAAGGGGGCAGCGCCGCCCTCCTCCTCGCCTCGGGCCAGGCCGCGACCACCTACGCGATCCTCAACATCGCGAACGCCGGCGACCACATCGTCTCGTCGTCGTCGATCTACGGCGGCACCTACAACCTCTTCCACTTCACGCTGCGGAAGCTCGGCGTCGAGGTGACCTTCGTCGAGGACCAGGACGACCTCGACGAGTGGCGCCGCGCCATCCGCCCCAACACGAAGGCGCTGTTCGCCGAGACGATCGGCAACCCGCGCATCAACCTGCTCGACATCGCGGGCGTCTCGAGCGTCGCCCACGACGCCGGGGTGCCGCTCATCGTCGACAACACGATCGCGACGCCGTACCTCATCCGCCCGCTCGAGCACGGCGCCGACATCGTCGTGCACTCGGCGACGAAGTTCCTCGGCGGCCACGGCTCCGTCGTCGCCGGCGCCATCGTCGACGGCGGGCGCTTCGCGTGGTCGGCGTCGGACAAGTTCCCGGGCCTCACGACGCCCGACGAGTCGTACCACGGCGTCACCTTCACCGAGGCGCTCGGGGACGCGATCGCCTACATCATCAAGGCGCGCGTGACGCTGCTGCGCGACGTCGGCGCATCCTCCTCCCCCGACACCGCGTGGCAGCTGCTGCAGGGCATCGAGACGCTCTCGCTGCGCCTCGACCGCCACGTCGCGAACGCCACCGCCGTCGCGCAGTTCCTGCAGGCGCACCCGCAGGTGACGCAGGTGCACTACGCGGGCCTCCCGTCGAGCCCGTGGCACGAGCGCGGCCAGCAGATCGCGCCGCGCGGCACCGGCGCGGTGCTGTCGTTCGAGCTCGCCGGCGGCGTCGAGGCGGGCAAGGCGCTCGTCGAGTCGCTCGAGCTCTTCAGCCACCTGGCGAACATCGGCGACGTGCGCTCGCTCGTCATCCACCCGGCCTCGACGACCCACGCGCAGCTGACGCCCGAGCAGCAGCTCACCGCCGGCGTCACCCCGGGCCTCGTGCGCCTCTCGGTCGGCATCGAGCACGTCGACGACCTCATCGCCGACCTCGGCCGCGGCCTCGAGGCGGCCGCCGCGAAGGCGGCGGAGCTCGACGCGGCCGCGGCCTGAGACCGGGCGGAGGCGGGCACCCGTGGACTGGCAGCTGAGCGACGACGCCCAGCCCGCCGCCAGGGTGCCCGCCGCCCGGCTCGCCGACCCCGCATCCACCCACGCCGCCGCGACCGACGCGCGCCCCGTGCCCGTCACGGGCGCCTGGCGGCCCGGCGACGACCCCGGCGACCGGCGCTTCGCCCGCATCGGCGACCTCGCGGTCGAGGCGGGCGGCACGGTGGCGGATGCGGTGCTCGCCTACGAGACGTGGGGTCGCCTCGACGAGCGGCGCGGCAACGCCGTGCTCGTGCTCCACGCGCTCACGGGCGACAGCCACGTCCGCGGCCCCGCGGGACCCGGGCACGCGACCGCCGGCTGGTGGGAGGACGTCGTCGGCCCGGGCCTCGCGATCGACACCGACCGGTTCTTCGTCGTCGCCCCGAACATGCTGGGCGGCTGCCAGGGCTCCACCGGGCCCGCATCGCTCGACCACGACGGCGTCGAGTGGGGCTCCCGCTTCCCGCGCGTCACGATCCGCGACCAGGTGGAGGCGCAGCGCCGCCTCGCCGACGCGCTCGGCATCGAGCGCTGGCACGCGGTCGTCGGCGGCTCGATGGGGGGCATGCACGCGCTCGAGTGGGCGATCGAGCACCCCGAGCGCGTCGGCAGCGCGGCGCTGCTCGCCTCCAATGCGGCGACGAGCGCCGACCAGATCGCCCAGAACACGCTGCAGATCGAGGCCGTCACGACCGACCCGGGCTGGCTCGGCGGCGACTTCTACGACCTGCCCGGCCACGCGGGCCCCGCGCGCGGGCTCGCCCTCGCGCGCCGCATGGCGATGCTCGGCTACCGCTCGCCGCACGAGCTCAACGAGCGCTTCCGGCGCGAGTGGCAGTCGAGCGTCGACCCGCTCCACGGCGGCCGCTTCCAGGTCGAGTCGTACCTCGACGTGCACGGCAACCGCTTCACGCGCCGCTTCGACGCGGGCTCCTACGTGCGGCTCGTCGACGCGATGAGCACGCACGACGTCGGGCGCGGCCGCGGCGGCGTCGAGGCTGCGCTCGAGCGCGTCACCTCACCGGCGCTCGTCGTCGGCATCACGAGCGACCGGCTCTTCCCGGTCGCCGATCAGCAGCGGCTCGCGGCCGGGCTCCCGACGAGCGTCTCGGGCCCCGAGCCCGTCGTGCTCGAGAGCGGCTTCGGCCACGACGCCTTCCTCATCGAGTCCCGCCGCGTGGGCGACCTGCTCGCGACGCTCCTCGGCTGAGACGGCGAACGGCCCGCGCCGCGCGGCCCGCAGCAGCATCCACACCGCGCCGACGAGGATGCCGACGTGCACGAGGTTCCGCACCGTGAGCAGCAGCACGGCGGCCGGATGCGCGACCACGAGCCAGTCGTAGGTCCAGGGGAACTGCACCTGGGTGAGCACCGCGACGAGCGCGATCGCCCCGACGCCCCGCCAGTGCCGGCGCGCGCCCGCCTCGGTGAGCAGCAGCGCGGGCACGATGAGCCACAGCACGAACTGCGGCGAGCCGACCTTGTTCGTGACGATGAGCGCCGCGACCATCGCCACCGCGAGCCACACGATCGCCTCGCGCCCGTGCGAGCGACGCACCGCGATCGCGCCGACCGCGCACAGCAGCACCACGACCGCCACGAGCACGGGCGTCGCGAGCGCCGAGACCGTGCGCACGCCGTCGCCGCCCACCTGGAACGTCCAGATCTGGCGGTCGAAGAACACGAGCGCCTCGTCGACCGTCGCCGCCCACATGTACGGGGTCGCCGCGATCGCCTCGATCTGCAGCCCGCGGTCCTCCTGCTGCGTCAGGAACGACAGGGGGTGCTCCGACCCCAGCAGGAGCGCGACGCCCAGCACCGCCGCCGACACGAGCGCGCCCGCGGCGAGCACGCGCATCCGCTCCCGCCGCGCGATCAGCATCGCGAGGTAGAGCACGCCGGGCCACACCTTCATCCACGCCGCGACGGTGAACGCCGCCGCCGCGATGCCCGGACGGCCCCCGCGCAGCACCGCGAGGCCGATGATGCAGACCGCGACAGCGACCGTGTCGATGCGGCCGAGCGCGACGGGCCCGAGCGCGAGCTGCAGCCCGAGCCACGTCCACGCCATCGTGCGCCCGCGCGGCACGTCGAGCAGCATGCGCAGCGCGACCGCGTCGAGGGCCGTCACCATCAGCATCCACACGAGCGGCAGCGCATCCGGGCCCAGCACGTCGGCCACGAGGATCGGCGCCCACGCCAGCAGCGGGTACACCCACGGCACGTCGACCCCGAGCCACTCCCCCTGCTCGCCGCGCTCCACCCACGACGGGTAGACGTAGAGCACGTCGCCGTAGGCGTCCGAGACGCTCGGGATGGAGAGGATCGCGAGGAGCGCGTGCACGCCCCCGAACGCGAGCCACAGCCACGCCCGGTCGCGCGTCAGAAGAGCCTCCTCGTGGCGTCGCGGACCTCGCCGACGAGCTCCTCGATGATGTCCTCGAGGAACAGCAGGCCGGTCGTCGCGCCCTCCGCGTCGAACGACCGCGCGATGTGCGCGCCCGTCGAGCGCATGATCGCGAGCGCGTCCTCGACGTCGGACTCCTCGTAGATCGAGGCGAGCTGGCGGATGCGCTTGGCCGGCACGGGCTCGTCGGCCTGCACGTCGTCGGCGCCCAGCACGTCCTTGATGTGCACGTAGCCCGTCGGGTGGCCCTCGGCGTCGGAGATGACGTAGCGCGAGAAGCCGCGCTCGCGCACGGCCGCCTCGACGTCGCCGGGCGTCGCGCCCGCGGGCAGCGTGACGATCTCGTCGAGCGGCAGCGCCACGTCGCGCACCCGGCGCTCGGTGAACTCGAACGTGCGCGAGATGGCGCCCGTCGGGTCGAACAGCAGCCCCTCGCGCTTCGAGGTCTCGACGATCGTCTCGACCTCGTCGATCGTGAAGGTGCTCGACGCCTCGTCGACCGGCTCGACGCGGAAGAGCCGCAGGATGCCGTTCGCGACCGCGTTCATCACCCAGATGACGGGCTTGAACACGCGCGAGATGAGCACGAGCGGCGGGGCGAGCAGCAGCACCGCGCGGTCGGGCACCGAGAACGCGGCGTTCTTCGGCACCATCTCGCCGAGCACGACGTGCAGGTACGTGACGAGCAGCAGCGCGATCACGAACGCCACGACCGACACGACCTCGGGCGCGAGGCCCGTGAACGCGAGCGGCCCCTCGAGCAGGTGGTGGATCGCCGGCTCGGAGACGTTGAGGATGAGCAGCGAGCAGATCGTGATGCCGAGCTGGCACATCGCCAGCATGAGCGAGACGTGCTCCATCGCCCACAGCGCGAGCTTCGCGGCGCGGTTGCCGCGGTCGGCGAGCGGCTCGATCTGGCTGCGCCGCGCCGAGATGACGGCGAACTCGGCGCCGACGAAGAAGGCGTTCGCGACCAGCAGGATCACGAGCCAGAGGATGCCCAGCCAGTCCTCGCTCATCGGTGCCCCTCCTCGGTCGCGGTGGGCCTCGCGGTGAACCGCACGCGGTCGACGCGGCGGCCGTCGACGCGCTCGACGCGCAGGCTGCCGCCCTCGACGTCGACCGTGTCGCCGACGGCGGGCAGCGAGCCCAGCTCGGCCATGATGAAGCCGCCGATCGTCTCGTAGGGGCCGTCGGGCGGCACGGCGACGCGCGTGCGCTCGAGCAGCTCGTCGGGGCGCAGCGAGCCCGGGAACGTCACCCATCCGGGGCCCTGCACGACCTCGACGAGGTGGCGGTCGTGCTCGTCGGCCACCTCGCCGACGACCTCCTCGATGAGGTCCTCGAGGGTCGCGATGCCGGCGGTGCCGCCGTACTCGTCGACGATGATCGCCATCTGGTAGCCGCGCTCCTTGAGGTCCGACAGCAGCGCGTCGAGGTGCAGCGACTCCGGCACGCGGTGCGGCTCCTCGGCGATCGCGGCGACCGGCACGTCGGCGCGGCGATCGCGCGGCACGGCGATCGCCTGCTTGATGTGGGCGATGCCCTGCACCTCGTCGAGGTCGCCGTCGATGACGGGGAACCGCGACAGCCCGGTCGCATGAGCGAGGGCCACGAGGTCGGCCACCGACTCGGAGCGCTCGATCGCCTGCACGCGCGGGCGCGGCGTCATGACGTCGCCGGCGCTCAGCTCCGAGAAGCGGAGCGTGCGCGACAGCAGCGTGGCCGCCCCGGCGTCGAGCGCGCCCTCCATGGCGCTGCGCCGCACGAGCGTCGAGAGCTCCTCAGCGGTGCGGGCGCCCGAGAGCTCCTCCTTCGGCTCGAGGCCGATGGAGCGCAGGATGCCGTTGGCGGAGCCGTTGAGCGCCAGCACGGCGGGCTTGAAGATCGCGGTGAAGGCGCGCTGGAAGGGCGTGACGGCGATCGCCGTGCCGAGCGGCCGCGCGAGCGCGAAGTTCTTGGGCACGAGCTCGCCGACGATCATCGAGAGCACGGTGGCGCCCGTCATCGCGATCACGCTCGCGAGCGGCCTCGCGAAGCCCTCGTCGAGCCCCCACGAGACCAGCACGGGCGTGAGCTGGCGCGAGATCGCCGGCTCCATCGTGTAGCCGGTGAGCAGCGTCGTGAGGGTGATGCCCAGCTGCGCGCTCGAGAGGTGCGTCGAGGTCTGGCGCAGCGCCTTGATGGTGCCCTCGAGCCGGCCCTCGCCGCGGGCGCGGCGCGCCTCGAGCTCGGAGCGGTCGAGGTTGACGAGCGCGAACTCGCTCGCCACGAAGAGGCCGGTCCCGATCGTGAGCACCACGCCGATGGAGATGAGGATCGCATCCATCAGCGGATCGGGTCCGGCGAGGGACTATGACTGTCGTCGTTCACCCGGGCATCCTACCCGGCCTCACCACGAGACCGGCAGCGCCTTGCCCTCCTCGTAGCCGGCCGCCGACTGCACCCCGACGCGCGCCCGCTCGCGGAACGCGGGCACCGTGTCGGCCCCCGCGTACGTGAAGGACGACCGCACGCCGGCGGTGATCATGTCGACGAGGTCCTCGACGCTCGGCCGCTGCGGGTCGAGCAGGATCGTCGACGACGAGATGCCCTCGGCGAAGAGCCGCTTGCGCGCGAGCTCGTAGGCGTCGAGCTGCCCGAAGCGCCCGAGCACCGCGCGCGTCGAGGCCATGCCCCACGACTCCTTGTACAAGCGGCCCTGCCCGTCGCGCTGCAGCCTCCCCGGCGCCTCGATCGTGCCGGCGAACCACGAGCCGATCATGACGCTCGAGGCGCCCGCCGCGAGCGCGAGCGCCACGTCGCGCGGGTAGCGCACGCCGCCGTCGGCCCACACGCGCGCGCCGAGCTCGATGGCCGTCGCCGAGGTGTCGAGCACCGCCGAGAACTGCGGCCGGCCGACGGCCGTCATCATGCGCGTCGTGCACATGGCGCCCGGCCCGACGCCCACCTTCAGGATCGACGCGCCCGCCGCGACGAGGTCGCGGACGCCGTCGGACGAGACGATGTTGCCCGCGGCGACCGGCACGTCGTCGCCCACCGCGGCGCGGACGGCCTCGAGCGCCCGCAGCATCCCCTCCTGGTGGCCGTGCGCCGTGTCGACGACGATCACGTCGGCGCCCGCGTCGACGAGCGCCTTCGCCTTCGCTCCCGGGTCGCCGTTGATGCCGACCGCGGCGGCGACGCTCAAGCGGCCGGATGCGTCGAGGGCGGGACGGTAGATGTCGGAGCGGATGGCGCCGAGGCGCGAGGCGATCCCGATCGCCCTGCCCTCCTCGACGACCGGCGCGACGTCGACGCCCTCGCGCTCGAGCGCGGCGAACATCGCGCGGCCGTCGGCCGCGTCCGAGGGCGACAGGTGCGACAGGTGCGAGTGCAGCAGGTCGCCGAGCCGCGCGTCGCCGAGCGCCGAGCCGAGCCGCTCCGCCGGGATCGCGCCGAGCAGCGTGCCGTCGGCGTCCTCGACGACCACCGCGTGCCCGGCCATGGCCGGCACGCGCTCGAGGACGTCCTGCACGACGTCGTCGGCGCTCGCCCGGTGCGGCGACTCGAGCCGCACCGGCTGTGCCTTCACCCAGTCGATCGACGCGACCGTCTCCTCCAGCGGCGGATCCTGCGTGAGCACCGCCATGCCGCCGCGCCGCGCGAGCGTCGCCGCCATGCGCGGGCCGGTGACCGAGCTCATGTTCGAGGCGACGATCGGCAGCGACGTGCCGGTGCCGTCGTCGGGCGACAGGTCGACGCTCATGCGGGACCCGACGTCGCTGCGGCTGGGGACCAGGAACACGTCGGAGTAGGTGAGGTCGTGCTCCGGCAGGTCGTCGATGAAGCGCATGCCTCCAGGGTAGAGCGGTCAGTCCTTCGCCTGACCCCAGTCGTCGACGACCGCGGTCTGCACCGGGAAGTCGACCGGGAAGTCGCCGAAGAGCACGCGGCCGGCGAGCGCCGCCGCCTCGCGCACCGACTCGGCCACCGCATCCGCGTGCTCGACCGGGGCCTGCACGATCACCTCGTCGTGCAGGAAGCACACGAGTGCCGCGCCCTCGACGTCGCGGATCGCGCGGCGCACGCCGGCCATCCAGGCGAGCGCCCACTCGGCGGCGGTGCCCTGCACGACGAAGTTGCGCGTGAACCGGCCCCAGGCCCGCGCCTGCCGGGCGCCGCGCTCGTCGTCGCGCCAGCGCGGCGGCAGCGGCGACGTGCGGCCGAGCCACGTGCGCACGCGCTCGCGCCGCTCGCCGGCCCGCGCCGCCTGCTCGACCGCCGCGAGCGCCTTCGGATAGGCGCGGGCGAGGCGCGGCAGCACCACCGCCGACTCGCCAGTCGTGCCGCCGTAGAGGGCGCCCAGCATGCCGAGCTTGCCGTGCTGGCGGCTGTCGACCACGCCCCGGTCGACGAGCCCCTGGTAGAGGTCGGCACCGCGCCCCGCCTCCGCGAGCGCCTCGTCGCGGGCGAGCGCGGCGAGCGCGCGCGGCTCGAGCTGCGCGGCGTCGGCGACCACGAGGCGCATGCCGGGCTCCGCCGCGACCGCGCCGCGGATCTGCCGCGCGATCTGCATCGCCCCCGAGCCCTCCGTCGCCCACCGGCCGGTGACGACGCCTCCCGGCACGTACTCGATCGCGAGCCGGCAGCGGCCCCGCTCGTCGACCCGCGCCCACCGCTGCGCCCACGCCCAGCCGTTGGCCGTGTGCAGCCGCGCGAGCCGCTTGTACGCCAGCAGCGGCGCGATCACGGGGTGCTCGAGCCCGCGCAGCTCCCATCGCGCCGTCGAGGACGCGTCGAGGCCCGCGCGCCGCAGCGCCCGCAGCACCTCCTGCGGCGAGTCGGGGTTGAGGCCGGGCTCGCCGAGCGCGGCGCGCACCTCGCCGGCGAGCTGCTCCATGCGCCGCGGCCTGCCGCCGGCGCCGGCGCCGCGCTCGCCGAGCGCCTCGACGAGCAGCGCATCGTGCCTCGCGCGGTCGAACGGCAGGCCCTCGCGGCCGAGCTCGGTCGCGACCACCGCCCCCATCGACTCCGCCCCGGCCAGCATCGCGAGGCCCGTGTCGGCCCCGATCGCGCGCTCCTGAGCGCCGAGCTGCAGCGCGAGCTCGTCGAGCGGCTCGGCCTCGGGCGCGAGCGAGAAGAGGCCCTCGGCGTCGCGGCGCAGCGGGCGCGCCCAGCGCTCCTCGAGCGGCAGCCCGCGCGCGTCGGCGAGGATGCGGTGCACGAGCCGCACGTCGCGCGCGCGCTCGATGCGCACCCCGGCCGCGAGCAGCGCCGGCACGACCGCGCGCGCGTCCTGCCAGACGAGGCGCACGCCTGCCCGCGTCAGGCGCTCGTCGTCGGCGATGCGCTGCGCGTCGTGGACGCGCACGTCGACGGCCCGCTCGGCGTCGAGCGTCGCCACCGCCATGCGCTCGCCGTGCGCCAGCGGCACGACCGCGACATCCATGGCCCGAGGCTACGCCGAGCCGCCCACGCGCTCGCGCGCCCATAGCCCCCGTTCACCGGCGTGGTGCACCATGTCCCTGGAGGCAGTGCGATGACCGCGCAGGTGGTGGTGCTCAACGCGACGCTCGAGCCGATCGGGGTCGCCTCGCTGCAGCGCGCCGTCGCGTTCATCGTCAAGGAGCGGGCGCAGATCATGCTCGCCGCCGACGGCACGATCCGGTCGAACTCCCTCGAGCTGCCCGTGCCGCGCGTCGTGGTCTTCAACGAGTACGTGCAGATCCCCCACACCCGGCTGTACGACCGCATGCCGTGGAGCAGGCGGGGCGTGCTCGACCGCGACCGCCGCCGCTGCGCCTACTGCGAGGGGCCGGGCGCGACGATCGACCACATCCACCCCGCCTCGCGCGGCGGCGCATCGACGTGGCTCAACACCATCACGGCGTGCGTGGCGTGCAACGGCGCGAAGGGCGACCGCACGCCGAGCGAGGCCGGCATGCCGCTGCGCTTCGAGCCGCGCGTCGTCTGGCGACGCGAGGTCATGCTGCTCGCCGTCGAGGCCGCCGGCGTCGACCTCGCGGAGCTCGGCCTGCGGCACTGAGCGCGGCCGCGGCGCGACTATGCTGGAGGGCGATGTCGCCGCGGACTGCCTGCGGCATGCCCGAGAAGAACATCGGAAGAGGCGATCGATACCGTGTCCAGCCCGGCGGACGACAGTGACTTCGGAGCGAACGAGTGGCTCGTCGAGGAGCAGTACCAGCTCTTCGTGAAGGACAGGGGGTCGGTCGCCCAGTCGTGGTGGCCCATCCTCGAGCGGTACGCCGCGCAGCGTGACGGCGGCGGTGCCGCCACCGGCATGAGCGAGGCGCCGAAGGCCGCGACCGCGACGGCCACCGCAGAGCCGCCGAAGCCCGCGCCGGCGACCGAGGCGCCCGCCGCTCCCGCCGCGACGCCCGCTCCGCCCAAGCAGCCCGCGCCGCCGCGGAAGCCGGTCCGCGCCGAGTCGCGCCCCGACCAGCCCGTCGACTCCGGCGAGGGCCAGCGCAACCAGGACGCCCCGCAGGAGAACACCGAGGGCCAGGCCGACACGCCCGCCCCCGCGAAGGCCGACGGCGGCATCGTGGCCCGCACGACCCGGCAGGCGGCCCGCCCGAAGCCGGTGCCCGCTGACGCGCCGACCGCGACCGACAAGCAGGCGGCGAAGGAGGCGAAGCCGACCGAGGAGCCGGTCGTCACGACCCTCCGCGGCATGCCGAAGTCGCTCGCCGCCAACATGGACAAGTCGCTGTCGGTGCCGACCGCGACGAGCGTGCGCACCGTGCCGGCGAAGCTGATGATCGACCAGCGCATCGTCATCAACAACCACCTGCGCCGCACGCGCGGCGGCAAGGTCTCGTTCACGCACATCATCGGCTACGCCCTCGTGCAGGCGCTCAAGGCCTTCCCGAGCCAGAACGTCTACTACGACGAGATCGACGGCAAGCCCGCGATGGTCGCGCCGCCGCACATCAACCTCGGCATCGCGATCGACATGCCGAAGCCCGACGGCTCGCGCGCGCTGCTCGTGCCGAGCATCAAGAGCTGCGAGACGATGGACTTCTCGGAGTTCGTGGCCGCATACGAGGCGCTCGTCAAGAAGGCGCGGGCCAACAAGCTCGAGGCCGGCGACTTCGCCGGCACCACCATCTCGCTCACGAACCCCGGCGGCATCGGCACCGTGCACTCGGTGCCGCGCCTCATGCAGGGCCAGGGCGCCATCATCGGCGTCGGCGCGCTCGACTACCCGGCGGAATTCATGGGCTCGAGCCCCGAGCGGCTCGCCGAGGCGGGCATCGGCAAGACGGTCACGATGACCTCGACGTACGACCACCGCGTGATCCAGGGCGCCGGCTCCGGCGAGTTCCTGAAGATCGTGCACGGGCTGCTCGTGGGCGAGCAGGACTTCTACCGCGGCATCTTCGCCGACCTGCGCATCCCCTACGAGCCGATCAAGTGGTCGACCGACGTCTCCGTGCGCGCCGCCGACGAGCTCTCGAAGCAGACGCGCGTCGCGCAGCTCATCAACTCGTTCCGCGTGCGCGGCCACCTCATGGCCGACATCGACCCGCTCGAGTACGTGCAGCGCACCCACCCCGACCTCGAGATCGAGCAGCACGGCCTCTCGTTCTGGGACCTCGACCGCGAGTTCGTCACCGGCGGCTTCGGCGGCAAGCGCTCGGCGCTGCTGCGCGACATCCTCGGCGTGCTGCGCGACACCTACTGCCGCACCATCGGCATCGAGTACATGCACATCGCCGACCCGGCGCAGCGCCAGTGGTTCCAGAGCCACCTCGAGGTGCCGTACGTCAAGCCCACGCACGACGAGCAGATGCGCATCCTGCGCAAGCTCAACGAGGCCGAGGCGTTCGAGACGTTCCTGCAGACGAAGTACGTCGGCCAGAAGCGCTTCTCGCTCGAGGGCGCCGAGTCGATGATCGCGTTCCTCGACGCCGTCCTCGCCGGCAGCGCCGAGGCGGGCCTCGAGGAGGTCGCGATCGGCATGCCGCACCGCGGCCGCCTCAACGTGCTCACCTCGATCGCGGGCAAGACCTACGGGCAGGTGTTCCAGGAGTTCGAGGGCGCCGCCGTGTTCCAGGGCTCCGGCGACGTGAAGTACCACCTGGGCAACCAGGGCGAGTTCACCGCGGCCGACGGCTCGACCGTGCCCGTCTACCTCGCCGCCAACCCCTCGCACCTCGAGGCCGTCAACGGCGTGCTCGAGGGCATCGTCCGCGCCAAGCAGGACCGCATCGGCGACGGCGAGCACTCGGTGCTGCCGATCCTCGTGCACGGCGATGCGGCGAACGCCGGCCAGGGCGTGGTCTTCGAGACGCACCAGCTGTCGCAGCTGCGCGCCTACCAGACCGGCGGCACCATCCACCTCGTCGTCAACAACCAGCTCGGCTTCACGACCCCGCCGAGCGAGTCGCGCTCCTCGACCTACGCGACCGACATCGCGAAGTCGATCCACGCGCCCGTGCTGCACGTGAACGGCGACGACCCCGAGGCCGTCGTGCGGGTCGCCGAGCTCGCGTTCCAGTACCGCCAGGAGTTCAAGCGCGACATCGTCGTCGACCTCATCTGCTACCGCCGCCGCGGGCACAACGAGGGCGACGACCCCACGATGACGCAGCCGCTCATGTACTCGCTCATCGAGGCCAAGCGCTCGGTGCGCACGCTCTACGCCGAGAACCTCGTCGGCCGCGGCGACATCACGAAGGACGAGTACGAGGCGGCGCAGGCCGACTTCCAGAGCAAGCTCGAGCAGGCGTTCATGGAGACGCACGCCGCCGCCACCGGCTCGATGCCCATCGTCACGCCGCACGCCGACCAGACGGTCGCGGGCGAGCCGGAGTCGACCGGTGTCGACGCATCCGTCATCGCCGCCATCGGCGACGCGCACGGCAACGCGCCCGAGTCGTTCACGGTGCACCCGAAGGTCAAGCAGGTGCTCGACAAGCGCGTCAAGGCGAGCCGCGAGGGCGGCGTCGACTGGGCGTTCGGCGAGCTGCTCGCGCTCGGCTCGCTGCTGCTCGAGGGCACGCCGGTGCGCATGTCGGGCCAGGACACGCGTCGCGGCACCTTCGTGCAGCGGCACGCGGTCATGCACGACCGGCACAACGGCCAGGAGTGGCTGCCGCTCGCGAACCTCGGCGAGCAGCAGGGGCGCCTGTCGATCTACGACTCGCTGCTGAGCGAGTACGCGGCGATGGCGTTCGAGTACGGCTACTCGGTCGAGCGGCCCGATGCGCTCGTGCTGTGGGAGGCGCAGTTCGGCGACTTCGCCAACGGCGCGCAGATCGTGATCGACGAGTTCCTCGCCTCGGCCGAGCAGAAGTGGAACCAGCAGTCGTCGCTCGTGCTGCTGCTGCCGCACGGCTACGAGGGCGCCGGCCCCGACCACTCCTCGGCCCGCATCGAGCGGTTCCTGCAGCTGTCGGCCGAGAACAACATGACGATCGCCCGGCCGTCGACGCCCGCGAACCACTTCCACCTGCTGCGCCGCCAGGCGTACGCGCGTCCGCGCCGCCCGCTCGTGGTCTTCACGCCGAAGGCCATGCTGCGCCTGCGCGACGCGACGAGCGCGGTCGAGGACTTCACGAGCGGCCGCTTCCAGCCGGTGATCGACGACCAGCAGGTGCAGGACGCGGGCGCTGTCACGCGCGTGCTGCTGCACTCGGGCAAGATCCACTACGACCTGAAGGCCGAGCTCGCCAAGCGCGGCCGCAGCGACATCGCGCTCGTGCGGGTCGAGCAGCTCTACCCGCTGCCGGTGGACGAGATCAACGCCGCCGTCGACCGCTACCCGAACGCGCAGCTCGTCTGGGTGCAGGAGGAGCCGCTCAACCAGGGCGCATGGCCGTTCGTGCACCTCGCGCTCCCCCGCCACCTGCACGGCCGCACGCTCAAGGTGGTCGGCCGCGCCGCATCCGCGAGCCCCGCCACGGGCTCGGCGAAGCGCTCGTCGCAGGAGCTGCAGGCGATCCTGGAGTCCTCGCTCGGCTGAGCATCCTTCGGCTGAGCAACGCCTCAGCGCCGCCTGACGATCCCCGCATGAGTCCGCTCATGCGGGGATCGTCGCTTGCCGCCGTCTCCACGCTCTGCATACTGTGTTCTAGAACGCTGTTATCGCAATCGAACGGGTGGTGCAGGTGGTGCAGGTGCAGGGAGCGGCCGCTCCGCTCGGAGCCCGCGCGCGAGCGGTCGGGATCACGCTCCCCGGGGCGCAGTCGCCCCGTGCGACCCGGACCCTGACCCGCCGGCTGCAGTGGGAGCGGCGCAGCCGCACCCGCCTCGTCGTCGCCGACACTGCGATCGTGCTCGCCGCGACCCTGCTCGTCGCGCTCGGCGGCCTCGACACCGCCGCGATCGAGGTCGCCGCCACCGTGGAGCCGGCCGTCGCGGCGCCGCTCGTGACCGTGGCCGCCTGGCTCATCGCGCTCGCCGCCTTCCACTCCCGCGACTCCGCGATCCTCGGCGGCGGCGCGACCGAGTACCGGCGCGTCGCGCACGCGACGGGGATCGCCTTCGCCGTGCTCGCCGCCCCCGCGCTCGTCGTCGCTTGGCCGGAGCTGCGGCTGCAGCTGCTGCTGGCGCTGCCGGCCGGCCTCGTCGCCCTGCTCATCAGCCGCTGGCAGTGGCGCCGCTGGCTGCTCGCCCGGCGCCGCGAGGGCGAGTGGGCATCGCGCACCATCATCATCGGCGACCGCGACGAGGTCTCCTACGTGCTCGAGCGGCTCGGAGGCATCCGCGACCTGGCCTACCGGGTGGTGGGCGCCGCGGTCACGGGCGATCCGGGCGATCCGCTCGAGCTCGACGGCCGGCCGGTGCCGGTGCTCACCTCGAAGGCCTCGCTCGCCGAGAGCGCCGAGCGCATGGGCGCCGACACCGTCATCCTCGCGGCGAAGCCGGACGCCGATCCCGAGTACCTGACGCGCGTCAGCAGGCAGCTCGAGGGCACCTGCGCCGAGCTCGTGCTCTTCAGCAGGCTCACCGATGTCGCAGGCCCCCGGATCTCGTTCCGGCCTGTCGACGGCCTGCCGCTCATCCAGGTGCGCATCCCCACGTTCGACGGCGGCCGCCACGTGCTGAAGCGCGCGCTCGACATCGTCGTGGCGACGTGCGCGCTGCTCGTGATCGCGGTGCTCGCGGTGCCGATCGCCATCGCCATCCGGCTCGACTCCCCCGGCCCGGTGCTGTTCCGCCAGCAGCGGGTGGGCCGCGACGGCCGCACGTTCGGCATGCTGAAGTTCCGCACCATGCACGTCGACGCCGAGCAGCAGCTCGAGGCCCTGCGAGCGCAGAACGAGGGTGCCGGCCCGCTGTTCAAGCTGCGCAGCGACCCTCGCGTCACGCGTGTGGGCGCCGTGCTGCGCAAGTACTCCCTCGACGAGCTGCCGCAGTTCTGGAACGCGCTGAAGGGCGACATGAGCGTCGTCGGGCCGCGGCCGCCGCTGCCCGGCGAGGTCACCGCCTACGACGGCACCGTCATGCGCCGGCTGTACCTCAAGCCCGGCATCACCGGCCTCTGGCAGATTAGCGGGCGCAGCGACCTCTCGTGGGACGAGAGCGTGCGGCTCGACCTGCGCTACGTCGAGAACTGGTCGGTCATGCAGGACCTCATGATCATGGTCAAGACCGCCCGGGTGATGATGCGCCCGGCCGGCGCGTACTGAGGCGGCCCCCGATGCGCATCGCGATGCTCGGCACCCGGGGCGTCCCCGCCGCCTACGGGGGCTTCGAGACGGCCGTCGAGGAGATCGGCTCGCGGCTGGCCGGGCGCGGGCACGAAGTCACCGTCTACGGCGACCGCGCGCATCCGCGCCTTGACGAGCACCTCGGCATGCGCCTCGTGCACGTGCCGTCGCTGCCGGTGAAGCAGCTCGAGACCCTCAGCCGCACGGGGATCGCGACGCTGCACGCGATCGCCGGCCCGCCGCCCGACGCCGCGTTCGTCTTCAACGCCGCGAACGCGCCGTACGTCTCGCTCCTGCGCGCCCGCGGCATCCCCGTCGCGGTGCACGTCGACGGGCTCGAGTGGCGGCGCGCGAAGTGGGGCGGCGCCGGCCGCGCCTACTACCGCTGGGCCGAGGCCCGCTCGGTGCGCACCGCCGACGCGCTCATCGCCGACGCACCGGGCATCGCCGACTACTACCTCCGCGAGTTCCGGGTGCCGACCGAGCTCATCCGCTACGGCGCGCCCGTGCTGCACCGCTGCTCGACGGCGCCGCTGCGGGCACTGGGGCTCGATGCCGAGCGCTTCCACCTCGCCGTCGCGCGCTTCGAGCCCGAGAACCACGTGCTCGAGATCGTCGAGGGCTACCGGCGCAGCAGCGCGCGGCTGCCGCTCGCGGTCGTGGGATCCGCGCCCTACAGCGCCGACTACACGCGCGCGGTGCGCGACGCGGCCGCCGGCGACGACCGCATCCGGCTCCTCGGCGGCGTCTGGGACCAGGAGCTGCTCGACGCGCTCTACGCCCACGCCTACACCTACGTGCACGGGCACTCGGTCGGCGGCACGAACCCGTCGCTGCTGCGCGCCATGGGCGCCGGCACCGCCACGATCGCCTTCGACGTCGACTTCAACCGCGAGGTGCTCGCCGACGATGCGTGGACCTTCCGCGACGCCGAGCAGCTGGCCGCGGCGCTCGCGCGCGCGGAGGCCGACGAGCCGCTCGTCATCGCGCGGGGCCTCCGCGCCCGCGACCGCGCGGCTCGCGCCTTCCGCTGGGAGGACGTCGCCGACGAGTACGAGCGCCTGGCCGAGGAGCTCGCGACGGGCGCGTCGATGCACGGCTTGGGCCGGACAGCCAGGAGGACGGTGCAGAATGCGAGGTGAGGCTCTGAGAGGGGGTCGCGTTGACGCTCCACGAGTACGCCGCAGCGCTGCGGAAGCACTGGCTGGTGATCGTGCTGCTCGCGGCGCTCGGAGCCGGGGCCGGGTGGGGCGCTTCGCAGCTCATGCCTGAGCGCTTCCGCGCCGAGACGACCGTCATGATCATCCCGGCGCGCGGCGACTCGACGACCGAGCTCGTGCAGGGCTCGAACTACGTGCAGAGCCTCGTGGAGACGTACACCGTGCTCGCGCGCTCCCCCGTGGTGCTCGAGCCCGTCATCGAGCAGATGGGGCTCGACGAGACCGCCGCGCGGCTCGCCGCCCGCACCGACGTCGACGCACCGCTCAACACCGTCGTGATCGAGATCGGGGTGACGGATGCGTCGGGCGAGCGCGCGAGGGACGTCGCCGACGCGATCGCCGTCGAGTTCGCGGACGCCGTCGCCGCGACCTCGCCGGAGGGCGCGGACGGCGAGCCCGCCGTGCGCGTGTCGGTGATCGCCCCCGCGCGCACGCCGCTCGCCGCGATCGCGCCCAACACGCGGCTCAACACCGTGCTCGGCGGCGGCGCGGGCCTCGTGCTCGGCGTGCTCGCCGCGCTCGGGCTGCGCCTGTTCGGCAGCCGGATGGGCACGGTCGAGGAGCTCCAGGAGGTGCTGGGCGAGACGCCGGTGCTCGGCACCGTCGGCCGCGCCGGCGCGGGCGGCGTCGCCGCGTCGCTGCGCGACCATCCCGGAGGGCGCGTCGCCGAGACGCTCCGGCACACGACCGCCGCCCTGAAGTTCGTCGACATGGATCAGTCGCGGCGGGTGCTGCTCGTCTCGAGCGCCGCCGCAGGCGAGGGCAAGTCGTCGCTGAGCGTCGGCCTCGCGCTCACGCTCGCGGATGTCGGGCACCGGGTGCTGCTGGTCGAGGCCGACCTGCGGCGGCCGACGCTCGCCGAGACGACCGGCGTCGAGGGCGCGGTGGGACTGACGACCGTGCTCGTCGGCGACGCGACGCTCGCCGAGGCCGCGCAGCAGTGGGGCCACGCCCGGCTCTCGGTGCTGCCGAGCGGTCCGAAGCCGCCGAACCCCGGGCAGCTGTTCACGAGCGGCAGGCTGCGCGGCGTCATCGAGCAGGCGCGCGCCGCCTACGAGTACGTGATCATCGACGCGCCGCCCGTGCTCGCGGTGAGCGACGCGCTCTGGCTCGCGCCCGCCGCGGACGCCTCCATCCTCGTCGCGCGCGCCGACCGCACCAAGCGCGCGACCCTGCTGCGCGCGATCGCGGCGCTCGACGCGACACCGGCGACGGTGCTCGGCGTGGTCCTGAACGCCGTCACGCTCTCGCGGAGCCCGTACGACAGCACGTCGTGAGCATGCCCACCTGCCTGTTCGCGCATCCGGGGGCCGAGCTGTTCGGCTCCGACCGGATGCTGCTCGAGAGCGTCGTCGCCGCCCGCGAGCAGGGCTGGCGGTGCGTGGTCGCGCTCCCCGAGCACGGCCCGCTCGTCGATGCGCTCCGCGGGGCGGGGGCGACGATCGTGATCGCGCCCTCGCTCGTGCTGCGGAAGGCGCTGCTGCGGCCGAGCGGATGGCCGGCGCTCGTGCGCTCGACCCTCCGCGGCACCGCGGCGGCATGGCGGATCGTCGCTCGCGCTCGGCCGGACGCCGTGTACGTCAACACCATCACGATCCCCCTCTGGCCCGTGGTCGCCCGCCTGCGGGGCGTGCCCTCGATCAGCCACGTGCACGAGGCGGAGGCGTCGGGCTCGCGGCTGGTGAACGCGCTGCTCTACGCGCCGCACCTGCTGTCGCGCCGCGTGCTCGCGAACAGCGCGTTCAGCCTGCGGACGATCGCCGCGAGCCTGCCCGCGCTCGCCCGCAGGGCCGTCGTCGTCGCGAACGGCGTCGCCGCCCCGGCCGACCCCGCTCCCCCGCGCGCCCGCCTCGACGGCCCGCTGCGCGTGCTCTACCTCGGCCGGCTCTCGCCGCGCAAGGGGCCGCAGGTGCTCGTCGCCGCCGCACGGCTCCTGCGCGAGCGCGGCGTCGCCGCGCACGTGGGACTGCTCGGCTCGCCCTTCGCCGGCTACGAGTGGTTCGAGGACGAGCTGCGCGCCTCCGTGCGCGAGGCGGGGCTCGGCGACGCCGTCGCGTTCCACGGGTTCCACGATGACGTCTGGGCGTTCGTCGACGCCTGCGACGTGCTCGTCGTGCCGAGCACCATCGACGAGCCGTTCGGCAACACCGCGGTCGAGGGGATCCTCGCGCTGCGCCCGGTGGTCGCGAGCGACACGAGCGGCCTGCGCGAGGCGGCCGGCGGCTACCCGACCGCGACGCTCGTGCCGCCTGGCGACGCCAGGGCCCTCGCGGACGCGCTCGCGGGGATCGTCGAGCGCTGGGACGAGGTCGTCAGCGGCGTCGCGGCGAGCGCGGCCCAGGCCCAGCGACGCCATGCGCCTGCCGCCTACCGTGCGACGGTCTCCGAGGCACTGCGCGCGGCAGCGCAGGCAGCAGCACCGCGAGGGCGAGCGGGAGCGTGACCATCGCGCTTGCGAACGGGCTGAAGGCCACGTCCCACACGCTCCTGATCGCCAGGAACAGCGCGACCGCCGAGATCGCGCCGCTCGCGATCGCGTGGCCAGCCGAGGCCACGACCGCGAGCAGCACGCACAGCGCCAGTGCCGCGCCGGCGAGGCCGTAGATCAGCCAGAGGTCGCCGAGCACGGAATGCACCTCGAGCCCGTTGCCGAACATGTAGTTGTGCACGTAGCCGTTGTCCGGGTCGTAGCCGAGCGCCCACATGCCCTCCGCGCCCAGGCGACGCTCGTCGTAGGTCACGAGGGCTCCCGAGCCGTAGCCGAGCGGCCGTTCGGCGATGAGCGACGCGGCGGCGCCCATCTCGGGGCGCCCTCCCACGATCGCGGTGCCGGATCGGTCGATCTGCAGCTCGGTGCGAGCGCGCGCCGCATCGCCCAGCACCCCCTCGAGGATCGCGGCCTGCACGGCGAAGTAGCCCGCGATGGCGATGACGCCGAGCCGCGCGATCGCGCCCCACGCGCTCCGCACCCGGAGCACTCCGCCCCGTCCGCGCCGCTCGAGCAGGACGATGGCGGCCGCGATGACGAGCATCGCCGCGAGCGATCGCGAGTCGGCGAGGGCGGAGACGGCGGCCAGCGCGCCCAGGCTCAGGAGCTGCCGGCCCGTACTCGCCCACACCCATGGCAGGCTGAGGACGATCAGCGTCACCGGCACCGAGAACGAGAACTTCCAGACGTTGTCGAGGTTCACCCCCGTCACCGCGAGCGACGCGAGGCTGCCCAGCCCGAAGACGAGCACCAGCCGCTGCAGCCCGAGCACCGACCGCGCCCAGAGCAGGCTGGCGAGCACGAGCGGCAGCGCCAGCACGCGCACGGTCTGGACGGTCCGGAGCGCGTCGCTCACGGCCACGGTCCCGGAGCGCGCTTCGGTGATGATCGCCCCGCTGAGGGCGGCGAGCAGGGCGAGCGCCGCGAGCACGGCGGCTCCGCGGTGCCGCAGCAGGAGTCCGGCCGTCATCGGCAGGATCGCGATCGAGATGAGGAAGCTGATGGGCACGTCGGGCGAGAACCTGTAGCGGATCGCGATGGCGAAGACCACCAGCCCGGCGACCGCGAGCTCGGTGGTCGCGCGCCGTCGGGAGTCGGTCGCGTCGACGCGCGTCCTCGTCTCCAGGGCGTGGGCCATCACTGCGCCGCCTGGGCGGCGCGGCGGTCTCGGAGGTCGCGCGCCACGTAGGAGACGTTCGGCAGCACCTGGCAGACGACGACCGCCGCGGTCACCGCGATCACGCTGCCCGCAGCGCCGAGCACGGGGATGAGCCAGAGCGACATCCCGAGCCCGATCGGGATAATCATCAGCGTGGGCACCACCTGGAACCGCAGACCGCGCGCATCCGTCATGTACATGCCCAGCGGATACTTCGCCGCCTGCGCGGCGACGAACAGCACGAACGCCGCCAGCAGCAGCGGGTCGAGCGTCAGCTTCCCAGCAGACACGAGCTCGACGAGCCACGGCGCGAGCACGGCGACACCGCCGCCGAGCACCAGCCCTCCGCCGAGGAACCAGAGCGCGACGCTGCGCGGCGAGTCCACGCGATCCGCGGCGCGGGCGCGCGCGAAGATCGGCCACAGGGCGAGCCCCGCGGCTGCGATGGTCTGCAGGGCGATGCCGAAGAGCTGGGATGCGAGGTTGTAGTCCGCGAGCTCCTCGGCGCCGTCGAGGTGGCTGATGAGGATGCGCGCGGTGTGCATCGTCGCCGGCAGCGCGAGCATCTGCACGAGCATCGGGAGCGCGAGGTGCATGACCGGCACGCTCGGGGCCTGGCGGAGATGCGGCACCTCGCGCGCGGCGGCGCCGAGCTGCGGCGAGACGATGCGCGCCGCGACCACGAGGCTCGTGGAGGCGACCGCGGCGCTCGCCATGTAGGCGAAGACCGCCAGCTGCTGGCCGGCGGGGACGCCGAGCAGCGCGCACCCGCCGATGAGCACCAGGATGAGCGGGGCGGTCAGCGCCTGCGTGAAGATCTGCGTCGTGTTGCGCCCGAGCCCGACCAGCAGGCGAGCGCCGATCGTCAGCGGCAGCGTCAGGCCGAAGATCGCCATGCACGCGGCCGCCACCCAGCCGCCGCCGGACATGAGCCCGGGGCCGAGGATCGCGGGCCACGCGTCGAACGCGCCCAGCAGCAAGGAGGCGGCCGCGATGATGCCGCCCGCGACGAGCAGGATGCGCAGCGCGCTCGTGATGGTGCGCCGCAGCAGCGCGTCCCGGCGCGGATCCTCCGACTCGGCTGCCGCGTTGATCAGCACGGCGGCGATGCCGAGGTCCGCGAAGGGCAGCAGCGCCGGGAGGCTCGCCAGCAGTCCGTACTGCGCGTACGCCTCGACGCCGAATCCGTCGAGGATGATGCGGCTGGTGACGAGGCCGACGATGCCGGTGAGCGCCATGACGACCACCTTCGCGGCTGCCGCCGAGCCGACCTGGTGCCACCGGCCCCGCGTGCGCCGCGCCGGCCGCGCGCGAGTCGCGCCGATCATCGCAGGCCCTCGTACATCCAGTCCTGCGCAGCTCGTCTCCCGTCCGCCGCCGGGAGGTCCGTGACCACGCCCTCCGGTGTCCGAGCGCTCGTGAGGGCACGCACGAGCGCCGCCGCCAGCGCGTCATGCGCGTCTGCCGGCACGACCTCGTGCCCGTGCTGCTGCAGCCAGCTCGCGAGCCCGGTCTCGCTCGTCGTCACCACGATGCACCCGGAGGCGAGGGCCTCGACGATCGGCAGCCCGACCTGCTCTCGCCAGAGCGGCGTGCGCCGAGAGGGCAGCACCAGGACCTTGCTGCGCTCGAGCGTCTCGAAGATGCTGGCGCGGGGCGGGTCGAGCCGCACGACGACGCGGTCGTCGGCCGCCGCCAGCGCCATGGCGGCTGCCGCCCCGGATCCGCGCCCGAGGATGGTCAGCCGCGCCTCGGGCAGCGCGGCTCGGACCGCAGGCCACACGTCGAGCACTGCGGGGAAGCCCTTGCGCTCCGCCATGTCGCCGAGGAACACCAGGTGCGGCGGGCGCGGCACCGACGCCGGCGCGACGAGCCTCGACACGGGCAGCGCGGGAATCACGCGGTGCTCCGGCCATCGCGCGGGGAACGCCGAGCGGTACACCTGCTCCGAGAGGACTGTGCCGAACGCGATGCGGTCGAGCACGCGCCATACGATCGCCTGCAGCGGCGCGAGCAGCGCATGCCGCAGTCGTGCCCTGCGCGGCAGGTTGGCGACTGCCTCCGCGAGCGGCATGGCCTCGATCGCGTACGTCACGACGCGAGCCGGACGCTCCCCGCGCACGAGCGAGCGGATGCGGTTGCCCAGCACGGCGCTGAGCGTGCGCAGCGACGCGGCGGCCATGAGCGGCTCACTCACCTCGATGACCGCCACCGGGTGCGACAGCGTCCACCGCAGGGTCCCGAGCGCGCCGGCCCGCTGCACGTCGAGCGCGGCGGCGAGCGCGCGGTCGAAGTCGTAGCGCCGCGCGCGGAACAGGATCGTGACCCGGCGGTCGCCGGCGAGCCGCTCGAGGTGCGCCGTGCGCACCTCGTCGTACAGCTGCAGTGCGCGACCTGCGACTGCCTCGACCGCATCAGCCGTCGACAAGGCTCCGGTCGTCGCCGCGTGCTCGCTGTGCGCTGCCATCGGATCGGCCTCGTGACGGCCGGCTCATCCCCCGAGGGCGGGGTCGGAGACGGTGATGCTGTCGAAGGCGACTGCGCCGCCGCCTGGGTTGTTCGGCACGTAGGTGAACACCGACACCGCACCCGCCGTCTGCAGCGCTGCGAGCGAGTTCGTGCCCTCGCGCATCCAGCCCGGCTCCGCCTGACCGACCTCCCACAGCTTCGCCCGCACCGTCGTCGGCGACGTGCCCGTCACCTCCATGCTGAACGCGTACTGCTCCCCCGGCACGATCGTGATCGGCACCTGCAGCATCGGCGCGATCGCCGTCGCCCCGTCCTGCAGCAGGTACAGCCGCACACCGCCATCGGCCTGCAGCCGCAGTCTCGCGATGTAGTTCGTCGAGCCCACCCGGCGACCCACCAGCGAGACGTACTGCGCCTCAACCAGCGAATCCACGCTGAACACCGCATCGATCCGCGTGCTCGCGCTCGACACCCCGTTCAGATCCGCGTACACCGTCTGCGACGTCGACGCCGGGATCGTCATCCGACCCTCGCCATCCGCCACCGAGAACCGGCTCGCCGTCCCCCGCAGGGACCACGGCCCGCCGACATCCGCAGTGCCCCAGCCGTTCGACACCGTCCGGTCGAACCCATCCTGCGCCAGCACACCCGCACCCGGCTCGGCGACCGTGATGGACCGTTCCGCGGTCGCAGTCGCGCCGTCGTCGTCCGTCACGCGCAGCCGCACGGGATAGCTGCCGGCGGCGGAGAACTCGTGCGTCGCGGTGGCGCCGCCCTCGACGAACCCGCTGCCGAAGTCCCACGCGTACGACTCGATGGAGCCGTCGGGGTCGGAGGAGCCGGAGGCGTCCACCGACACGACCAGGCCCGAGCTCGAGCTCGTGAAGGACGCCGTGGGCGCGACGTTCGGCGCCGGTGCGCCTCCGGCGGGGTCGGAGACGGTGATGCTGTCGAAGGCGACTGCGCCGCCGCCTGGGTTGTTCGGCACGTAGGTGAACACCGACACCGCACCCGCCGTCTGCAGCGCTGCGAGCGAGTTCGTGCCCTCGCGCATCCAGCCCGGCTCCGCCTGACCGACCTCCCACAGCTTCGCCCGCACCGTCGTCGGCGACGTGCCCGTCACCTCCATGCTGAACGCGTACTGCTCCCCCGGCACGATCGTGATCGGCACCTGCAGCATCGGCGCGATCGCCGTCGCCCCGTCCTGCAGCAGGTACAGCCGCACACCGCCATCGGCCTGCAGCCGCAGTCTCGCGATGTAGTTCGTCGAGCCCACCCGGCGACCCACCAGCGAGACGTACTGCGCCTCAACCAGCGAATCCACGCTGAACACCGCATCGATCCGCGTGCTCGCGCTCGACACCCCGTTCAGATCCGCGTACACCGTCTGCGACGTCGACGCCGGGATCGTCATCCGACCCTCGCCATCCGCCACCGAGAACCGGCTCGCCGTCCCCCGCAGGGACCACGGCCCGCCGACATCCGCAGTGCCCCAGCCGTTCGACACCGTCCGGTCGAACCCATCCTGCGCCAGCACACCCGCACCCGGCTCGATGACCGTCACGCTCTGCTCGTCGACGTCCGTCGCGCCGTCGTCATCGGTGACGCGCAGCCGCACGGGATAGGTCCCCGCCGAGCCGAACTCATGCGAGGCGGTCGCGGCGCCTGCGGCGAAGCCGGCGCCGAAGTCCCACTCGTACGATGCCACCGAGCCGT
Organism: Agrococcus sp. SCSIO52902; assembly: GCF_022983135.1. Classification (GTDB taxonomy): domain Bacteria; phylum Actinomycetota; class Actinomycetes; order Actinomycetales; family Microbacteriaceae; genus Agrococcus; species Agrococcus sediminis. Next base: position 2,634,119 of record NZ_CP095269.1, read on the forward strand.
CCGGGTCGGACGAGGACGAGCCGTCCACCGAGACCTCCAGGCCCTGCGACTGGATGGTGAACGACGCGCTCGGCGCCGCGTTCGGCACCGGCTCCACCGTCACCTGGGTGGTGGCGGTGCCGGTGGCGCCGTCGTCGTCCGTCACCGTCAGGGTGACGTCGTACGTGCCGGCCGTCGAGTAGGTCTTCGTCACCGACGCCCCGGTGCCCGTCGAGCCGTCGCCGAAGCTCCAGGCGTAGGACACCACCGTGCCGTCGGCGTCGGTGGCGGAGCCGCTGAAGCCCACCTGCAGCCCGTCGACCGAGGGCGTGCCGATCGCGGCGCTCGGGGGCGTGTTGGGGGCGACGCCCGTCGTGCCCGCCTCGTAGTGCGCCTGGACGCGGTCCGCGGAGAGCGGCCGGTCGTAGATCGCGACCTCGTCGAGCAGGCCTTCGAACTGCCTCGATCCCGGCGCGCTGGTCCACGAGTTCAGGTTGTCGTTGGCGATGCGCCAGTAGCCCTGGTACGCCTGCGCGGATGTGACGTCGTTCCGCTGCGCGCGCAGCTGCCCATCGACGTACAGCCGCATGCCCTCGCTGCCGAGGGTCGCCACCGCGTGGTGCCACTCGCCGTCCCGGTAGGTGCCCGGTGTGGTGATGACCTGCACGGACCCGGGGTACACGCCGAAGAGCAGCTGACCGGCGTTGTTCATGTAGAGGTGCCGGTCGTAGGAGGTGGACGAGCCGGTCCGCGCGTTGCCGAATCCGACGAGCTTTCCTCCGCTCGTCGTGCTGGTGCGGAACCATGTCTCGATGGAGAAGCGCTGAGGGCCCGCGATGCGCGTCGTCGACCCGCCGCTGCCATCGTTCTGCGAGTTCGTGGTCGCCGTGTTGAAGCGGATCGCGGCATCGGCGTCGGAGGCCAGCGCACCCGGTTCGCCGTACGTCATGCGGCCGCTCAGCTGCATGTCGGAGCCGCCGAAGAGGTCGACGGAGGAGCCGCTCGCCTCGCCGAGGCGCCACATGCTGACGACGTCGTCCTGCGCAACGCTCTCGAGGTAGGCGGAGATGGCTCCGCTCGACACCGTCGCGGTCGCCCACTCCGAGCGGAAGACATTCCCACCCGGATCGCGCGCCACGACGCGCACCTGATGCGTCGACCCCGGCTCGAGGCCGGAGATCAGTGTGCGCACAGTCTGGACGTCCCAGAACTTGTTCGACATGGTCTGCTCGCCCACGAGGCCGGCGGTCGTCTCCGAGTCGAGGTACACGCGGTAGGTCAGCGCCTGGTCGTCGCGATCGAAGATCGTCGGGAACGAGACCCGGAGCGAGCCGGGGATGACGGCGCTGACAGACGGCGTCCACCAGGCGTTCGGAGTGATGCCGGCCGCGATGGCGAGCCGATCCTGATCCTGCGAGAGGCGCGGCCCCTGGTTGTCCGGCGCATTCTGGCGCAGGGTGTAGCGCACGAGCCCCTGCTGCGTAGCGCCGTTCACCCGGGGGAACTCGCCGCCGTAGACCAGGTACTGGTCGTTGCCGTCGAGTGCCCAGACCGCCTGGTTCTTGCCGGTGAACGTGCCGATGTCCGTCTGCGGGTACCAGTTGAGGATCTCCGGGCGTGGGCGGCCAGGGTGGTCGGGGTAGCCGTAGATGTCGGGCGTGTTGGCGCCGTGGACCTCGGTGGTGACCGCGGTCGAGTGGTAGAAGGTCCACGGATCGGACTGCGGGAATCCGCCGCTGTTGCCGCAGTAGTGCTTGTGGCTGGCCATGTACACCTGGCCGGCGACCGCAGCCGCGTCGTAGGTGTCGCCGTGGCAGTCCTCGATCCAGACCATCTCGCCGTCCGACCAGCGCGCCTGGAACGCGCCCTCCATGTTGCCGCCGCGGCCGTAGTGCCAGCCGACGCCGTAGAAGTTGACGCCGTCGGTGCTCAGCTTCGTGACGCCCGAGTTGTCGCCCGCGTTGCGCACGATCGAGTTCACGGGCAGCGGCAGCTGCGCGCCGGTGGAGGCGTCGACCATGGACAGCCCGTACCCGGGCTCGCTCTGCCCGCCGGCGACCGAGGTGAAGTTGCCCGAGAGCATCACCTTCGTCGCGTCGGGTCCGACCGCGAGCGCCTGCACCATGCCGTTGTCGACGATGGGGCGGAACGGCAGCACCGCGCCGTTGGAGGCGTTGACCGCGCCGATGCGCGCCCGGGCACTGCCGTTGACGGCGCTGAAGTAGCCGCCCACGTAGACGGTCGAGTTGGTCGCCGCCACGGACTGCGCGGTGCCGTTGATGTTCGGCACCACCGTGGTGCTGAGTGTGTGGCCGGGCAGGTCGAAGACGGCGATGCGATTGCGCGTCTGGCCGTTGACCGCGGTGAACGCGCCCACGACGTAGAGCCGCCTGCCGTCGGGGGAGACCGCGATGTCGTTGACCCGTCCATTGAAGGAGGGCGCGAAGGACGTGACCTGACCGGTCTGCACGTCGAACGCGAGGAAGTTGCTGCGGGGGATGAGATTGGTGCCGGGGGCCGCGCCTGCCGGGCGGGCGTTCGAGAACTGTCCTCCGGCGTAGGCGATGTTGCCCGCGACGTGCACGTCCCACACCACGCCTTGGTCGATCTGCACCGTCGGCAGCGCGTCGGCGGACATGCTCGCCTCGTGGGGCAGTGCCGACGCCTCGAGCGCTGCAGGCTCGATGACCGGATCGGCCGCCACGGCCGCGCTCGGTGCGCTGACCAGGATCGCGGCGCCGACCGCGATCGCTCCGACGGCGGCGACGTGCGTGCGGATCAGCGTGCGGATCGGTGTCGAGGTGCGCATGTGACGTTCCTGTCCTCAGTGCCAGCGGACCGCATCCCATGACACCGTCCAGTAACGGCGTTATCGTACGCCCGGCCATGGACCGCCGAGGGCTTCCGCGCTGAGACTGCGGGAATCCTGAGGTCTCGCGCGCGGCTCAGCGCGCGGCGCCCTCGAAGAGCACCACGGGCTCACCGGCCTGCAGCACCACCTCGATGCCGATGAGGCCGCGCTGGTCGTGCGGCACCGTGAAGAGGTAGACGCCCGAGCTCGAGCCGCCTGCCGGTATCGACGCGGGGAACGCTCGGCCGCCGGGCTCCCGGATCTCGTTCGCCGGCAGCCGGTCCTCGCCGATGTAGAGGTTGACCACCACGACGGGCGTCGGGAACGGATCGTCGCCCGTGTTCGTCGCCTCGACGGTGACTCGGATCGCCGGTCCGGCGATCTCGCCGGCGATGTTGGCCGCGCCGTCGACCGACTCGAGCGACGCCAGCTCCAGCTCGACGTCGGCGGTAGGCTCGACGACCGCATCCAGCGGCACCGGCGCGAGCGTCTCGGTCGGCAGGGATCCGGGAGGCGACCCCGGGGGCGCCGTCGCACCCGCGGAGGTCGCGGGCGCCGACGGGAGCGCGCTCGGTGCCGCGGAGCCCGACGGCGTCGGTGTCGACGTGGGCGCAGTCGACGGCAGCGACGTCGAGGTGCCGGGCGTCGACGACGGCGAGCCGCTCGCCGTGCCCGGCTGCTCGGCGTCGCCCGCCCCGCTCGCGCTGAGGACGCCCCAGAGCACGAGCCCGACGACCGTCACCCCGCCCAGCACGAGCGCGGCTCGGGCGCGAGGCGTCGACGCACTCCGCTGCTCGCTCGTCATGGGCACACTGTACGTGCGGCGGGTTCAGCGCACGCCAGCCGATTCGCGCACGATTCGCCGAGCATCAACCACGCCTCGCAACGCGGCGCGCACCGGCGCCGGCGACCGCAGCAGCTGTCGGCGCCCGCTTCTGCCGAGCACCTCCCATGCCGCGCCCAGCACGCCGCGCCGCCATCGCCGCACGCCCTGCGCATCCAGGTGCTTGACCGCGAACAGCATGCGGTTGCGGATGTTGTAGTACGTGTAGACGCTCGACTTGCCGCGCCCGAGCTGACCACGCTCGCGGTGAGTGCCGCCCTCGTCGTGCACCGCGACGGCGTCCTCGACGACGCGGAGCCGGCCGCCGCGCTCCACGAGGCGCCGCGACAGGTCCACGTCCTCCCAGTAGAGGAAGTAGTCCTCGTCGAACCCGCCGACGAGCTCCCACGCCTCCTCCGGGATCCACAGGCACGCGCCGCTCAGCCACTCCCAGCGCTCGGCGTCGGCGTGCGCGGCGCGGCGCGCGCGGCCCCGGGTCGCACCATCGGCGATATAGAGATCGGATCCGGCCGACCACGTGCCGCCCTGCGGATCGCGGATCAGGGGCGCGAGCACCGCGAGCCCGTCCGCGTCGGCGGCCGCGCGGAGCGCAGCGACCGCGGCCGACTCGATCTGCGCATCCGGGTTCAGCACGAGCAGGTCGCGGGCTCCGAGCGCGCGGGCCCTGGCGACGCCGCAGTTGACGCCGCCGCCGAAGCCCAGGTTGCGCTCCGGCGTCACGACCTGCCAGCCGTGCCGCTGCGCGAGCGCCAGGACCCGCTCCCGCTCATCGGAGGACGAGAGGTTGTCGACGACCACCACCAGCTCGGGCGCGACGCTCCGGGCCGAGGCGACCAGGTGCTCGGAGAGCAGCCCGGACGACGCGTAGCTGACGACGACGATCGCGAGCGGACGCCGAGGCTCAGCCGACATGGCGCATCTCACGGAACCACTTGACCGCCGCCAGCGCCAGGAAGGCCGTCTGCAGCAGGAGCAGCAGCGCGTAGGCGGGGAGGAAGAGGGCGGGCCATCCCCACAGCACCATCAGCCAGCACACGACGCCGAAGTCGGTCGGCAGCAGCAGCATCGAGCGCCCGAGCGAGCCTCCGCCGCGCGCGTGGGTCGACGGCACACCCCTCGCACCGCGCAGCAGGTCGTTGAGGATCATGCCGAAGAAGGTGACGGTCGCGACCACCGAGAACGCGATCGGCAGCAGCAGCACCGGCTCCGGGAGCCCGGGCGCGCCTCGGTAGAGCCCGACGAGCAGCGCCAGGTGCAGCGAGGCGATCTTGAGCGCGTCCACGAAGTGGTCGAGCCACTCCCCCGCGAGCGAGCCGCCGCCGCGCAGGCGCGCCACCTGGCCGTCGGCGGAGTCCCACGCATATCCGAGGGCGAGCAGGACCGCCGCGACGATGCCGGTCCAGGACTCGACGGGCGCGACGGCGAGCAGCGCGATGGCGGCGAAGGTGTGCACCGCGCTGATGGCGGTGACCTGGTTCGGCGTCAGGCCGGCGGCGTGGGCCGCGGCGGCCAGCGCACGGCCGATCCGGCGGTTGACGTACACCGAGTAGGCGGGCGCTCCCCTGGCGTGCCCCTTCTGCGCCGAGGACAGGCGCGCGTGCGCGGCGCGGATGCCGAGCGTCGCTCCAGTCATGGCTCGCCCTCCACCCTCGTCGCCGGGCGTCTGCCCGGATTGATGTAACGATGTTACGATACTCCCGCGAGTCGGACTCGCAAGCCGCGCAGGTCACGAGAGCGGAGCACGAGATGCCCACAGCCGAGGGTCGGCGGCCGGAGATGACCCGCCTCCGCATCCTCGTCGGCGCGTACGCCTGCGGGCCGTCCGACGAGCCCGAGGCGAGCGCCGGCTGGGCGTTCGCGACCGCGGCCGCGGCGACCCACGACGTCTGGGTCATCACGCGCCGCCGCTTCGCGCCGGCGATCGCCGCGGCACTCGCCGCCGACCGGGAGCTCGCGCGCCACCTGCACGTCGTCGCGATCGACCTGCCCGAGCGCGTCATGGCGCGCAAGCGCCGCCCCCGCGACCTCTACTGGTACTACGCGCTCTGGCAGGCGAAGCTCGCGCGCACCGCGGTGCGCCTCCACGCGCGCCACCGCTTCGACGTCGCGCACCACGTGACCTTCGCGAACGACTGGCTGCCGTGCGGGCTCACCGCGCTACGCGACGTGCCGCTCGTGTGGGGCCCGGTCGGCGGCGCGACCCGCATCCCGGTCTGGCGGCTCCGCCGCTGGCTCGGCGCCAGAGGGGTCGCCACCGAGGTCGTCCGCACCGTCGCCACCACGCTGCCCCGGGCGGTCTTCGGCGACGGCACCGCCCGACGCGCGGCGCTCGTGGTCGCGCAGAACGGCGACGTCGCGCGGCGGTTCCGCCGCGCGCGGCGGGTGGTGGTCGAGCCCAACGCGGCGCTCGACCTCACGGCGCTGCCGGCACGCGCACGCCGCGAGCCGGAGGGGCGGATGCGCGAGGCCGTCGCCGTCGGACGCCTCATCCCGCTCAAGGGCGTCTCGATCGCGCTCGCCGCGCTCGCCAGGCCCGCGGCCTCGCACTGGCGCCTCACCCTCTACGGCGAGGGGCCGCTGCGCCGCGCGCTCGAGGCGCAGGCGGAGCGCCTCGGCCTCGGCGACCGGGTGCGGTTCGCCGGCCATGTGCCGCGCCGCGAGGCGCTCGAGGCGATGGCGCGCGCGGACGCGCTGCTCTTCCCCTCGATGCACGACCAGGCGGGCTGGGCGGTCGCGGAGGCGAGCTCGATGGGCACGCCCGTCGTCTGCCTGCCGCTCGGCGGCCCACCGCTGCTCGCCCAGCCCAACGGCTTCGTCGCGAGCCTCGAGGGCGACGTCGTCGCGAGCGTCGTCGAGCAGCTCGCGCTCGCGGGCGACGCCACCGGCGTCCCGCACGAGCGCTGGTCGCGGGAGCGGCTCGCGCCCCTCGTCGACGGCTGGTACCGCGGCGCCGCGAGCCCCGCCCGGCACCGGCCGGTCCGCGTCCTCGAGTCGGTCAAGGCCATCCGTCCCACCACCAACCCCTACCTCGCGCAGCTGCTCGCCGAGCTCGACGGCCGCCCCGATGCGGCCGTCGAGACCTTCAGCTACCCGCGCGCGCTCCTCGGCCGCTACGACGTCTTCCACGTCCACTGGCCCGAGGTGCTGTTCGGCGGGCATCGCACCGCCGGCCGCCTCGTGCGCAGGAGCCTCACGACCCTGCTGCTCGCGCGCCTGACGCTCACGCGCACGCCCATCGTGCGCACGTGGCACAACACCGAGCGCCCCCAGGAGCTGTCGCGCTGGGACCACGCGCTGCTCGACGCCGTCGACCAGCGCACGACCGGGGTCATCCGGCTCAACGAGACGACCGCGGTGCCGCTGCGCGTGCCCGTCCACACCATCCCCCACGCGCACTTCCGGGACTGGTTCGGCGAGCACGAGACGCTGCCGGCGACGCCGGGCCGGCTGGTGTCGGTCGGGCTGATCCGCCGGTACAAGGGCACCGAGCAGCTGCTCCGCGCCTTCCGCGAGTGCCGCACGCCCGGCGCGACGCTGGCGATCGCCGGCAGGCCGACCTCCGACGACCTCGCGCGCACGCTCGAGGAGCTCGCCGCAGGCGACGACCGCATCGAGCTCTCGCTGCGCTTCCTCGACGACGCCGACTTCGTGCGCGCCATCACCGGTGCATCCCTCGTCGTGCTGCCGTACCTGCACATGCACAACTCGAGCGCGGCCCTCGCGGGCCTCTCGCTCGACCGGCCGGTGCTCGTGCCCGACAACGCCGTCAACCGCGCGCTGGCCGACGAGGTAGGACCGGGGTGGGTGCACCGCTTCGAGGGCACGCTGACCGGTGCCGCGATCGATGCCACGCTCGCCGAGCTCGCCGCGCATCCGCCCGCGGAGCCGCCCCGGCTGGCGGCCCGCACCTGGTCGTCGAGCGCCGACGCGCACGTCGAGGCGTTCCGCACTGCGGCGGGGCTCCGATGACCGTGCAGCGCGTCCGCGGGCGCCTCGAGCCGGCCGAGGCGGCGGCGCCCCGCGCCCGGCACGCCGCACCCCTCGGCAGGCCCGTGCTGACCGTCGCCATCCTGACCTTCCGGCGACCCGAGCAGCTGCGCGCCAACCTGCAGGCGGTGAGCCTGCGCGCGCGGGAGGCGCTCGAGGCCGTGGAGCCGTGCATCCTCGTGGTCGACAACGACCCGGCGGGCTCGGCCCGGCCCGTCGTCGACGCGGTGCGGCGCGACGCCGAGGCATCCCACGGCATCCGCATCGCCTATGCGCACGAGGCGCGCCCGGGCATCCCCGCCGCCCGCAACCGGGCGCTCGACGAGAGCGCCGGCTCGCGGCTGCTCGCGTTCATCGACGACGACGAGATCCCCCAGCCGGGCTGGCTCACGGCCCTCGTCGACGTCTGGCGCGAGTCGGAGGCGGATGCGGTGATGGGCCGGGTGGTCGCGCAGCTGCCCGAGGGCGTCGAGCCGTGGGTCGCCTCGAGCGAGTTCTTCCACCGCGCCTCCCGCGAGACCGGCACCCTGCTGCCCGCCGCCGCCACCGGCAACCTGCTCCTCGACCTCCGCTCGGTGCGGCGCGCGGGCCTGCGGTTCGACGAGTCGCTCGGCCTGACCGGCGGCGAGGACACCATCTTCACCCGCCTGCTCGTGCGCACCGGCGGCCGGATCGTCTGGTGCCAGGAGTCGGTGACCCTCGACCCGGTCGTCCCGGAGCGCACGACGCGCGACTGGGTGCGGCGGCGCGCGTTCGCGCACGGGAACACGCTGCAGCACACGCGGGAGCGACTCGCCCCCACGCCCGCGCTGCGCGTGCGCGCGCGCCTCGGGGGCCTCGCCGGCGGTCCCGCGCGCATCGTGCTCGGCACGGCCAGGCTCGCCTGGGGCGTGTGCACGCGCGACCCGGTGCGGCAGCAGCGCGGCGAGAGCCAGGTGCGCCGCGGGTGGGGCGTGCTGACGGCAGCGATGGGCCACCGGTTCGAGGAGTACCGCAGGCGGGAGGCGGAGCGATGAGCGTGGGAGCTGCCGTGCACGGGGTGCTGCGCCGCCACGTGCGGGCGATGGGCTCGGTGGTCGGCGTCGACACCGACCAGCCGGTGGTGGTGCTGACCTACGACGACGGCCCGGAGCCGCCGCAGACCGAGCGGGTGCTCGACGCCCTGGCCGAGCGCGGCGCGCACGCGACCTTCTTCATGCTGAGCGCGAGGGCGCGGCGCCTGCCGTGGCTCGTGCGGGCGGTCATCGCGGAGGGCCACGAGGTGGCGCTGCACGGCATCGACCACCGGCCGCTCAGCGGGCTCACCCCCGAGGAGATCACGCGCCGGACGCTCGACGGCAAGGCCCAGCTCGAGGACGTCGCCGGCGCGCCCGTGCGGTGGATGCGGCCGCCGTACGGCCGGCAGTCGCCGCGCGCCTACCACGCCATCCGGCGGGCGGGCGTGATGCCTGTGCTCTGGGGCGGCACGAGCCTCGACAGCGCCGACACCACGACCGACGGGCGGGTGGCGAGCGCCATGCGCAACGCCCGACCGGGCCTCATCCTGCTCGGGCACGACGGCCGGGCCGGCGTGGACGACGGCGTCGACGACGGCGACATCCCGGCGTTCGACCGCGGCGCGCTCACCGCTCGGCTGCTGGCGGGCTTCGCCGAGCGCGGGCTGTCGGGCACGTCGCTCGAGCGCGCGCTCGAGCGCGGCCGGCCTCGGCTCGGGGCGTGGTTCGCGTGAGGCGCTCGCGTCCCGCCCCCGCGTGCCCTACGCTGATGTAACACTGTTTGCAAACGGGGATCGGAGGAGCGGATGAGCCAGCGCATCGGCTACGCCGCAGGCGCCTTCGACCTGTTCCACGTCGGCCACCTCAACGTGCTGCGGCACGCGCGCGAGCACTGCGACGTGCTGATCGCGGGCGTCGTGAGCGACGAGATGCTGCTGCAGGTGAAGGGCGTCGAGCCCGTGATCCCCACGCTCGAGCGCGTCGAGATCGTGCGCTCCATCCGCTTCGTGGACCGCGTGCACGTCGAGACGGTGCCCGACAAGCTCGACACGTGGCGCGAGGTCGGGTTCACGCACTTCTTCAAGGGCGACGACTGGCGGGGCACCGAGCGGGGCCTGCGGCTCGAGCGCGAGCTCGGCGCGGTGGGCGTCGAGGTCGTCTACTTCCCCTACACGGCGCACACGTCGAGCACGGCCCTGCGGCGCGCGCTCAGCCTGCTCGAGGGCACGGCGGATGCGTCGCCCGCCCTCGCCCAGCACTCCTGAGGCCGGGGGCTACGCCCGCGACGCGAGGAAGCTGTAGACCTCGGTCTCGTCGACGCCCGGGAAGGCGCCCGGCGGCAGCGCGGCGAGCAGGTGCGAGTGCGCCCGCGCGCTCGGCCACGCCTGCCCGGCCCAGGCCTCGGCGAGATCGGCAGGCGGCGTGCGGCAGCACGAGGGGTCGGGGCAGCCCGAGATCGACCGCTCCTTCGTGCCCCTCCCCCGGAACCACTTCGCCTGCGCGAACGGCACGCCGATCGAGAGCGAGAACTCCCCCGACGGGCTGCGCTCGGTCATCGCCGTGCACCAGAAGGTGCCCGCCGGCGTCTCGGTGTACTGCTCGAAGGCGTTGACCTTGTCGGCGACGTCGAACACCTCACGGCTCGTCCAGCGCTTGCAGACCGGCTGCCCCTCGATGGCGCCGGTGTGATCGGAGGGGAAGGTCACGCCGTCGTTCTCGTAGGCCTTGTAGATGATCCCCGACTCGTGCACCTTCTGGAAGTGCAGCGGGATCCCGAGGTGCACGGTCGCGAGGTTCGTCAGCCGGTGCGCGGCGGTCTCGTACGAGACGGCGAAGGCGTCGCGCAGGTCCTCGACCGCGAGCTGCCGCTCCTCCTTCGCGGCGCGCAGGAACTCCACGGCGGTGCGCTCGGGCATGAGCAGGGCCGCCGCGAAGTAGTTCGTCTCGATGCGCTGGCGCAGGAAGGCGCCGTAGTCGGCGGGCACCGAGTGCCCGAGCACGTGGTGCCCGAGCGCCTGCAGGAGCACCGACCGCGGGTCGTGGCCGATGCGGGAGGAGCGCGAGAGGTAGATGCGCCGGCGCTTGAGGTCGGTCACCGAGCGCGTCGAGTGCGGCAGGTCGCCGACGTGGTGCACGGTGAAGCCGAGCCGCTCGACGATCGCCGCGATGAGGTGCTGCGAGAGCGGCCCCGACTGGTAGCCGACCTTCTCGAGCATGCGCGCCGCCGCAGCCTCGATCTCGGGGAAGTGGTTGTCGCGCGCGCGCATCTCGGCCCGCAGCTGCGTGTTGGCGCGCCGTGCCTCCTCGGGCGTCGCGACCCGCTCCTCGGCGACCCGGTCGAGCTCGTCGACGAGCGCGAGCATCGTCTCGAGCACGTCGTCGGGCGTGCGCGGGCCGATGCGCATCGTCGGCAGCCGCTTCTGCTGCCAGGTCGACGACTGCATGGCGCGCTCGAGCCGCAGCTCGAGCTCGGCGCGCCGCGACGGCGGCTCGGTGCCCGTGAGCTGCTCGAGGCTGACGCCGTAGAGGGCCGCGAGCTGCTGCAGCTGCGAGAAGCGCGCCTCGCGCTTGCCCGTCTCGAAGCCCGACAGCTGCGACGGCGCGAGGCCGATGGCGTCGTGCACGGCGTCGAGCGTGAGCCCGGCCTGCTTGCGCGCGTGCCGCAGCGCCTTGCCGAGCTGCAGCGCGTCGACCTGCGTCGGCGCGGGCGCCGAGCGCGCGGGTCGGTCCCAGGTGGCGGATGCGGTGCCTCGCTCGGTCATGCGAGCACCATACGCCAGTTCTGCGGGATCTGGCAGAAGTGATGATCTTCACCGTGCAAATCGCCGCTCGCAGTGCAGTTCTGCACGCACAGTGGTAGCACGACCGGACGCCGAGGGCGCAGGAGCCCCGGCGCGACAGCAGGAGGACACCATGACCGAGCAGCACGACACGACGATGGCCACCGAGGCGGCCGAGCTCGAGCTCGAGTGGGCGGCGGACGCCCGCTGGAGCGGCATCGCCCGCGACTACAGCGCCGCCGACGTCATCCGCCTCCGGGGCTCCGTCGTCGAGGAGCACACGCTCGCCCGCCGCGGCGCGGAGCGCCTCTTCGACCGGCTGCACGCCGACGAGCAGCCGGTGCGCGCGCTCGGCGCCCTCACCGGCAACCAGGCTGTGCAGCAGGTGCGCGCGGGCCTCGAGGCCATCTACCTCTCGGGCTGGCAGGTCGCGGCCGACGCCAACCTGTCGGGCCAGACCTACCCCGACCAGTCCCTCTACCCCGCCAACTCGGTGCCCGCGGTGGTGCGCCGCATCAACAACGCGCTGCAGCGCGCCGACCAGATCGAGCGCAGCGAGGGCCGCCGGGCCGTCGACGACTGGCTCGTGCCGATCGTCGCCGACGCGGAGGCTGGCTTCGGCGGACCGCTCAACGCGTTCGAGCTCATGCGCTCGATGATCACCGCCGGCGCCGCGGGCGTGCACTGGGAGGACCAGCTCGCGAGCGAGAAGAAGTGCGGGCACCTCGGCGGCAAGGTGCTCATCCCCACCCAGCAGCACGTGCGCACGCTCAACGCCGCACGCCTCGCGGCCGACGTCGAGGACGTGCCGACCGTCATCATCGCCCGCACCGACGCCGAGGCGGCGACGCTCCTGACGAGCGACGTCGACGAGCGCGACCGCCCGTTCCTCACCGGCGAGCGCACGAGCGAGGGCTTCTACGAGGTGCGGAACGGCATCGAGCCGTGCATCGCCCGCGGCCGCGCCTACGCCGAGTACGCCGACCTGCTCTGGATGGAGACCGGCAAGCCCGACCTCGAGGTGGCCCGCCGCTTCGCGGAGGGCATCAAGGCCGAGTTCCCCGACCAGCTGCTCGCCTACAACTGCTCGCCGTCGTTCAACTGGCGCAAGCACCTCGACGACGACCAGATCGCCGCGTTCCAGCGCGAGCTCGGCGCCATGGGGTTCCGCTTCCAGTTCATCACCCTCGCGGGCTTCCACGCCCTCAACCACTCCATGTTCGACCTGGCGAAGGGCTACGCCGAGCACCACATGACGGCCTACGTCGACCTGCAGGAGCGCGAGTTCGCGGCGGAAGGCCTCGGCTACACCGCCACGAAGCACCAGCGCGAGGTCGGCACCGGGTGGTTCGACCTCGTCGCCACCGCCCTCAACCCGAGCTCCGGCACGCTCGCGCTCGCCGGCTCGACCGAGTCCGAGCAGTTCCACTGATCCGCACCCACGTCAGGAGCCAGACCATGGACACCACGCGCATCCGCATCACCGCCCACGCCCCCGGTCAGGACCGGGTGCTCACCGACGAGGCGCTCGGCTTCCTGCTGCAGCTGCACGACGCGTTCGAGTGCACGCGCCAGCAGCTGCTGCAGGACCGCCGCCGGCGCCGCGCCGCGTTCGCCGACGGCGACAGCCCCCGCTTCCTCGAGTCGACGCGGCGCATCCGCGAGGACGCGAGCTGGCGGGTCGCCCCGCCCGCTCCCGGCCTCGAGGACCGCCGCGTCGAGATCACCGGCCCCATCGAGCGCAAGATGACCATCAACGCGCTCAACTCGGGCGCGAAGGTGTGGCTCGCCGACTGCGAGGACGCCTCGAGCCCCCTGTGGCGCAACGTCATCGCGAGCCAGGTGAACCTGCAGGACGCGATCCGCGGCAGCATCGCCTTCACGAGCCCCGAGGGCAAGGAGTACAAGGTGACGGCCCCCGAGACGCCGACGATCGTCGTGCGGCCGCGGGGCTGGCACCTCGACGAGCACCGCATCCTCGTCGACGGCAGGCCCATGTCGGGATCGCTCGTCGACTTCGGGCTCCACGTGCTCCACAACGCCGACGACCTCATCGCCGCCGGCCGGGGCCCGTACTTCTACCTGCCGAAGCTCGAGAGCCACCACGAGGCGCGGCTCTGGAACGACGTGTTCGTCATGGCGCAGCAGCTGCTCGTGCTGCCGCAGGGCACGATCCGGGCCACCGTGCTCATCGAGACGATCACGGCGGCGTTCGAGATGGAGGAGATCCTCTTCGAGCTGCGCGAGCACTCGGCGGGCCTCAACGCCGGCCGCTGGGACTACCTGTTCTCGATGATCAAGGCGTTCCGGCTCCGCGGGCCGGAGTTCGTGCTCCCCGACCGCGCCCGGCTCACGATGACGGCGCCGTTCATGCGCGCCTACACCGAGCAGCTGGTGCGCGCGTGCCACCGCCGCGGCGCGCACGCGATCGGCGGCATGGCGGCGTTCGTGCCGAGCGCGAAGGACCCGGATGCGACCGAGCGCGCGCTCGCGGCGGTCGCGAGCGACAAGGCGCGCGAGGCGGGCGACGGCTTCGACGGCTCGTGGGTCGCGCACCCCGGCCTCGTCGAGACCTGCCGGAGCGCGTTCGACGCGGTGCTCGGCGACCGCCCCAACCAGCTCGAGCGCACCCGCGAGGAGGTGCCCGTCGACGGCGCGGCGCTCATCGACCTCTCGACCACCGAGGGCGACATCACCGAGGCCGGGCTCCGCTCGAACATCGAGATCGGCATCCGCTACATGGAGGCGTGGCTGCGCGGCCACGGCGCCGTCGCGATCCACTCGCTCATGGAGGACGCCGCGACCGCCGAGATCTCGCGCTCGCAGGTGTGGCAGTGGATCCACAACGAGTCGGCCACCGCCGACGGTCGCACGATCACGCGCGAGCGCTGCGAGGCCATCGTCGACGAGCTGGCCGCGGGCTTCGACCGGAGCCCTGGCAACCGCTACCGCGAGGCCATCGCGCTGTTCCGCGAGATCGCGCTCGAGGAGACCTACCCGGCCTTCCTCACGCTCGCCGGCACCGAGCGCTACCTGGGCGACGGTGCCGAGCGGCCCATCACCGGTCCCATCCCGGTGCAGGAGCGCGTCGCGGCCTGAGCGGCGCGGGTGCGAACCGGGGACGGATGCGCGGGGCGGGGTCCGAGGGATCCCGCCCCGTCGCGCGTCATGTCAGGCGTGGCTCGCCTTCGCGGCCCGCAGGCTCTCGAGCAGCTTCGCTCGCAGCTCCTGGGGGGCGCGGTCCTTGCAGGCGCCCTGCAGCGCGGCGGTCAGCATCTCGCCGACGTGGTGCTCGGCCGAGCACTCCTCGCACTCCGCCAGGTGCGCACGCACATCCGCGGCGTCCTCGGCGCAGAGCTCGTGGTGCAGGTACTCCTCGAGGGCGGCACGGGCCTCGGTGCAGTCCTTCGTGGCCTGGGGCGTCTCGCTCACGGCTTCTTCTCCTTCACGATGGTGTCCTGCACGGCGATGCCCTGCTCCCGGGCGTAGTCGGCCAGCAGGCCTCGCAGCAGCTTGCGGCCGCGGTGCAGGCGGCTCATGACGGTGCCGACGGGGGTCTCCATGACCTCGGCGGTCTCGGCGTAGCTGAGCCCCTCGACGTCGACCCAGTAGACCGCCATGCGGAAGTCGACGGGCACCTGCTGCAGCGCGTCCTTCACGATCCCGGAGGGCATCCGGTGGATCGCCTCGGCCTCGGCGCTGCGCGACGACATGGCGGTGAACGACTCGGCGTCGCCGATCTGCCACTCCTCCAGGTCGTCGAGGGGCGCCTCGAACGGCCTGCGCTGCTGCTTGCGGTAGGTGTTGATGTAGGTGTTGGTCTGGATGCGGTACAGCCACGCCCGCAGGTTCGTGCCCTGCTGGAACGAGTCGTACGCGGCGTAGGCCTTGAGCAGGGTCTCCTGCACGAGGTCGGCGGCGTCGGCCGGGTTGCGCGTCATGCGCATGGCGGCCGCGTAGAGCTGGTCGGCGTACTGCATCGCCTGCTCCACGAAGTCGTCGCGCTTGGCCTCGTCACGCTGCTCGTCCATCGCGGGCGAGTCTAGTGTCGCCGTCGGCGCCATGACCGTCGTCCCTGCCACCGGCCCCTCCTCCGCTGTACTGCCCGACCGATAGATTGCAACCGATGAGCCCGCTCGAGCATTCCCGCCCCTGGACCGCGCCGACCGCGACCGCGCGCCTCGACGCCCGCGTGCAGCTGCCCGGCTCGAAGAGCCTCACGAACCGCGCGCTGCTGCTGGCGGCGCTCGCCGACGCGCCGTCGACGCTGCACCGGCCGCTGCGCAGCCGCGACGCGCAGCTCATGACCGCGGGGCTGCGCGCGCTCGGCGCCGACATCCGCGAGGCGCCCGGCGACGGCCGCTTCGGCCCCGACCTCGTCGTCGCCCCTGGCCCCGTCGTGGGCGGCGCATCCATCGACTGCGGGCTCGCCGGCACGGCGATGCGCTTCCTGCCGATCATGGCGGCGCTCGGCGACGGCCCGGTCGCGTTCGACGGCGACCCGCACGCGCGGAAGCGCCCCATGGACCAGACGATCGGGAGCCTGCGCGGCCTCGGCGTGCGCGTCGACGCCGACGAGCCGCGCCTGCCGTTCACCGTGCACGGCGCGGGCGGGGTGCGCGGCGGCGAGCTCGAGATCGACGCGAGCGCCTCGAGCCAGTTCGTGTCGGCGCTGCTCCTCGTCGCCGCCCGCTTCGACGAGGGCCTCACGCTGCACCACCGGGGCGAGCGGCTGCCGTCGCTGCCGCACATCGAGATGACGCTCGCGGCGCTGCGGCAGCGCGGCGTCGACGCCCGCGCGGTCGGCGAGGCCTCGTGGCGGGTCGAGCCCGGCCCGATCGGTGCGCTCGACGAGCGCATCGAGCCCGACCTGTCGAACGCCGCGCCGTTCCTCGCGGCCGTGGTCGCGGTGGGCGGCCGGGTCGTGCTCGACGGCTGGCCGGACGGGACGACGCAGGTGGGGCGGCTGCTGCCCGAGCTGCTCGCCCCGTTCGGCGCGACGTCGTCGGTCGCCGACGGCTCGCTCACGATCGAGGCCGTCGGCGGCGAGATCCCCGGCGCGACGCTCGACATGCACGCCGCGGGCGAGCTCGCGCCGACCATCGTGGCGCTCGGCGCGCTCGCGTCGGGCCCGGTCGAGGTGACCGGCATCGGCCACATCCGCGGGCACGAGACCGACCGCATCCAGGCCCTCGTCGACGACATCGCCGCGCTCGGCGGCACCGCGACGGCGCTGCCCGACGGCATCCGCGTGGAGCCGGCACCCCTGACCGGCGGCCCGTGGCGCGCCTACGACGACCATCGCATCGCGACCGCCGGCGCCGTCGTGGGCCTCCGCGTGCCGGGCGTCGAGGTCGACGACATCGGCGCCACCGCCAAGACCATCCCGGAGTTCCCGGAGCTGTGGGCCGCGATGCTCGCGGGTGAGCTGGAGTGAGCCGCGCATGAGCTGGATGACCGAGCACGAGGACCCGTACGAGCAGTACGACGAGTCGAGCGTGCGCGAGCGCCCCAACCCGAAGGCCAACCGGCCGCGCTCGAAGCAGCGCCCCGAGCACGAGGACGCCGTCACCGGCATCGTCACCGCCGTCGACCGCGGCCGGTACACGCTCGCGGTGCGGATCGACGAGCAGGACGAGGCGATCGTCACCGCCGCCCGCGCGCGCGAGCTGCGCAAGCAGGCGATCGTCGCCGGCGACCGCGTCGACGTCGTCGGCGACACGACCGGCGAGACGGGCTCGCTCGCCCGCATCGTGCGCATCCAGCCGCGCACGACCGTGCTGCGCCGCTCCGCCGACGACACCGACGTGGTCGAGCGGGTCATCGTCGCGAACGCCGACGTGCTGCTCATGGTCGTCGCCGCCGCCGACCCCGAGCCGCGGCCGCGGCTCGTCGACCGCTACCTGGTCGCGGCGCTCGACGCCGGCATCACGCCGATCATGGTCGTGACGAAGACGGATGTCGCCGACCCCGAGCCGTTCCTCGCGAACTTCGCCGGGCTCGACATCGAGGTGTGGCGCTCGTCGATCGACGACCCGCCCGTCGAGGCGCTCCGCGAGCGGCTCGACGGCCACACGACCGTCGCGGTGGGGCACTCGGGCGTCGGCAAGTCGACGCTCGTCAACGCGCTCGTGCCGGATGCCAAGCGCGCCGTCGGCCATGTGAACGCCGTCACCGGCCGCGGCCGCCACACCTCGTCGTCGACGGTGTCGTTCAAGCTCGGCTCCGGCTGGATCATCGACACCCCGGGCGTGCGCTCCTTCGGGCTCGGCCACGTCGCCACCGCGAACGTGCTGCGCGGCTTCCCCGACCTCGCGGAGGTCGCCGAGGACTGCCCGCGCGGCTGCACGCACCTCGTCGACGAGCAGTACTGCGAGCTCGCGATCGCGGCCGCGGACGGCCGCCTCGAGCCGCGCCGCGTCGACTCGATGCAGCGCATGCTCGGCACGCTCGTCGCCGCGCGCGAGCAGCGCCACCAGGAGTGACGCGCCGCCGTACGCTGGGATCGTGACCGGCTACGACGACGACCTCGACCTCGCCCTGCGGCTGGCAGACGCCGCCGATGCCATCTCGATGGAGCGCTTCGGCGCGCAGGACCTCGAGGTGACGACGAAGGCCGACACCACCCACGTCACCGACGCCGACCGCTCGGTCGAGCAGCGCATCCGCGCCGTGCTCGCCGAGGAGCGCCCCGACGACGCGATCTTCGGCGAGGAGTTCGGCACCTCCGGCGACGCGAGCCGGCAGTGGATCATCGACCCGATCGACGGCACCGCGCACTTCCTGCGCGGCGCGCCCATCTGGGCGACGCTCATCGCGCTCGCGGTCGACGGCCGCCCGGTCGTGGGCGTCGTCTCCTCCCCCGCGCTCGGCGCGCGCTGGTGGGCCGCCGAGGGGCAGGGCGCCTGGACCGACCCCGCGCGGCCGCGGCCCATCCGGGTCTCGGGCGTCGGCGCGCTGTCGGATGCGGTGCTGTCGTACAACGCCATCCAGGGCTGGGACGGCGCGGGCCGGATCGACGACCTCGTCGCGCTGCAGCGCGACGTCTGGCGGGCGCGCTCCTACGGCGACGCATGGAGCTACATGCTGCTCGCGGAGGGCAAGGTGGATGCGGTGGCCGAGTTCGACCTGCAGCCCTACGACATGGCCGCGCTCGTGCCCGTCGTGCAGGAGGCCGGCGGCACCTTCACCTCGGTCGACGGGCAGTCGGGCCCCTGGCACGGCTCGGCACTCGCCACCAACGGACGCCTGCACGACGCGCTGCTGGAGCGGCTCGCGCGCTGAGGCGAGGGGCTGTCGCGCGGGCCGCGGCGCGCGCATACTGGCGCCATGGCCGAGTGCTGCGACTCGCGCGGGTGCGCCGAGGAGTTCGACGCCGCGTTCGCCGAGCGGATGGCGGCGCGCTACCGCCGGCGCGGCCTCACCCGCGCCGAGCGGCGCCTCGTCGACTTCCTCGCGGCCGACGGCGTGCGCGGCGCGACGGTGCTCGAGATCGGCGGCGGCGTGGGCGAGATCGGGCTCGAGCTGCTGCGCCGCGGCGCCGAGCGCTGCACGACGCTCGAGCTGTCGTCGGCCTACGACGAGCAGGCGGCGCGGCTCGCCGCCGCTGCGGGCGTGGCCGACCGGGTGCGGCGGCGCATCGTCGACCTCGCCGCCGAGCCCGAGGCGGTCGAGCGGGCCGACCTCGTGGTGCTGCACCGGGTGGTGTGCTGCTACCCCGACGCCGGGCGACTGCTCTCGGCCGCGGCCGGCCGCTGCCGCCGGCGGCTCGCGTTCACGCATCCGAGCCGCGATCCCGCGTCGCGCGTCGTCTCGGCGATCGAGAACACGCTCGCGGGCGCCCGCGGCATCCGCTACCGCTCCTTCCTGCACGCGCCGAGCGCCATGCTGCGCGCGCTCGAGGAGGGCGGGATGCGTCCGGTGCTGCCCGGCCGCGGGTGGCCGTGGCGGGTGCAGGGCCTCGTCGCGGCCTGAGTCAGCCCGCGGCCGCCGCCTCGAGCGCCGCGACGTCGAGCTTCTGCATCGTGAGCATCGCGCGGGTGACCTCCGCCGACCGCGGCGTCTGCATGAGCTCGCCCAGCTGCTTCGGGATGACCTGCCACGAGACGCCGAAGCGGTCGCGGCACCAGCCGCACTGGGACTCGGCGCCGCCGTCGGCGATCAGCCCCTCCCAGAGCCGGTCGACCTCCTCCTGCCCGTCGACGGTGACCGAGATCGACACGGCCTCGGACTGCGGGAACTGCGGCCCGCCGTCCAGCAGCTGGAAGGGGGCGCCGCCGATCGTCAGGTCGACCGTGAGGGCCTCGCCCGCTGGCGCGCCGCCGGGCCACGGGTTGTCGCCGGCCGGGATCCGCAGCACGTCGGTGATCTGCGAGCCAGGCACGAGCGAGACGTAGAGCTCGGCGGCCTCCTCGATGCGGCCGTCGAACCAGAGCACTGTGCGCACGTCGGTCATGGGGGCCATGATGCTCCTCGGCGCGCGCCTTGGGTAGCCTCGGATCCATGCGCGAGATCACGCCCGCCGAGGCCGCCGCCCTGCCGATCGTCGACGTGCGGGAGCCGCACGAGTGGCAGGCGGGGCACGCCGACGGCGCCATCCACATCCCGATGACCGAGATCGTCGCCCGCGTGGCCGAGGTGCCCGACGGCGCGGCGATCATCTGCCGCTCCGGCGCCCGCAGCGCCCAGGTGGTCGCCTACCTCGCGCAGCAGGGGCTCGATGCGGCGAACGTCGAGGGCGGCACGCTGCGCTGGGCCGCCGAGGGCCGGCCGATGACCGGCCCCGTGGTCTGAGGTGGCGCGCTCCCCCGCCGACTCCGACGCGATCGCCCGGGCCGCGGCCCGGCTGTTCGTCGACCGCGGCTACGCCGCGACGACCGTGCGCGACATCGCGGCCGCGGCCGACGTCGATCCCGCGGTCGTCATCCGCCGCTTCGGCTCGAAGGAGTCGCTGTTCCTGCGCACCATGGCGTCGGAGGAGCTCGCGCGGGCATGGCGGGCGACGCTCGACGGCCCGCTCGGCACCTTCGGCGAGCGGTGCGCCGCGGCGCTGCTCGACAGCCGGCAGGACACGCGCGGCGTCTTCCTCGCGCTGCTGCGCGCGAGCGACGCCGAGGGCATCGGCTCTCGGCTGCGCGACGCGCACGAGGAGCGCTTCGTGGCGCCGCTGCGCGAGCGGCTGGGCGGCGGCGATGCCGCCGACCTCCGCGCGCGGCTCGCCGCGGCCGCGGCCGGCGGGCTGCTCTACGCCCTGTGGGCGGTGGGCGACGAGGCGCTCGACGCCGATCGGGACGCGCTCGTGCGCCGCTACGGCGCGGTGATCCAGGCGGCGATCGCGTAGCATCGCCTCGAGGCGTCAACTTAGTTGACAGTTCACTCGAGGAGGAGACCCATGGAGATCACCCAGCGCACCTTCGTCGTCACCGGCGGCGGCAACGGCATCGGCCGCGAGGTCGTGCTGCAGCTGCTGCGCCGCGGCGCGCGCGTCGCAGCCGTCGACCTGAGCGAGGACGGTCTCGCCGAGACCGCGCGGCTCGGCGCCGCGGGCGACCGGCTCTCCACGCACCGGCTCAGCGTCGCCGACCGCGCCGCCGTCGAGGCGCTGCCCGAGGCGGTGCTCGCCGCGCACGGCCAGGTCGACGGGCTGCTCAACATCGCCGGCATCATCCAGCCGTTCCAGCGCATCGGCGAGCTGCCCTTCGAGCAGATCGAGCGCGTCATGCAGGTGAACTTCTGGGGCGTCGTGCACACCGTGACCGCATTCCTGCCCCTCCTGCGCGCGCGGCCCGCCGCATCCGTCGTCAACGTCTCGAGCATGGGCGCGCTCGCGCCGGTGCCCGGCCAGTCGGCGTACGGCGCCAGCAAGGCGGCCGTCAAGCTGCTCACCGAGGGCATGCACGCCGAGCTCGAGGGCACACCCGTCGCCGTCACGGTCGTCTTCCCCGGCGGCGTCGGCACGAACATCACCGGCAACTCGGGCGTCACCATGCGGCGCACCGCCGATGCCTCGGCGTCGGCCGGCTCGCTCACGAGCCCCGAGGACGCCGCGCGGCAGATCGTCGAGGCCGTCGCCTCCGGAGCGCCGCGCGTCGTCATCGGCAAGGACGCCCGGGCGCTCGACCGGCTCGCGCGCCTCATGCCCGCGAAGGTCGGCGGCATCATCGCCAAGAAGATGCGGGGCCTGCTCGACTGAGCAGACCCCGCAGCGCTCGCGCCGGCTCAGCCGACGACGAGCTTCTTGTTCATGAACTCCTCCATGCCGTGCGGGCCGAGCTCGCGGCCGAAGCCCGAGCGCTTCGTGCCGCCGAAGGGCATGTCGACGTCCTCGGAGCCGGCGCCGTTGATCGACACCATGCCGGCGTCGAGCCGGTCGGCGACCGCGAGGGCGAGCTCGGGGTCGGTGCACCAGACGCGCGCGCCGAGGCCGAAGGGCGTGCCGTTCGCGATGCGCACGGCGTCGTCGACGTCCTTCGCGCGGTAGACGGTGCCGACGGGCCCGAAGAGCTCCTCGCGGTAGGCCTGCATCTGCTCGGTCACGCCGCCGAGCAGCGCGGGGGCGACGCGGGCGTCGCCGCCGTCGTCGAGCGAGCCGGCGAGCACCTCGGCGCCCTCGGCGACGGCCGACGCCGTCTGCTGGCGCAGCCGCTCGGCGGCGGCCTGCGACGACAGGGGACCCACGAGGGCGTCCTCGTCGCCGGGCTCCCCCACCGGCACCGCGGCGATCGCGGCGCCGAGCCGCGACGCGAAGTCGTCGTAGAGCTCGTCGAGCACGATGAAGCGCTTCGACGCGTTGCAGGACTGGCCCGAGTTCTCGAGCCGCGTGTCGACCGCCGCCTGCACCACGGCATCCATGTCGTCCGCCGACAGCACCACGAAGGGGTCGGAGCCGCCGAGCTCGAGCACGACCTTCTTGAGGTGGCGGCCGGCGACCTCGGCGACGGCCGCGCCGGCGCGCTCCGAGCCGGTCAGCGAGACGCCGCGCACGCGCGGGTCGGGGATGACGATGTCGGCGATCTGCTCGTTCGTCGCGAAGATGTTCTCGTACGCGCCGGCCGGCAGGCCCGCCTCGGCGAGGATCTCGGCGATCGCGGTCGCCGACCACGGGCACTGCGGCGCGTGCTTCAGCAGCACCGTGTTGCCGAGCATGAGGTTCGGGAAGGCGAAGCGCGCGACCTGGTAGTACGGGAAGTTCCACGGCATGATGCCGAGGATCACGCCCTGCGCCGACTTGCGGATGCGCGCGTCGACGCCGGAGCGCACCTCGAGCACCTCGTCGGCGAGGAAGGCCTCGGCGTTGTCGACGTAGTACTGCACGATCTCGCCCGAGAACTCCGCCTCGGCGATGCCCTGCCCGAGCGGCTTGCCCATCTCGGTGCGGATGATCTCGGCGAGCTCCCGCGAGCGCGACGCGAACGCGTCGGCCGCCCGGCCGAGGATCGCCGCGCGCTCGGGCATCGGCGTCGTGCGCCACGGCTCGTACGCCGCGTCGGCGCGCTCGATCGCGGCGCGGATCTCCTCGTCGGTCGCCGTCGGGAACTCCTTGACGACCTGGCCGGTGTAGGGGTCGGTGACCCGGTACTCGCTCACGCTGCCTCCTCGCAGGATCGGATGATCCCAGCGTACTGGGGCGGCGGCGAGGGACTCTCACAGCGTGCGACTCGACCGATGGTGGAGATGGGGGGAATCGAACCCCCGTCCAACGCTCGGACCGTGCGGCTTCTCCGGGTGCAGCTCAGGGGTGGCGTTCTGCTCGGCTCCGACCTTTGTCCTGAGCACCTAGGTCGACGAGCCCAGTCACAGGAAAAGTCCCGCGATGCCCTGTGACGCAGCATCGCAGCAAGCCCTCTTCATGACGCCAGGGTCCGGAGCGAGGGCGTCTCCGGTCTGACGGACTTCAGGCTCGCTTAGGCAGCGAGGGCGAAGTCGGTGCGCTTTGCGTTGGCACCTATGGGTTTGCAGGGGGCGTTGAAGAGATGACCCTGCATCCTCTACCCGCTTCCCGCAGCGACTGAGACGATGTCGAAACCGATCATCCCCGTGCTGGGTGCGAGTCGCACGCTGTGGAGTTGTCAAGGCCGGATGCGTCCGGCGCGCTGGCGGGGCCAGCCCACCATGGTACCGCGTCGGGCCGTCGCCCGGCAAGCGTCAGCCGAAGAGCAGCTCCGCCTCGCGGTAGCGGTGGTCGGGCACGCGCTTGAGGTCGCCGAGCGCATCCGCCATCCGCACGCGCACGATGTCGGTGCCGCGCAGCGACACCATCGAGCCCCACGCCTCGTCGGTGATCGCGTCGATGGCGGCGAGGCCGAAGCGGGTCGCGAGCACGCGGTCGGCGCCGCTCGGCGCGCCGCCGCGCTGGATGTGGCCGAGCACGGTCGCGCGCGACTCGATGCCGGTGCGCTCCTCGATCATCGGCGCGATGACCTCGCCGATGCCGCCGAGGCGAGGGCGGTTGAAGGCGTCGAGCCCCTTGCGCGAGTACTCCTCCTCCATCCCCTCGAGCTTGAAGCCCTCGGAGACGACGACGAGCGGCGCGCGCCGGCGGTCGTAGACCGACTGCACGTACTCGCAGATCCACTCGATCGAGCGCGGCTGCTCGGGGATGAGGGTGACGTGCGCGCCGGTCGCGATCCCGGTGTGCAGCGCGATCCAGCCGACGTGCCGGCCCATGACCTCGAGCACCATGCAGCGCATGTGCGAGTCGCCGGTGGTGCGCAGGCGGTCGCCCGCCTCCGTGGCGATCTGCACGGCGGTGTCGAAGCCGAACGTGTAGTCGGTGGCGTCGAGGTCGTTGTCGATCGTCTTCGGCACGCCCACGATCGGGATGCCGTCCTCGGCGAGGCGGTTGGCCGCCGCGAGGGTGCCCTCGCCGCCGATCGCGATCACCGCGTCGATGCCGAGCCGCTCGAGCGTCGCGGCGATCTTGGCCGGCCCGCCGTTCGGCCCCTCGTAGGGGTTCGTGCGGCTCGTGCCGAGGATCGTGCCGCCGATGCGGGACGTGCCGCGCACCGACGAGCGGTTGAGCACGCGCACGTCACCCTCGACGAGGCCGCGGTAACCGTCGCGGATGCCCACGAACTCGAGGCCGTGGTGCACCATGCCGGTGAGCACGGCGGCGCGGATGACTGCGTTGAGTCCGGGGCAGTCGCCGCCGGACGTGAGGATGCCGACTCGCATTTCGCCTTCCACCGGAGGGCCCTGGGTGAATCCTGCCGGTGCCGACCATTCAACCCGTCGGCGCATGGCGATGTCGAACCGGTGCCGCTATTCGTTGAGGCGGTTCCTCGTGCGCATCGCCCGCTCGGCCTCGCGCTTGTCCTGCCGCTCGCGCAGCGCGTGGCGCTTGTCGTACTCCTTCTTGCCCTTCGCCACGGCGAGCTCGACCTTCGCCCGCCCGTCGGAGAAGTAGAGCGACAGCGGCACCAGCGTGTAGCCGCCCTGCGCCACCTTGGCGGCGAGCTTGTCGATCTCGTCGCGGTGCAGCAGCAGCTTGCGCTTGCGGCGCGGCGGGTGGTTCGTCCAGGTGCCCTGGCCGTACTCGGGGATGTGCACGGCGTCGAGCCATGCCTCGCCGCGGTCGACGTAGGCGTAGCCGTCGACGAGCGACGCGCGCCCGGCCCGCAGCGACTTCACCTCGGTGCCGGTGAGCACGAGGCCCGCCTCGATGCGGTCCTCGATCGTGTAGTCGTGGCGCGCCTTGCGGTTCTGCGCCACGACCTTCTGGCCCTGTTCGCGAGGCATGGCGTGCTCCTGGGGTGTGCGGTCGTCGGATGCCCGGACGGGCAGCCGACCAGTCTAGCGCGCGATCAGATCCTGAGGTACCGCCGGATCGCGACCGCTGCGGCCACCCCGGCGAAGAGCACGCCGATCCCGACGAGCACGGGCGCCACCACGAGCGCGTCGTCGATCGTGACGATCGCGATCGTCTGCAGCATCGGCGCCACGTAGCCCTGCAGGAAGAAGTGCACGAGGGCGACCACCGATCCGGCGGCGAGCACCGCTCCGATGAGCGCCGCGACCACCCCCTCGATGATGAACGGCGTCTGGATGAACCGGTTCGACGCGCCCACCAGTCGCATGATGCCGAGCTCCCGCTTGCGCGAGAAGGCGGAGAGGCGGATGGTCGTGGAGATCAGGAGCACGGCCGCGACGAGCATGAGCACGGCCACGCCGATCGCTGCGAGGCTCGCGGTGTTGAGCACCTGGAAGATCGGCTCCAGCAGCGCGCGCTGGTCGCGCACCTCCAGCACCCCCGGCAGCGCGGAGGTCGCCTCCCGGATGAGGTCGGCGTCCTGCGGCGAGGTCGGGCGCACCCACAGCGCCTCGTTCATGCTCTCGGGGCTCGCGAACTCCGCGCTCGCGGTGCCGCCGAACTGCTCCATGAAGTGCTCGTAGGCGAGCTGGCGGTCCTCGAACTCGACCGCCGCGACGTACGGCTCGATCGCGCCGCTGTCGAGCACGTCGCGCACCGCCTGCACCTGCTCCTCGGTGGCGGCGGTCTGCGTGCAGGTCGCGGTCGAGTCGACCGGCCCGCAGAAGTAGATCCCCACCTGCGCCCGGTCGTACCAGAAGCCCTTCATCTGGTTGATCTGCATCTGCAGCAGGATCGCCGCGCCCACGAACGAGAGCGAGATGAACGTGACGAGCACGACCGAGACGACGACCGAGAGGTTGCGGCGCAGCCCGTTCCAGACCTCGTTGGCGATCAGCTGGAGCCTCACGCGGTCTCCTCCTCGAGCTCGTCGACGCGCAGCTCCTCGAGGTGCCGGCGGTAGCTGCCGTGCGCCTCGTCGCGCATGATGCGGCCGGCGTCGAGCTCGACGACGCGCTTCTGCAGCTCGTCGACGATCGACGCCTCGTGCGTGGCCATGACGACCGTCGTGCCGCCCTCGTTGATGCGGGCGAGCAGCGCCATGATGCCGGCGCTCGTCGAGGGGTCGAGGTTGCCGGTGGGCTCGTCGGCGAGCAGGATCGGCGGGCGGTTCACGACCGCGCGGGCGATCGCCACGCGCTGCTGCTCGCCGCCGGAGAGCTCGTGCGGCAGGCGGCTCGCCTTGCCGGCGAGGCCCACGATCTTCAGCACGTCGGGCACCGCCTCCGAGATGAAGCCGCGGCTCTTGCCGATGACCTGCAGCGTGAACGCGACGTTCTCGTAGACCGTCTTGTTGTTCAGCAGACGGAAGTCCTGGAACACGACGCCGAGGTTGCGGCGGAAGAAGGGCACGCGGCGGCTCGGCAGCGCCTTCAGCCGCTGGCCGAGCACGTGCACCTCGCCGCTCGTGGGGCTCTCCTCGCGCAGCACCATGCGGATGAGGGTGCTCTTGCCGGAGCCCGAGGCGCCGACGAGGAAGACGAACTCGCCCTTGAGGATCTCCAAGGAGACGCCGTCGAGGGCCGGGCGGGCCTTGCGGGAGTAGGTCTTCGAGACCTCGTCGAAGCGGATCATGGCCTGTCGAGGGTATGGGCGGGCCCGGCCCGCGGCCGCGCACCGCCCCGGCGCGGCGCTAGTTCTGCCAGGCGTCGAGGCGCCCGGTCGCGCGGGCGTGCCCCAGGATGCCGACGTGGGTGCGCTCCGGCTGGCCCCAGTGGCTGCGCTCGTAGAGCTCGTGCCGGGCGCCGAAGCCCGAGGCGACCGCGTCCCACAGGGCGCCGAAGACGGCCAGCCGCTCCGACGCATCCGCCCCGCCTGAGCCGCGCAGCAGCCGCGCCGCATCGGGGTGGTCGGCGAGCGCACCGGCGGGCAGCGGCAGGTGCGCGAGGCCCGACGCGAGCGCCGTCTGCAGCAGCGCGCGCATGCGGCCGTAGGCGTCGGGCGCGAGCGCCGAGAAGGCGAGCGCCGGCTCGACCGCCGGCCCCCACGCGCGCCCGGCCGGGTCGCCGTCGCCGACCGGCCCCGCCTGCTCGATCATCGCGTCGCGGAGCCCCGCGACGGTGTGCCGCAGCGCGATGACCTCGCCGAGCGCCGCCTGCACGCCGCGCAGCTCGCCCGTGCCCATGATCTCCGTGGCCCGCACCGCGAGCCCGGCGATCCACTCGAGCTTGGCCTCGAGCCGCGTCGCCGATTGGAAGGCCAGCCGCGCGTTCCAGCCGACGGCGCCGCGGTTGTGGCCGAGCATCGTCTCGGCGTCGCGGATGAGCACGTCCCCCCACGGCACGAGCACGTCGTCGAAGACGACGAGCGCGTCGTGCTCGGCGAAGCGCGTCGCGAGCGGCTGGTCGTCGCGCGCGGGCGTGCCGCGCGTATAGAGCGTGATGCCCGGCGCGCCGACCGGCACCGTCGCGGCGATCGCGAAGTCGTCGTCCTGCACCTCGCCGCCGAAGTGCGACACGAGCAGCCGCTGCGCGGTCGCGGCGCCGGTGACGACCGCCTTCGCGCCGCGCAGCACGACGCCCTCGTCGGTCTCGCGCACCACGTGCAGGAAGACGTCGCCGACCTCGTCGGGCGGCAGGTCGCGGTCGACGGGCGGGTTGACGAGCGCCTGCGCGTAGTGCGTGACGGCGGCGGCGTCGCGCGCGAGCGTGCCGCGCACGCCGTCGGCGAAGCGGCCGTAGAACGAGGCGTGCGCGGCCATCGACGTCAGCACCGACGCGAGCGTCTCGGGCGTGCGGCCCATCCACCCGTGCGTCGTGCGCTGCCAGGCGCGGATCGCGTCGCGCTGCGCCCGGAGGTCGTCGCGCGAGCGCGGGATCGCGTAGAACGCGTGGGTGCGCACGCCGTCGACCACCGTCGTCAGCGCATCCGCCTCGTCGCCGTGCAGGAGGTCGTAGAGCGAGGCGATCGTGGATGCGGCGCCGGCGAAGGCGGGATGGTCGGCGACGCGCTCGACGCGCGCGCCGTCGTGGACGACCGCCCGCCCGTCGTCGAGGCTCGCGAGGTAGTCGCTGCCCGTCTGCGGCTCGGTCATGGCGCTCCCCTGCCGCTCGGCCTAGTCGTCGGCGAGCTGCTGCTGCTTGCGCCAGCGGATGCCGGCGGCGATGAAGCCGTCGAGGTCGCCGTCGAAGACCGCGCTCGGGTTGTTGACCTCGTGCAGCGTGCGGAGGTCCTTGACCATCTGGTACGGCGCGAGCACGTAGGAGCGCATCTGGTCGCCCCAGCTCGCGCTGATGGTGCCGGCGAGCTCCTTCTTGCGTGCCGCCTCCTCCTCGCGCTTGAGCAGCATCAGGCGGCTCTGCAGCACGCGCATGGCGGCGGCGCGGTTCTGGATCTGGCTCTTCTCGTTCTGCATCGAGACGACCGTGCCGGTCGGGAGGTGCGTGATGCGCACGGCGGAGTCGGTGGTGTTGACGCTCTGGCCGCCGGGGCCCGACGAGCGGAACACGTCGACGCGGATGTCGCTCTCGGGCACCTCGACCTCGTCGACCTGCTCGAAGAGCGGCACGACCTCGACGGCGGCGAACGAGGTCTGGCGCTTGCCGGCCGCGCCGAACGGGCTCATGCGCACGAGGCGGTGCGTGCCCGCCTCGACCGACATGTTGCCGAAGGCGTAGGGGGCGCTCAGCTCGAACGAGGCCGACTTGATGCCCGCCTCCTCCGCGTAGCTCGTCTCGTAGACGGTGACCGGCATGCCGTGCTGCTCGGCGTAGCGCAGGTACATGCGCAGCAGCATCTCGGCGAAGTCGGACGCGTCGACGCCGCCGGCGCCGGCGCGGATCGTGACGACCGCCGGGAGCGGGTCGAACTCGCCGTCGAGGAGCGTCTGGATCTCCATGTCGGCGACGATGCGCTGGATCGCGGCGAGCTCCTTCTTGGCCTCCTGCTGGGTCTCCTCGTCGCCCTCCTCGTTGGCCATCTCGACGAGCACCTCGAGGTCGTCGATGCGCGACTCGGTCTCGGTGATGCGCTTGAGGTCGGTCTGCGCGTGGCTCAGCTGGCTCGTGACCTTCTGGGCGGCGTCGGGGTCGTCCCAGAGGTCGGGGGCGCCGGCCTCCTCGGAGAGCCGCTCGATGTCGGCGGCAAGCCTGTCGACGTCGGCCACCGCCTTGATGTCGGCGAAGGTGGAGCGGAGGGCGGCGATGTCGCCGGCGATGTCGAGATCGGCCATGGTGCCCCCAGCCTACCGACGAGCGACCGCCCGGCCGCCCCGCGCATCCGCCGTAGGCTCGGATGGTGAGCGGCGTCGACCAGTCCGAGCGGTTCCCCTGGCGCAGGGTCGCCGGCGCCGCCTATGTGCCCACCGCCGCGTTCGCGATCGGCGAGGGCGCGGTCATCCCCTACATCCCGCTGATCGCCGGCGACCTGGGCGCGTCGCTCGCGGTCGCGGCGGTCGTCGCCGCGATGCTGACGGTCGGCCAGCTGGCCGGCGACGTGCCGGGCGGCGCGGTCGTGGGGCGCTTCGGCGAGCGCCCGACGATGATCGGCGCGGGCCTGCTCGTGCTCGTCGCGCTCGCGCTGGCCTTCGTCGCGAGCGAGGTGTGGATGCTCGGGGTCGCGATCTTCGTGCTCGGCCTCGGCCACGCGGTCTTCGGGCTCGCCCGCCACGCGTTCATGACCACGTACGTGCCGCTGCGCTACCGCGCCCGCGCGCTGTCGACGCTCGGCGGCATCTTCCGCATGGGCATGTTCGTGGGCCCGCTGATCGGCTCTGCCGTGCTCGGGCTCGGGCTGGGGCTCGGCGCCGTGTGGGTCGTGTGCGCGATCGGCACGGTGATCGCGATCGCGGTGCTCGTGGTGCTGCCCGACCCGACGTCGGTCTTCGAGCGCACGCCCGCGACGACGGGCGTGATCGAGCTCGCGTCGGAGCGCGCCGGCGTGTGGCAGGTGGTGCGCGAGAACGCGCGCGTGCTCGGCACGGTCGGCGTGGGGGCGGCGATGCTGTCGCTCGCCCGCTCGGCGCGCAGCGTGCTGCTGCCGCTGTGGGCGGTGTCGATCGGGCTCGACGGCGTCAGCACGGGCCTCGTGATCGGCATCGCGGGTGGCGTCGACTTCGCGCTGTTCTTCGTCTCGGGCTGGGTGATGGATCGATTCGGCCGCCTGTGGAGCGTCGTGCCGTCGCTGTCGATCATGGCGATCGCCTTCGTGCTGCTGGCCGCGTCGCACGACCTCGACGCGGCCACGACCTGGTTCATCGCCGCGGCGATCGTGCTGGCGCTCGGCAACGGGCTCGGCTCCGGCATCCTCATGACGCTCGGCGCCGATCTCGCCGACCGGCAGAACCCGGCGCCGTTCCTCGGAGCCTGGCGCCTCACCGTCGACCTCGGGGGCGCGGCCGCGCCGCTGCTCATCTCGCTGCTGGTCTCGGTCGCGTCGATCGCGTGGGCTGCGGGCGGCCTCGCCGTGCTGTGCGTCGCGGGGGCGGGGATGCTGCTGCGCTGGCTGCCGCGGAAGCCGCGGGAGTAGCCGGCCCTACGGCTCGTCGCGGCGGAGCTCCTGCCGGGCCGCGAGGTCGTGCGCGATCGAGGTGGCCTCCTCGCGCAGCTCGTCGTCGCCGAGCTCGCCGGCCTGCACCTGCTGCACGAGCTGCCGGAACCCCGGGTGCTCCATCAGGGCGCGCAGGCCCTCGGCTGCGCGCTCGGGCTGGTCGGTCGGCAGGCTCGCCGCCACGGCGTCGACGTCGAACGGCAGCTCGTCGGGGTTCGGGCTCATGCCCGCGAGGCTACCGGGCACCCCTTGTCGCCGTCCGGCGCCGGTGGGATCATGCGCGTCAGGGAGCCCCACCCAGCCGCTTCCCACGATCCGCTTGGCGTCACGGGCCGGTTCTGGAGCACACCGTGGCGCGTCGACCCCTCGCCCGCACGACGAGCGTCGGCTGCGCGGTCATCGCCGCGATGGTGCTGAGCCTGACGGTGCCGATCGCCGCCTCGGCCGCGCCGCCCGCCGCCCCCCTGCTGGTGGCTCCCGCCGACGGCAGCACCACCGCATCCGTCAGCCCGACGCTGAGCGTGGCCGCGAGCGACCCGGACGGGGGCAGCGTCGACGTCGCGTTCGAGGGGCGCGAGCGCGGCGCGACCGTGCCGAGCGACCCCGCCGCCGAGGGATTCACGGTCGTCGTGGTGCCCGACACGCAGAACTACAGCGACGGGAAGCAGGCGCTCCTGCAGCAGCAGCTCACCTGGGTGCGCGACAGCCGCGACGCGCTCGACACCGCGTTCGTGATCCAGCTCGGCGACCTCGTCAACGACTGGACGCTCGAGCGCGGCTGGGACAACATCTCGGACGCCTTCAGCATCCTCGACGACGGCGCGGTGCCGAACAGCGTCGTGCCGGGCAATCACGACTTCGACATCGCCACCGGCGACATGGGCCCGTACAACGCGCACTTCCCGCCGTCGCGCTACGCCGAGGGCTCGTGGAGCACGGAGACCACCCGCTACGGCGGCTACCTGGGGCAGGACCAGTTCGGGCCGGACCCCATCGACCGCGGCAACGCCGACAACTACGCGCTCTTCACCGCGGGCGGCGTCGACTTCCTGGTGCTCAACCTCGAGTGGGAGGCGCCGGGCTACGCGCTCGACTGGGCCGACCGCGTGCTCGACGCGCACCCCGACCGCACGGTCATCATGGCGACCCACAGCTTCCTGAGCATCACGGGGACCCATCGCACGACGCCCCAGCGACCGGGCGGGACCGCACCCGCGGCGATGTGGCAGGACTTCGTCGCGCAGCACTGCCAGATCCGCCTGGTCCTCTCCGGCCACGAGCACGACGGCGACCTCGGTGAGGCGAGCCGCACCGACGAGAACGTCTGCGGCCTGCCGGTGCACCAGATCCTGACCGACTACCAGGCCCGGGCCAACGGCGGCAACGGGTGGCTGCGGTACTACTCGTTCGAGCCGACGGAGGGCACGCTGACCGCGACCACCTACTCGCCGGTGCTCGGGCAGTACGAGACCGACGCCGACTCGTCCTTCACCCTCCCGTTCGACCTGACGTCCCGGGAGCCGGCGCCGTTCGAGCCGATCGGCACCGTGCGGGTCGACGCGGGCGAGGTCGCCTCCGTGGACTGGCCCGACCTCGCGCTGGGCACCGAGTACGAGTGGCGAGCGGTCGTCTCCGACGGCGCGTCGACCACGACGTCCTCGACGTGGACGTTGCGCACCCCCGCCGCCAACGCCCCGCCGACGGCATCGATCGCCGTCGAGTCCGACGGCCTCACGGTCACGGCGAGCGCGAGCGGCTCGACCGACGCCGACGGCACCATCGCGTCCTACGCATGGCAGCTCGGCGACGGCAGCACCGCCTCGGGCGAGACCGCGAGCCACACGTATGCCGGCACCGGCGTCTACCCGATCACCCTCACCGTGACCGACGACGAGGGCGCGAGCGGCGAGGCCGTCCGGAGCGTCACCGTGCTCGACCCCGCCGAGCGCGTGCTCGCCCTCGACGACTTCGGCCGCACGGTCGCCAACGCCTGGGGGTCGGCGGATGTCGGCGGCGCGTGGACCCTGCGCGGCCCGAGCAGCAGGTTCTCGGTCTCCGGCGGCGCAGGCCGGATGACCGTCCCTGCCTCGATGAGCCAGACCGTCTACGCCGACCTCAACGGCGTCTCGAGCGCGAGCACCCGCATCGACGCGGTGTTCAGCGTGGGGTCGCGCGTGGAGGCGCAATACGTCTCCCTCGTCGGGCGCCGCATCGGCTCGGCGAACTACATCGCCCGGCTGCGGCTGCAGGCCGACGGCGGCGTGCGCCTCTACCTGCTGCAGGACGGCGCGACCGCGATCGCACCGATGCTGCAGGTGCCGATCACGATCGCACCGGGCCAGCAGTACGCCTTCAGCATGGAGGTGACGGGCACCTCGCCCACCACCGTCCGCGCCAAGCTGTGGCCCGTCGGCCAGGCAGAGCCCGGCTGGATGCGCTCCGGCACGAACAGCCTCGCCGCCCTCCAGGCACCCGGCGCGGTGAGCGTGTTCACCTACGTGCCGAACAACCCGGGCGGCGGCAGCGTCGCCTTCGACCGGATCACGGTCACCGATCCGGCGGGAGCGGCGCCGAGCCCGAACGCTGCGCCGACCGCCTCCTTCTCGGTCGCAGCCTCCGGCCTGACCGTGACCGCGAACGGCGCGGGATCCTCCGACTCGGACGGGTCGATCGCCGCGTACGAGTGGGACTTCGGCGCAGGCTTCGCCGCCGGCGGCTCGACGGCGTCCCACGTCTACCCGGCGGCGGGCGAGCACACCGTGCGCCTGCGCGTCACCGACGACGACGGCGCGACCGCCGTGGCGGAGCGGAGCGTGACGGTCGTCGCGCCCGCGACCGACGTGCTCGCGGACGACGCCTTCGACCGCACGGTCTCCAACGCCTGGGGGTCGGCGGATGTCGGCGGCGCCTGGACCCTGCGGGGCACGGCCAGCAGGTTCTCGGTCTCCGGCGGGGCCGGCCGCATGACCATCCCGCCCGCCACGACCCAGACGGTCTTCGCCGACCTCAACGGCGTCTCGAGCACGAGCACCCGCATCGACGCGGTCTTCTCCGTCGGCTCGCTGGTCGAGGCGCAGTACGTCTCGCTCGTCGGACGCCGCATCGGCTCGGCGAACTACATCGCCCGGCTGCGCCTGCAGGCCGACGGCGGCGTGCGCCTCTACCTGCTGCAGGACGGCGCGACCGCGATCGCGCCGATGCTGCAGGTGCCCATCACGATCGTGCCCGGTCAGCAGTACGCCTTCAGCATGGAGGTGACGGGCACCTCGCCCACCACCGTGCGCGCCAAGCTGTGGCCCGTCGGCCAGGCAGAGCCCGGCTGGATGCGCTCCGGCACGAACAGCCTCGCCGCCCTGCAAGGCCCCGGCGCGGTGAGCGTCTTCACCTACGTGCCGAACAACCCAGGCGGCGGCAGCGTCGCCTTCGACCGCATCACGGTCACCGAGCCCTGAGCGGCGGCGGCGTCAGTCGACGAAGACCGCCCGCGCGGTCGACGTTACGTCGAGGCGGATGCTCTCCGGCAGGAAGAGGGAGACCACCGGCGGTCGCCACGCGCTCGAGACCGTGACGGAGGCGCTGCGCGCATCGGCGCTCGCGCCGTCGACGCGCACGTCGTCGAGCCCGGCGGCAGCGCGCGACGCCCATGCCGCGGCCGCCTCGTCGACGGCCGCGTCGGCGAGCTCGGGCGCGGCGGCGGTGCCGTCGAAGCGCACCTGCTCGAGCGCGAACGCCTCGGCCGCCGCGAGCGCCGCGCCGTCGGCGACGGTGAAGAGCCGGCGCCGCTCGATCAGCATGCTGGTCGCCGCCGTCACCGCGAGGATGAGCGCGAGCGCGAGCGCCGCGAACCCCATGGTGAGCACGAGCGTCGAGCCGTCGTCCTCGCGCGCGAGGCGCCGCAGCACGCGCCTCACGGCGCACCGCCGAACGCCGAGACCGGCTGCGACGCGAGCGCCGAGACCGGGACGCCCATTCCGACGTCGAGCGCGAGCACGGGCGGCGCGAGCGGCAGCGGCACCGTCGCGTCGACCTGCACGGTGACGGTGCCGCGCGGCGTCTGGCAGTCGCCCGCCGCCGGCGCGCACGTGATCGCGACCTCGGCGGCCGCGGGCTCGACCCCGGCGTCGGCGAGCGCGACGCGGATCGCGCGGTCGGCGGCGGCGAGCCCCTCGTCGTGCCCGTCCGCCGCGGCGATGACGCGCGCCGCGTGCCGCGCCGCGCCCTCGATGCCGAGCACGGCGTGCTGGATCTGCCCGAGCGAGAGCGCCAGGTAGACGAGCGGCACGAGCAGCAGCACACCTACCGTCAGGAACTCGAGCGAGGCGCTGCCGGCGTCGTCTCCGAGCGCGCGCCGCAGCTCAGCCCAGCGACTCGAGCGGCGCATGGCCGCGCACCTCCAGCCCGACCGGCCCGACGAGCCCGATCACCGGCAGCGGCGCCGCGACCCGGATCTCGATCGTCTCGAGCCCTGCGACGACCGCCGTCCCCGCCGACACCTGCTCCGCGTAGGCGGTCCCGACGGCGGTCGTGATCAGCTCGCGCGTGCGCGCGATGCCGGCCGACGCATCCGACCCGACCAGCGACGCGTGCCGCGCCCCCTCCGCGGCCGCGTCGGCGAGCGTCGCGCGCACGTGCAGCGCGAGCGAGAGCTGCACGACCGAGAGCACGAGCAGCACGAGCAGCCCTGCGACCATCGTGAACTCCGCGACCGCCGAGCCCCGCTCGTCGGCCAGGCGCATCAGAAGCTCGTGACCCTCGCGATGGCCTGCTCGAACACGCCTGACAGGGCGGGCCCGGCGACCGTCCAGATGACGATGACGAGCCCCGCCGTCATGAGCGTGACGAGCACCCAGCCGGGCACGTCGCCGCGCTCCTCGTCGCGCATCCTCCCGACGAGGCGGGCGAAGCGACAGCTGATCGTGGACATGGTCTCCTCCTTCAGAATCCGACCTGCAGCACATGGATGCCCGGCCACATCGCGAACGCCACCGTGGTCGGCAGCAGCCCGAACACGAGCGGCACGAGCATCGAGATCTCCTTGCGGCCCGCCGCCTCGAGCAGGTCGCGCCATATGTCGCGCCTCGAGCGCCCGCGCCCGCAGCGTTCTGGGCGAGCGCGCCGCGCCTGATGGCGCCGCCGCGCATCTGCTCGACGCTGCGCGTGACGCCGGGGTGCCCGAGCTCGTCGGCGAGCGCCGCGAGCGCGCTCGAGAGGCTCTCCCCCGCCGCCGACCGCGCCACGACGCCCGCGAGCTCGCTCCCGAGCGCGCTGCGGCCCGCGGCGCCGACCCGGCGCAGCGCGTCCTGCAGGCCCTCCCCCGCGGCGAGGCTCAGCGACAGGAACTCGAGGATCGACGGCAGCTCGCTCGAG
Source organism: Agrococcus sp. SCSIO52902 (assembly GCF_022983135.1). Lineage (GTDB taxonomy): Bacteria > Actinomycetota > Actinomycetes > Actinomycetales > Microbacteriaceae > Agrococcus > Agrococcus sediminis. Next base: position 2,670,276 of record NZ_CP095269.1, read on the forward strand.
ATGCGCGCGAGCCGCCGCTTCGCGCGTCGCTGGAGCAGCCAGTCGACGGTGGCGGCGCCGATCGCGGCGCCGAGCAGCGCGAGCCCCGCGGGCAGCGCGAGCTGCCCCTGCTGCACCGCGGCCACCACCCCGAGCGCCGCGCCGACGGCGGCTCCGAGCACGGTCCAGCGCAGCTGGCGGCCGCGGAAGTCGCTCACCGTCTCGCTCGCCGCCGCCTGGCGAAGCCGCAGGCGGATGCCGTCGGGCGCGCCGAGCACCGCGTGCACGAGCGGCGCCAGCCGATCGCCGACCGGCGACGCGACCACGCCCAGCACGCGCGCGGGGTCCACCCGCCTGCGTGCGAGCAGGTCGCGCGCGCCCGGCGAGACGTCGAGCACGTACGGCGCGACCCGGTGCAGCAGCAGCGGTCGGCGCAGGATCGGCACGAGGCTCACGAGCATCCACAGCCCGAGCCCGAGGCCGGCGCCGAGGATCAGGCTCCACCCGACCGATGCGGTCACGCGAACCACCGCGCCTCGGTCGGCAGCGCGCCGATGCGCAGCATCACGCGGTACGCGATGAACGTCACGACCGCGCCGCCGCCGATGAGCGCGAGGCCGCCGGGCGCGTTGTACGCCTGCGCCGCCTCGGGACGGGCCGAGAGGATGAGCAGCACGATCCACGGCGCGGCGACCCCCAGCCGCGCCGCGCTGACGATCCATGTCTGCCTCGCCTCCAGCTCGCCGCGAGTGGCGAGATCGACGCGCAGGTAGGCGGCGAGCTCGCGCAGCACCGTCGTCACCTCCGTGCCGCCGACCTCGCGCGCCATGCGCAGCGTCATCAGCGTTCACGTTTATCGTAGGTGTATGAGTAAGCGCGCCGCCCTTTATTTCCGGCAGTCGCTGGACGCGCAGGAGGGCATCGAACGACAACGAGAACGATGCTCCGCGCTGGTGAGTGCCCGTGGCTGGGTCGTCGTAGGCGAGTACATCGACAACGACACGTCGGCTAGCAAGGCTCGAGCCGCCGGCACGGCATGGGCGCGACTACTCGACGACGCGACGCACGGTCGCTTCGACGTGGCCGTCGCCGTCGATCTTGACCGGCTGGTGCGGTCCACCCGAGACCTCGTCACGTTGGCCGATACTGGTGTCGGCGTGCTGACCGTCGATGGCGAGATCGACCTGACGACCGCGGACGGCGAGTTCCGGGCGACGATGCTCGCCGGTATCGCCCGTTTCGAGACGCGACGCAAGGGCGAGCGGCAGAAGCGGGCGAACACGCAACGTGCGATGAAGGGGCTCCCTCACGGCCCACGCGCGTTCGGGTATGAGCCGGACGGCGTGACGATCCGCGAGAGCGAGGCGGTAGAGCTCCGCGCCGCCTACCGGGCGGTGCTTGCGGGCGCCTCGCTCGGGGCCGTGGTGCGCGACTGGAACGCTCGAGGCATCGCCACGTCGCAGCGCCGCTACAAGGCGGGGCACGAGGGTGAGCCTGCGGTGTGGAAGGCCCAGACGTTGCGTTACGTGCTGCTCAACCCGCGCAACGTGGGGAAGCGGCGTCACCACGGTGAAGTCGTCGGCGACGCTGCCTGGCCGGCGATCGTCGACGAGGCAACCTGGCTCGGCGTGCAGGCGGTGCTGAGCGACCCGACGCGGCTGAGCGCAGCTCGGGGTGGGAAGTACCTGCTGAGCGGCCTGGCGGTGTGCGGTGTCTGCGGCGCGACCGTGCATGGCGGCGGTGCTCGCCGTGTCGGCCAACGCACGTACCGGTGCTCGGAGTCGACGGGCCACATCGCTCGGCGCGCGGAGGTGATCGAGGAGTACGTCGGCGAGGTCGTGATCGCGCGGCTCTCGCTTGCGGACGCGGCAGGGCTCCTGACGGCTGAGACGGGGGTGGAGTTGCAGGCATTGGCGACGGAGGCTGACAGCATCCGCGCGCGCCTGACGACGCTCGCCGTGGACTTCGCTGACGGCGCGTTGACGGGTGCCCAGTTGAGGGTGGCGACAGAGCGCCTGCGCGGGCGTCTGGGCGACGTAGAGGGGCGGATCGCGGAATCGTCCCGGGCTGACGTGCTCGGGCCGCTGGTTGCCGCTGATAGCGCACGGGAGGCATGGGAGGCGCTCAGCACGGATGCGCGTCGGCAGGTGATCAACGCGCTCGCGACGGTGCGCATCGGTCAGGCCGGCCAGGGTGCGAAGACGTTCCGGCCGGAGACGGTCGCGATCGAGTGGAAGCAGTGATCAACTAGGAGGCCCCCGGAAGCGCGGCAACGCTCCGGGGGCGGGCCGAGACACGAAGGGGAACCACGGCCATGTTCAACCCTAACGACTACAACGATCTGGACGAGGCGCGGCTCTTCGCGCGCGCGACCACCTGCAGCGTCGAAGGATGCGACGGGGCATCGCACTGCGTATTCGAAGGCGAGGCCGAGTGGCGACATGTCATCGGCGAGGGTTCTCTGGGCTGCCTGGAGTGGGAGATGAGCGTCAGCGAGGGTCTCGCTCGCGTGGATCTGCTCGAGCGCGGTCACGCGGTGTTGACATCGGCTTCGTTGCGGGAACTCGCGGACGCGCTCGCGGAAGCGCCTGCGCGGTTGCGCTCGATGGCGGACGAACTTGAGCGGCGGAACTCTTGAGCCCCGACCAGCTCGCGCCCGGCGACCGCAACCGTCGCGAGTTCGATGCACTCTGGTCTCGACCAGGCGTGCGCGAACTGGTTGAGGCGTCCCTCGTTGGGCGGTCGACGACGAAGTACCGCTCTGCGCGCGTCTCGCTCTACTGCGACGGGCATCGTGCGCGCTGCGCGGTGTGGCTATTCCCGGATGCAGTCAGTGGGGTCGACGCGGCCATGAGAGTGCGGCCCGATGACGACCACCCGAGGGGCCTGCCAGACAGTTGGTTCGGCAGTCCCGAGGAGCGCGACGGACAGTTAGTTGCCACCGAGGTGCATCGCATTCACTGCGGCACGTGCGGCGCGGTCTACGAGTACCGACCTGCCCGATTGCTCGAGGCCACGCTTCGCGCGCTCAGCCAGCCGCGTCGCCAGCCGCGTCGCGTCGTTACACTCGGCCGTCTCCGACGCTAACCTAGGGTCTAGGTCGAACGACAATCCCGACCTAGGTCGCTGACGGGGCTCAATCAGTCAGATGTTCAGGGCCGCTGGGCTTAGCCAGCGGAAGAAGCTCGACGGCTCCCGGTGAGGTAGCAGGCAGTGCCTGCACTTCCCCGAATGGAGCCGTTCGTGTCGAATCTGCAAGTCACCAAGTCGAGGCTGGGAGTGGCCGCGCGGTCCGGCGATCCCGACCGCATTCGAACCGCTCGCCGCGATCACGCGGCCGCGAAGATCGAGATCGCCATCGAGCGCGTGCTCGCCGAAGCGCCGCCCTTGACGCCTGAGCAGCGGGCCCGCATCGCGGCGCTGCTGCGACCCGCCGGCGGTGGGTCGGCATGACCGTGAAGAGAAGCCGCCCGGAGAGTAACCGGGCGGCAGGAGAGCTTGTGGAGGGCTCTGTCGACCAGAATTCGACCGACGTGCGCGAGCCTGCCGCTGGCGCGCAGCCGCCACAGCCACCCGCCGTCGCCGACATGCGGCCCGCCCCCGCGGGTGAGCGGCTGCGGCAGTTGGCGGCACCTCCGCCCCCTGTAGAGGCGCGCGTGCTGCGGCGGCCGAACGGGGTCTTCGAAGCGCTCCGCGACGGGGAGGGGTAGTGGTGAGCGAGGGTTTCGCGGCGATTCCGAACTGGATGTTCCGGGATGAGTCGATCAGCCTCTACGCGCTGACGGTCTACGGCGCGCTCGCATCGCACTCGGGGCCGGGCGGCATTCACCCGTCGCAACGGACGCTCGCGGCTGAGGCGCGTTGCTCGGACCGGCAAGTGCGTCGGGCGCTCGTGGAGCTCGAGGAGCTGGGCGTCGTCGAGCGCGTCATGCGGAAGAACTCGCGAGGTCGCGCTACGACGGGTTACACGCTGCATCCGAACGGTCGGTTGCGAGCCGATGAGGAGTCCTCAGAGGTTCCGGACTCCCAGTCCGGTACTGCCCCGGGGGTTCCGGACTCCCAGTCCGGGGGTTCCGGACTCCCAGTCCGGGGGTTCCGGACTGGAGCGACAAACCACACTCCTTGTAGAAGAAGAACCCCTGAAGAAGAACCCCTATAGTCCCCATGACGATTTCGAGCTCTTCTGGAGCATCTATCCGAGGCGAGCAGGTAAGCAGGCTGCTCTCGCTGCGTTCGTCAAGGCTTTGAATGCCGGGGCGACGCCGGAGGACATCTTGAAGCGCCCTGGGTCTGATGGACTCGCGCTATTTGATTCCGACCAGCAGATTGCGGTCGTTGGGGACAGCATAGAACGCGGCCTCGAACTCTGCGGGCGGGACGTCGCCGAGGTAGCCGTGGAGGCGCTGCGTGTTGTGCCAGTGCACCCACCCGAGCGTCGCGAGCTCGAGGTCTTCGACCGTCTTCCACGGCCCTGGCCGCGCGGGGCCGCGGACGAGTTCTGCCTTGTAGTAGCCGTTCACCGTCTCGGCGAGGGCGTTGTCATAGCTGTCGCCGACCGTCCCGATCGACGGCGTGGCACCGATCTCTGCGAGGCGTTCGCCATAGCGAATCGAGGTGAATTGAGAGCCTGCGTCGCTGTGACACCGCAGATCCTCGTGCCGGGCGCCGCGGGACCAGCGGGCCATCTCGACCGCGTCGAGGACGATCTCGGTTCGCATGTGCGACGCGATCCGCCAACCCACGATCATCCTGCTGAACGCGTCGATGATGAAGCACACGTAGGCGACGCCGGTCCAGGTCGGCACGAACGTCAGGTCGGTGACCCAGAGCCGGTTCGGGGCGCTCGCGGTGAAATCCCGCTTCACCAGGTCCGGGTGCCGCGCCGACGCCGGATCCGGCCTCGTCGTCTTGACCCGCTTCGACCGCCGCGCGCCCTCGATCCTCGCGGCGCGCATCAACCTGGCGGTCTGGTCGCGGCCGATCATGATCCCCGCGCGGCGGGCAGCCCTCCAGAGCTTGCGGACCCCATAGACGCGGTAGTTGGACTCCCAGAGTTCGACCAGTTGCGGGATCAGCTCGTCGTCCCGCACCGCGCGGGCGGACGGCGTGCGGGTCTTGGCGGCGTAGTAACTACTCGGAGCCACCTGCAGCAGCCTGCAGATGAGCTCGACTCCGAGCCGGCGACCGTCCACAAGATCGTCCCTGTTCGCGTCGACGAACGCGACTACTTCCGGTAGTGGCGGTCGAGCTCCGCCCCGAAGAAAGACGCCGCCCGCTTCAGCACCTCGTTGGCCCGCCGCAACTCCCGGTTCTCCTGCTCGAGCTCACGCACCCGCTGCGCCTCCGCGCTGCTCACGCCGGCAGTGACGCCGTCGTCGACGTCGGCCTGCTTGACCCACATCCGCACGGACTCAACACCGTAACCGAGTTGCGTCGCGACGCGCTGGACCGTCCCTTGCGTGACACCGAGCTCAGCGCGCAGCGTCCTCACCATCCGCACCGCGGCGGCCTTCTCCTCGACCGAGTACCGACGCGTCGTCGGCTTCCCATTCGCCAGTTCCTTCGGCATAACTCCATCCTCGTTTCCAAGGTCAGGAGCCTCCAACAAACTCAGGGCGCTTCAAACGCAACGTTGCAACAGCTTCAAGGCTGGCTGAGCGGGGACGTTGACCTGGATTGGTTCCGAGAGGACGGCGCTCGCATTCTCGGAATGTACGGCGCTGGTGACCCGACTGGCGTCTAGTTTGTATCGCCCTGGCTAACGCACATTGCTCGTGCGATGATCCGTGCATGGCTAAGGGCGATATCACCACTTACAACGAGGGCGGCACCTGGAAGTCGAAGGTCGAGGGCAGCAGTCGCGCGGCCCACTCCGGCGGCACGAAGGCCGAGCAGGAGAAGATCGGACGCCAGATGGCGAAGGATCGCGGCGTTGAGCACACCGTGAAGAAGCTCGACGGCACGATTGGCGAGAAGAACTCCTACGGTAACGACCCGAACCCTCCCCGCGACAAGCGCTAGCTTGGCGGCGCTCCCAATACGCCCTGCGATGGTTGTTCCACGGGCCGTCGATGCCACTGCGGTCGATCTGGCGTGTCGATCGCGATGCTGCTCGCCCGGGCTGAGTGTTCAGGAGTCTTTCGCGGCCGCCCGGTCGGCCTTTCGCTCAGCCTCGGCGCGCTTGCCCGAGGGAAGTGTCGCGTACAGTTCGGCCGCTGCTGCCGGAGCTGCGATGAGCTCCTCCACGAGCAGGTTGATTGCAGTGAAGTACGGGTCCACGACCTCGGCGAGATCCCCCTCAAGGTAGAGCTCGAGAAGTTCGGGAGCTTCGTCGTCACGGTGCAGGCTCGTGTTGGCCAGAACACGAACCGCGGTGAGGATCTGCCAGAGCGCGCGCGACACCTGCGTGCTAAGCGAGGCGATCATCTCGTCGAGCCGCTCACTGCCGCCGAGCTGTGCCCGCAGCAGGCGCTCGAGCGAGCCGCGGATCAGCGCTGCTGCCGCTCGACGAGAGTGCGGCAGGACCGCCCGCGCTTCCTCATAGAGCTCGAGAGCATCCGCCGGCATCGCATCATGCGGCGCTGGCGCGGACGACACAAGGGGCCACACCATGACGTCCTCTCGCCACATTGATTGACCGCGGCAAGATTCCGAGATACATGTCGCGAGGTGCCACGCAGGACGGCCTGGCTGCTGATTCATCATCGACATCGGGCTCTGGCTGTCGACCGTCCGCCAGCCCTGACCCGTGATGGCCTCACAGTGCGGGCAGGTGAAAACGTCGAGGAACAACTCGGGCGCGATCCGCTTCGTGGCCATGCCAGTCACCCTACGTGGCTGCTCCGAGCGGAGGGCGGAGGAGGTGATCCGTCGACCCCCCGTCGGCCCAGCAGGGGGCGCCGACCAAGCCAACCGGTCGACGACCAACTCGACCGGGGCGCTCGCCTTCACCCGCCGCCCGCACAAACCTGCGCGAGAACAGGATGCTTGCGGTCTCGAGGATGCGGTCGGCGACCGGATCGGCCAGGCGGTCCTTCAGGCGGTCGAGGGCGTAGGCGAACGAGCCGGTCGCGCGGTGATCGGCCGCGTAGGCGGTGAAGGCCGCTCGCGTGATCTCCGGACCGGCGTGCGCGAGCTGCGCCACCGCATCCGGCAGCGCCCGCCCGCTCCGCACGGCGGAGACCAGGTGGTCGACGACGTCGGGCCAGACCGACGCCTGCGCTCGGCGGCGCCGCTTGGCGCGCCAGCGCACGGCGATCACGGGCCCGGCGGCGCCGGCGGCGAACGCGGCGGCCGCGACGGCGACCACCGGTGCGAGGGCGAGCGCGACGCCCGCGGCGAGGACGCCGGCCAGCACCGACACCGCCGCGAGCGCGACCGGCGGGACGCCTTCGAGGCCCGCGTGCGTGAGGCGGTCGAGCAGTCGGCGGCGCGGCTGCGGATCCGGCGTGCGGGCGCTTCGCGGCCACAGCCACGGGCTGACGGCGAGCACGATGCCGAGGCCGAGGAGGCAGCCGAGCAGCCACGTCATGCGCGGCTCCCGAGCAGCGCGACGGGGTCGATGCCGACCGCGGCGAACTTCGCCGTCCTCGCCGGATGCGACCCGGTCGGCTCGAGCAGCCCGTCGCGCACGGCGAACAGCACGGACGCCTCGATGACGCCAGCGGTGACCTGCCCGGTGGGCGCGAGGATCTCGACGACGCGGCGGTTGCCGCGGGCGTCGATCGCGAGGTGCACCACGAGGTCGACGCACTGCGCGACGGTGGGCACGACGAACCCGGCGTCGATGTTGCGCCCCGCGAGCAGCGGCAGGGTCGTGAGCTTCGTGAGCGCGTCGCGCGCGGAGTTCGCGTGGATCGAGCACATGCCGGAGACGCCGCAGTTGAGCGCCACGAGCAGGTCGAGCGCCTCGGCCTCGCGGACCTCGCCGACGACGAGCCGGTCGGGGCGCATCCGCAGGCTCTCCTTCACCAGCCGCCGCAGCGAGATCTCTCCCGTGCCCTCGAGCGACGGCTGGCGGCACTGGAGCCCCACGATGTCGTCGACGGGCGGATCGAGCTCGAAGGTCTCCTCGACCGTCACCACCCGCTCGCCCGGCCGCACGGCGGCGAGCAGGGCGTTCAGCATGGTGGTCTTGCCGGCGTGCGTCGGCCCGGAGACGAGGATGTTGCAGCCGGCGACGACCGCGCTGCGCAGGAACGCTGCCGCCTGCTGGCTGAGCGCGCCGCGCTCGACGAGCGCCGAGAGCGCGGCGAGCCGGCGGGCGAACTTGCGGATGTTGATCGACATCGCGCCGCGGGCGACGTCGCCGGATGCGACGTGGAGGCGGGAGCCGTCGGGCAGCGACGCGTCGACGAAGGGCGACGAGAGGTCGACGCGGCGGCCGGTCGTCGAGAGCATCCGCTCGACGAGGTCGCGCACCTCGGTCTCGGTGAGCCGGATCGGCAGCTGCTCGCTGACGCCGCCGCGCGCGCAGAAGACGCGGGAGCCCTGGTTGACCCACAGCTCCTCGACCTCGGGGTCGTCGAGGTAGGGCTGCAGCGGCCCGTAGCCCGAGACCGCCGCGAGCACGTCGCGCTCGGCCTGCCGCTCGTCGGACAGCAGCGGCACGCTGCCGCCGAGCGAGCGCTCGGCGTAGGAGCGCACCGCGTCGCGCACGTAGCGCTCGGCGAGGTCGCCGGAGCGGGCCAGGTCGACCCCGTCGCGGCGCACCCTCGCCCGCACGGTGGCGGTGATCTCGGCGACGGCCTGGCGCATGCGAGCGTCAGCCCTCGCGGAAGTTGTCCACAGCCGCCTCAGCCGCCGTCAGCCCACCGAAGCACCCGCAGCGCCTTGAGCGTGATCCACCGGCTCGGCTCCCCGACGGGCCCGTAGTCGACGACCCGGTCGCCGCCGTGCACGACGTCGAGCGGCCAGCGGCCGTCGTCCCGCCGCTTCGAGCGCACGAGCTCGATCGCCTCGGCCATGCGCTCGTCGGGGCGGGCGCCGACGGCGCGGAAGTGCTCGAGCGCCCGCAGCGCGTCGTACTCGTGGCGCGGCGGGAAGGCGAAGCGCAGGTAGCCCTCGTCGACGATCTCGCCGGTCGAGCGCCGTCGCAGCAGCGAGCGCTCGAGCAGGTAGGCCTCGCCGCTCGCCCGCGCCTCGGGCACGCGCGGGTCGTCGCTCACGCGCTCGAACGCCGCGAGCGCCTCGAGCACCGCGATCGTCGTGTCGAACGACGAGCGCACCGAGCCGCGCTCCTGCTCGCAGTTCCAGCCGCCGTCCTCCATGCGCTCCCCGAGCAGCCGCTCGACGATCGGCGTCGCGTCCTCGCCGTAGTAGACGGCGTTCGTCACGAGCGCGCCGTTGATGCACGGCTCGACCTCGCCCTCGAAGAACGGCTCGTCGTCGTACTCCCAGCGGGTGACGCGCTTGACGTCGGCGATCGCCTCCCGCACCGCCGCATCCGCCGGGTCGACGCCCAGCAGCCGCAGCTCGGTGAGCACGTGGGCGGTGGATGTCCACGGCTGCCCGGGCAGCGTCGGCTCGGCCTTCGGGAAGTGCGCGCCGCCGGCCCACTGCCCGTCGGGCCCGCGGGCGGCGAGCAGCGCCGCGCCGTGGCCCTCGTGCGCGACCCTCGCGCGCTCGCGGGCCACGGCATCCGGATCCTCGTCGAGCAGGTCGGCCATGACCTGCCAGCGGATCGAGGGATCGCCCTGCAGCAGCCAGTCGGTGACCTCCATCAGCCCAGGAACGCGATGAGGGCCCGGTTGAACTCGTCGGCGTGGCTCACGTTGCAGCCGTGCGGTGCGCCGGAGATGACGTGCAGCTCGCTGTGCTCGATCGTCTCGTGCGTGCGGCGGCCGGAGCCCTCGAACGGCACCGTCTGGTCGCCGTCGCCGTGCAGCACGAGCACCGGCACGGTGATCGTGCCGAGGTCGTCGCGGAAGTCGGTGGTCGCCCACGCGTCCATCGCCCCGAGCGCCGCCGGCTGGTGCGACTGCAGCGAGAGCCGGATGCCCTCGTGGCGCTGCGCCTCGCTCACCTGCAGGCCCTCCTCGGTCGAGAAGAAGCCGGTCGTGAACTCGTCGAAGAACGCCTCGCGGTCGGCCTCGAGCCCGGCGCGGAGCGAGCGGTAGGCCTCTTCGGTGAGCGGGCCCTCCGGGTTGTCATCGGCGTGCAGCAGGTACGGCGGGACCGCTGCCGCGAACACCACCGAGCGCACGCGCTCCTCGCCGTAGGTCGAGACGTAGCGCGCGACCTCGCCGCCGCCCATCGAGAAGCCGACGAGCGCGACGTCGCGCAGGTCGAGCTCGGTGAGCACCCGGTCGAGGTCGGCCGCGAGCGTGTCGTAGTCGTAGCCCTCGTCGGGCTTGTCGCTGCGGCCGAAGCCGCGGCGGTCGTAGGCGACGACGCGGTGGCCGGCGGCGGTGAGCGCCGCGGTCTGCGCCGCCCACGCCTCGGCCGAGAGCGGCCAGCCGTGCAGCAGCACGACGGGGCGGCCGTCGCCGCCGGAGTCCTCGATGTGCAGGCGGATGTCGGTCATGGTCGCGCTCCTATCGGTACTCGGGGTTCTGGAACCCGAAGCGCTCGCCGCGCTCCCAGGCGTTGCGGTCGTTGCCCTCGGTCGGGATGCCGCCGCGGAGCATGCGCGCGAGGTGCAGCAGGTTCCACGTCATGATCGTGATGTTGCGCTGCGTGAAGTCGTTGTCGGCGCCCGCGTGCGAGCCGTCGTCGAGCTCGTCGCCGTAGGAGGGGCCGGGGCCCGCCTCGCCCACCCAGCCCGCGTCGGCCTGCGGCGGGATGGTGCAGCCGAGGTGCTGCAGCGCGTAGAGCACCTCGCGCGCGACGTGCTTCATGCCGTCCTCGTTGCCGCCGACGAGGCATCCGCCGACCTGGCCGTAGTAGATCGACTGGCCGTGCTCGTTGAGCTCGCCCGACTCGGCGTACAAGCGCTCGATCACGCGGCGCGTGGCGCTCGAGGCGTCGCCGAGCCAGATGGGGGTGGCGAGCACGAGGATGTCGGCCGCGAGCACGCGCTCCCAGATGGCGGGCCAGGCGTCCTCGGCGGCGCCGTGCTCGGTCATGTCGGGCTGCACGCCCGGGGCGATCGCGTGGTCGACGGCGCGCACGACCTCGACCTCGACGCCCTGCTCGCGCAGGATGCGCGCGCTCGCCTCGATGAGCAGGTCGGTGTGGCTCTCGCCCGGCGACGGGGTGAGGCTGCCGTTGACGTAGACGGCCTTGAGGGTCTCGGTCATGCCCTCCACGCTGGCACGGAGCGGCTGGGAGCGCCATGGCAGTTCGGCGCCCGTCGCACGCCGCGTCGCCCTCCCGGCCTACGGCTCGAGCGCGTCGCGGGCCGCGATGAGCGCCGCCAGCCTCGCCGCGAACCGCGCCGGCGCATCCGCCTCGCGCTCGAGGAAGCCGCGCCCGGTCTTCGCGCCCAGGTCGCCGCGCTCGGCCCGATCGCGCAGCATCGCGGGGGCGGCGGATGCGTCGCCGAGGGTCGGCAGGATGCCGTCGGCCACGCTCGTCCAGACGTCGAGGCCGCCGAGATCCATGATCTCGAAGGGCCCCGCGAGCGCCCAGCGCGGCCCGAGCCCGGCGGTCACCACGCGGTCGACCTGCTCGGGGCTCGCGACGCCCCGCTCGACGAGGTGCATCGCCTCGCGGTAGAGCGCCGCCTGCAGGCGGTTGGCGATGAAGCCCTCGACCTGGTGCGCGAGCGGCACGGCCGTCTTGCCCGCCGCGGTGAGCAGCGCCACCATCCGCTCGACGGTCTCCGGCGGCGTCGCGGGGCCCGGCACCACCTCGACGAGCGGCACCGTGTCGGCGGGGTTGAAGAAGTGCGCGATCACGAGGCGCGACGGGTCGCGCATGCCGGCCGCGAGCGCGTCGGCCCCGATCGACGAGGTGTTCGAGGCGATGACCGCGTCGGCGTTCGCCGCCTCGACCTCGGCGAGCAGCGCGCGCTTCAGCTCGAGCCGCTCGGGCGCGGCCTCGAGCACGAGCGTCGCGCCCTCGACCGCCGAGGCGACCGAGGCGTGGGCGGATGCGCCGGCCGAGTCGGCTGCGCGGGCGGCGGCGGCCGGGTCGACGTCGAAGACCCGCACCTCGTGGCCGGCGCGCGCAAGCACCCGCGCGATGCCGGCGCCCATGACGCCGGCGCCGAGCACCGCGACGACCTCGCTCATCGGCCGCTCCCCCGCTCGATCCTCGCGCCGAGCCCGAAGCCGGCGATGAGCCGCGACGGCACGAGCGGCAGCAGCGGCGCCGCGAGCCGGTAGCGCCAGTCGCTCACGACGACCCCGCGCCGCCGGCGCAGGGCCGTGAGCCCCTCGCGCACGACCGTCGGCGCATCCGCCCACCCGGCCCGCGGCACGGTGTCGGCCGCGACGCCCATCCGCTCGTGGAACTCCGTCGCGACGAAGCCGGGCAGCAGCGCCGTGACGGTCACGCCGTCGCGGCGATAGCGGGCGTCGAGCGCGCGCGACAGGGCGATCACCTGTGCCTTCGCCGCCGCGTACGAGCCGCTCGGCAGGCGGCCGGCGAGGCTCGCGACGTTGAGGATGCCGCCGCGGCCGCGCTCGCGCATGCCGGGCAGCGCCGCGTGCGCGAGCCGCAGCGGCACCCACGTGAGCAGCTCGTGCATGGCGCGCTCGTCGGCGATGGCGGATGCGTGGAAGGGCTCGGCGACGGCGTGCCCGGCGTTGTTGACGAGCACGTCGACCGGCTGCGCGGCGTCCTGCAGGCGCGCGGCGACCCGCTCGAGCCCGGCCTCGTCCGTGAGGTCGGCGGGCAGCACCTCGACGTCGGCCGCGCCGAGCGCGGGCAGCTCGGCCGCGAGCTCCCGCAGGCGGTCGGCGCTGCGCGCGACGAGCACGAGCGCGAAGCCGTCGGCGGCGAGCTGGCGCGCGAACTCCGCGCCGAGCCCGGCCGAGGCGCCGGTCACGAGGGCGCGCATCTGCATGGCACAACCTTGGCAGAGCCGGAGCGTCGGGACCTGCGCGAAAAGGTACGCTGATCACACCCACGCGGGAGTGGTGGAATTGGCAGACACGCAGGATTTAGGTTCCTGTGCCCTCGTGGCGTTGGGGTTCGAGTCCCCTCTCCCGCACGGCGACCGCCCATCGCGCGAAGGAGCGTCCGTGCCCCACCTGCCAGCTGAGTTCCTCATCGACATCGAGGGGCTGATCTCGGGCGCCGGCGTCTGGGCGCTGCTGCTCGTGTGCGCCATCGTCTTCGTCGAGACGGGGCTGCTGGTCGGCTTCCTGCTGCCGGGCGACACGCTGCTCGTGATCGCCGGCGTGCTCTCCTACACCGGCGTCATCCCGCAGCCCATCTGGCTCGTGATGCTCTGCATCTGGGCGTGCGCGGTCGCGGGCGACCAGCTGGGCTACTTCATCGGGCACAAGGCCGGGCCGCCGATCTTCCAGCGCAAGTCCTCAGGGCTGTTCTCGCATCGCACGATCGAGCGCACCAACCGCTTCTTCCTGAAGTACGGCGCGGCCGCCGTCATCATCGCCCGCTTCATCGGCATCGTCCGCACGTTCATGCCGGTCGCCGCGGGCGTCGGGCGCATGCCGTGGCCGCTGTTCTTCCGGCTCGACGTGCTCGGCGGCCTGCTCTGGGGCGCGGGGCTGCCGCTGCTCGGCTGGGGCGTCGCGCACATCCCCGGCGTCGCCGACCTCGTCACCGAGTACATCGACCTCGTGCTGCTCGGCGTCGTCGCGATCGCCATCTGCTTCATCGTCTGGCACGCGATCCAGTCGCGGCGCGAGGTCGAGCGCGAGATCCGCGACGGCAGCGCCACGGGCGCCGTCGAGACGCTCGACCTCTCGGGCACCGGCCAGCAGCCGGGCATCGAGCGCTGATCGCGCGATGCCCGTCGGGTCAGCCGGCGGGTCAGGCGGCGAGCCAGATCGCCTGCGCGACGTCGGGGCCGACGTCGATCGTCGTCGAGCCGCTGCGCACCTGGATCGAGCCCGAGTAGGGCTTCTGGCCGAGCACCGTCAGCCGCGCGTCGAGCGCGACCCCGGCCCCGGCGAGGAACCGCAGCATGGCCGGGTCGGCGTCCGAGATGCGCACCACCGCGCCCGCGTGGCCGACCTCCGCATCGGCGAGCAGCACCGCATCCGGACGCCGCACCGTGCCGTCGGCGGCCGGGATCGGATCGCCGTGCGGGTCGCGCTCCGGGTCGCCGAGCGAGCGGGCGATCGAGTCGAGCAGCCGGTCGCTCAGCGCGTGCTCGAGGATCTCGGCCTCGTCGTGCACCTCGTCCCAGTCGTAGCCGTGCCGCTCGACGAGCCACGTCTCGACGACCCGGTGGCGGCGCACCTGCCGCACCGCGAGCGCGCGCCCGTCGTCGGTGAGCTCGACCGCGCCGTACGGGCGGTGGCGCACGAGGCCCGCGGCGGCGAGCTTCTTCACCATCTCGGTCACGGTGGAGTTCGCCAGGCCCAGGCGGGATGCCAGCTGCGAGGGGGTGATGGGCTCGGGCTGCCACTCGGTGTGGTGGTAGATCGCCTTGACGTAGTCCTCAGCCGCCGTCGACTGCATGACGCCTCGCTCTCGCCCACCGGATGACGAGCCCCCGGCGGGGCCCGAACAGCAACGCTAGCCCGAACGCGAGCCCCTGCGTCAGCACCACCGCGCCGCCGGGCGAGATGTCCATCCAGAAGGCCGCGATGAGCCCCACCATCGACGCGGCGACCGTGATGCCGACCGACCACGCGAGCAGCGCGTCCCACCGCACGGCGATGAGCGACGCGGTCGCGCCGGGGATGACGAGCATCGCGACGACGAGGATGATGCCGACCGCCTGCAGCGCGGTGACGACGGTGAGCGCGAGCGCGCCGAGCAGCACCGCGTGCAGCAGGCGCGGCCGCAGGCCGATCGCGTGGGCGTGGCCCGGGTCGAAGGCGACGAGGGTCAGGTCGCGGCGCAGCACCACGAGCGTCGCGCAGACGATGGCGCCGACGACGAGCACCTGGGCGATGTCGGCGTCCGAGACGCCGAGCACGTTGCCGAAGAGGATGTGCTGCAGGTCGGTCTGAGCGGGCGTCACCGACACGATCACCAGCCCGAGCGCGAACAGCGTCGTGAACACGACGCCGATCGCCGCATCCGCCTTGATCCTCGACGCCGCCCGCACGCCGCCGATGAGCGCGACCGCCCCGATGCCGAACACGGCGGCGCCGATGGCGAACGGCAGCCCCAGGATGTACGCGAGCGCGACGCCCGGCAGCACCGAGTGCGAGACCGCATCGCCCATGAGCGACCACCCCATCTGCACGAGCCACGTCGACAGCAGCGCGCAGGCGACGGCGGCGACGAGCGTCACGAGGATCGCCCGCAGCATGAAGTCGTAGGCGAAGGGCGCGAGCAGCGCGTCGACGAGCCCCGGATCCATCACCGCTCCTCCCTCGTGCCGGCGCCGAAGGCCGCGGCGATGCGCTCGGGCGTGAGCGTCTCGGCGGGCGGCCCGTGGTGCAGCAGCCGCCCGCGCAGCAGCAGCACCGAGTCGGCGAGCTCGGCCACCCCCGAGAGGTCGTGGTGCACGATCACCACGGTGCGGCCCTGGGCGCGGATGCCGCGCAGCACCTCGGTGATCTGCGCCTCGCTCGTGCGGTCGACCCCCGCGAACGGCTCGTCGAGCAGCAGCAGCTCGGCGTCCTGCGCGATCGCGCGGGCGACGAAGGCGCGCTTGCGCTGCCCGCCCGAGAGCTCGCCGATCTGCCGGTCGGCGAGGTCGGCGATGCCGAGCAGCGCGAGGGCCTCGTCGACGGCCGCGCGGTCGGCGGCGCGCGGGATGCGCAGCAGCCCCATCCGCCCGTAGCGGCCGGTCGTGACGACGTCGCGCACCGTCACCGGGAAGTCCCAGTCGACCGTCTCGGCCTGCGGCACCGAGGCGACGAGGCCGGCGCGGCGCGCCTCGGCGGGGGTGCGCCCGAGGATGCGCACGGTGCCCTCGTGCGGCACCCGCTCGAGCACGGCCGCGAGCATCGACGACTTGCCGGAGCCGTTGACCCCGACGAGCCCGGTGATCTCGCCGGTGCGGATGCGCGCGGTCACGTCGGCGAGCGCGCGCACGTCGCCGTAGCGGACGCCGAGGTGCTCGGCGACGATGGCGTCGGTCATGCTCCCAGCCCCTCCAGGATGATGTCGATGTCGTGCGCGATGAGCGCGAGGTAGGTGGGCGCCGGTCCGTCGGGCTCCGAGAGCGAGTCGACATGCAGCCCGCCGTCGAAGCGCACGCCGGCGTTCCGCGCGATCTGCTGCTGGGTGCCCGGATGCGTCGTGGACTCGCAGAAGACGGTCGGCACGCGCGTCTCGGCGACGACGCCCGCGACCGCCGCGATCGACTGCGGCGTGCCCTGCCCGCCGGCGTTCACGGGCCACAGGCTCGCCTCGGCGAGCCCCGCGTCGCGGGCGAGGTAGCTGAAGGCGCCCTCGCACGTGACGAGCACGCGATGCTGCTCGGGCAGCCGCTCGACGCCCTCGCGGAGCCGCTCGCCCTCAGCCTCGAGCGCGGCCGTCACGGCTGCGGCGCGCGCATCGATCGCGTCGCGCTCGGCGGGCACGAGGTCGCCGATCGCGACGCGCAGCGCCTCGACGTAGCGCGCTCCCTCGGCGGGCGAGACCCAGGCGTGGGCGTTGGGATTGCCCGCGTAGTGGCCGGTCTCGATCGGGATCGGGTCGACGACGTCGCTCAGCACCACGTGCGGCGCATCCGCGCGCTCGACCAGGGTCAGCAGCCAGTCGTCGATGCCCATGCCGTTCGTGACGACGAGGTCGGCGCCCTCGGTGCGCACGAGGTCGCCGGGCGTCGGCTCGTAGTCGTGCACCTCGACGCCGACCCGGGTGAGCGACTCGACCCGGGCGGCGTCGCCTGCGACCTCGCGCGCGATGTCGGCGATCACGGTGAAGGTCGCGAGCACGAGCGGCCGGCCGTCGTCCTCCGGCGCGGCCGGCGCCGGCGACGCGCAGCCCGTCAGCGCGGCGGCGACGCACGCGACGGCCACGGCGATCCTTCGCCGTCCCGCACGCTGTGTTTTCGGCACACCGAAATCATGCCACAGCGTCAGCGGCCGAGCACGCGCTCCGCGAGCGCCGTGAACGCGAGCCGCCGGTGGCTGCGCGCGTCCTTCTCCTCCGGGCTCAGCTCGGCGGCCGCCCGCCCGTCGGCGTCGTGCGGCACGAACACCGGGTCGTACCCGAACCCGCCCTCGCCGCGCGGCGCATCCGCGATCTCGCCCCGCCAGTCGGCCCGCACCGCGAGCTCGCCGTCGGCGTCGACCCACGCCGCGGCGCAGACGAACTGCGCCCCGCGGTCGGCGGTCCCAGCGAGGTTCTGCAGCAGCAGCTCCAGGTTGTCGCGGTCGTCGCGCGTGCCGGCGTAGCGGGCGGAGTGGATGCCGGGCGCGCCGTCGAGCGCGTCGACCTCGATGCCCGAGTCGTCGGCGAGCGCGGGCAGCCCGGTGCGCTCGTGCGCGGCGCGCGCCTTGATGAGCGCGTTCGCCTCGAACGTCTCGCCGTCCTCCACGGGCTCCGGGCCGCTGTCGGGCACGAGCTCGACGCCGGGCAGCAGCGGCGCGAGGATGCGCTGCAGCTCCTCCACCTTGTGCGGGTTGCGCGTCGCCACGACCACCTGCAGGCCCCCGCCGACGACGTCGATGCCGGTCGCTCCCAGGTCGGTCATGCGCCGAGCGCCTCTCGCTGCAGCTCGGTCAGGCGCGCCGTGCCGGCGAGCGCCAGGTCGAGCATCCCGTCGAGCTCCGCGCGGTCGAAGGGCGCGCCCTCGGCGGTGCCCTGCACCTCGATGAGCAGGCCCCGGCCGGTCGCGACGACGTTCATGTCGGTGCCGGCGCGCACGTCCTCGACGTAGGCCAGGTCGAGCATCGGCTCGCCGTCGATCATCCCCACCGACACGGCCGCGACCGAGTCGATCAGCGGCGTCGCGCTCTTGGGCACGCGCCCCTCGGCCTGCGCCCAGCGGATCGCGTCCGCGAGCGCCACGTAGGCGCCCGTGATCGCGGCGGTGCGGGTGCCGCCGTCGGCCTGCAGCACGTCGCAGTCGACCGCGATCGAGAGCTCGCCGAGCGCCCGCATATCGACGCCGGCCCGCAGGGAGCGGCCGATGAGGCGCGAGATCTCGTGCGTGCGGCCGCCGACCTTGCCGCGCACGCTCTCGCGGTCCATCCGCTCGTTCGTCGAGCGCGGCAGCATCGCGTACTCCGCCGTCACCCAGCCCTTGCCCTTGCCCGCCATCCAGCGGGGCACCGTGGGCATGACGGATGCGGTGCACAGCACCTTCGTGGCGCCGAAGGAGATGAGGGCGCTGCCCTCGGCCTGCTGGCTCCAGCCCCGCTCGATCGTCACGTCGCGCAGCTCGTCGAGCTGCCTGCCGTCCTTGCGTGCCATGCCTGGTCCTCTCAGTCGGTGCGGCCGGGGAGCTGGATGACCCCGGTCTGCGTGAACTCCACGTGCGTCACCTCGGGCCCGAGGAACCGGCGCGCGAGCCGCAGGAACGGCTCCTGCGCAGCGGTCGTCGCCTCGAACGCGTAGGCGGGCACGGCGTGCTCGGGCGCGAGCATGCGCCGGTCGCTCAGGATGCGGTAGACGTCCGCCGCGGTCTCCTCCGCGCTCGACACGAGCCGGACGCCGGGACCGGCGACGTAGCCGATCGCGCCGGCGAGCAGCGGGTAGTGCGTGCACCCGAGCACGAGCGTGTCGAGCTCCTCGGCCAGCAGCGGCTCGAGGTACTCGTGCGCGGCGGCGAGCACCTCGTCGCCGGTGGTGACGCCCGCCTCGACGAACTCGACGAAGCGCGGCGCGGCGCCGGCCGCGACGTGCGGCACGCCGGCCTCGGCGAACGCGCGCTGGTAGGCGCCCGAGCCGATCGTGCCCGCGGTGCCGATGACGCCGATCCGCCCGGAGCGGCTCTGGCGCACGGCCGCCCGCACGGCCGGGTCGATGACCTCGACGACCGGGATGCCCATCCCCTGCTCGTAGCGCTCGCGCGCGACGTCGAGGGTCGCCGCGGACGCGGTGTTGCAGGCGATGACGAGCATCTTCACGCCCTGCGCGACGAGCGTGTCGAGCACGTCGAGCGCGAGGCGCCGCACCTCCGACTGCGCGCGCGGGCCGTAGGGGCCGTTGGCGGTGTCGCCGATGTACGTGATCGACTCGGCGGGCAGCTGGTCGATGATCGCGCGCGCCACGGTGAGCCCGCCGACGCCGCTGTCGAAGACTCCGATCGGCCGCTGCACGTCGGCAAGCCTAGCCGCGGGGCGCGGGCACAGGCTCGCCGAGGGGTCGGCCGGTATTGTCAGCACCCCGCGACCGGGAGGAGCCCCCGCGTGATCGAGTTCGCAGCCGTGCGCAAGGAGTACCCCGACGGCACGGTCGCCGTCGAGGACTTCAGCCTGGTCGTCCCCTCGCACGCCGTCGTCGTGCTCGTCGGCTCCTCCGGCTGCGGCAAGACGACCCTGCTGCGCATGGTGAACCGCATGGTCGATCCCACGAGCGGCACGGTCTCCATCGACGGCGACGACGTGCGCGCGATGGACAAGGTGCAGCTGCGCCGCTCGATCGGCTACGTGCTCCAGGCGGGCGGCCTGCTCCCCCACCGCACCGTCGCCGACAACGTCGCCACGGTGCCGGTGCTCCAGGGCGCGAACCGTCGCGAGGCGCGCCGCGCCGCCCTCGGCCTGCTCGAGCGCGTCGGCCTCGATCCGGCGCTCGGCGACCGCTACCCGCTGCAGCTCTCGGGCGGCCAGCAGCAGCGCGTCGGCGTCGCCCGCGCCCTCGCCGCCGATCCGAACATCCTGCTCATGGACGAGCCCTTCGGCGCCGTCGATCCCATCGTGCGCGACCAGCTGCAGGAGGAGATGCGCACGCTGCAGCGCGAGCTGGGCAAGACGATCCTCTTCGTCACGCACGACATCGACGAGGCCTTCGCGCTCGGCGACGAGGTGCTCGTGCTGCGCAAGGGCGCCGAGATCGCGCAGCGCGGCACGCCCGCCGAGATCCTCGCCCACCCCGCGGACGAGTTCGTCTCGCGCTTCGTGGGGGCGGGCACCGCGCGTCGCACGCTCTCGGTGCGCGAGGTCGACGGCCGCCGGATCGTCGTCGACGGCGACGACCGCCCCACCGGCGTGCTGGCGGAGTAGGCCCAGCCCATGAACTGGCTGAGCCAGAACCTGCACATCGTGTGGTCGCTGCTGCTCGACCACCTGTGGCTCTCGATCGTTCCCATCGTGCTCGCGCTCGTGATCTCGATCCCGCTCGGCTGGCTCGCCGCCCGCTATCCGCGCGCCCGCACCGCGCTGCTGACCGGCACCGGCCTCCTCTACGCGATCCCCTCGCTGGCCCTGTTCATCATGATCCCCGCGATCGTGGGCCTCTCGGCGCGCTCCCCCTGGGTCGCGATCATCGGCCTCACGCTCTACGGCTGCGCGCTGATGGTGCGCGGGGCCGCCGACGCCTTCGGATCGGTCTCGCGCGAGACGATGCTCGCCGCCGACGCCCTCGGCCACTCCCCCTGGGCGCGGTTCTGGGCGGTCGAGCTGCCGCTCTCCGGTCCGGTGCTCGTCTCGTCGCTGCGGGTCATGGCGGTCTCGACCGTCAGCCTCGTCACGATCGGCGCCGTGATCGGCATCTCGAGCCTCGGCACGCTCTTCACCGACGGCTTCCAGCGCGGCATCGACGCCTCGATCATCACGGGCATCGTGCTCACGGTCGTGGTCGCCTTCGCGATCGACGCGGTCGTGCTGCTGCTCGGCAGGCTCGCGATGCCCTGGCAGGCGGCGGTGCGCGCATGAACCTGTTCGCCGAGGCCCTCGCCCACCTCTTCGACCCCGCGAGCTGGCAGGGCACGAACTCGCTCGGCCTGCGCATCCTCGAGCACCTCGGCTTCTCGGGCGCCGTGCTGCTCGCCGCGGCCGCCATCGGCATCCCCGCCGGCGTCCTCATCGGCCACACCGGCAGGGGTCGCGGGCTCGTCGTGGCGCTGACGAGCGGCGCGCGGGCGATCCCCACCCTGGGGCTGCTCACGATCTTCGGCCTCGCCCTCGGCATCGGGCTCGAGGCCCCCTTCCTCGCCCTGCTCGTGCTCGCGCTGCCGCCCGTGCTGGCCGGGGCGTACGCCGGCGTCGAGGCCGTCGACCGGCAGGTGGTGGGCGCGGCGCGCGCGATCGGCATGACCGAGCGCGAGATCGTGCAGCGCGTCGAGCTGCCGCTCGCGGCGCCGGTGCTCATCGGCGGCGTGCGCTCGGCGGCCCTCCAGGTCATCTCGACCGCGACCCTCGCCGCGTACGTCTCGAACACGGGCCTCGGCAGGCCGATCTTCCAGGGCGTCAAGGCGGGCGACTACGAGGTCATGCTGGCCGGCGCCCTGCTCGTGGCGCTGCTCTCGCTCGTCGTCGAGCTCGTCTTCCAGGCGATCCAATCCGCGGCCGGCCGTCGTGCCGAACCGCACACCGTCCCCGCTCGGGCGTCCGCCCGCGCTCCAGAGAGGAACACCGCATGACCAGCATCCCCCGCAAGGCGGGCGCCGCCCTCGCCGCGATCGCAGCGACGGGCCTCGTGCTCACCGGCTGCGCCAACGCCGACCCGCTCGAGGAGGGCTCCGCGGAGCCCACGACGAGCGGCGACGCGACGAGCCTCGTCGTCGGCTCGCAGGACTACTACTCGAACGAGATCATCGCCGAGCTCTACGCCCAGGCCCTCGAGGCCGGCGGCTACACGATCGAGCGCGACCTGCGCATCGGCCAGCGCGAGGTCTACCTGCCCGAGATCGAGTCGGGCGCGATCGACGTCTTCCCCGAGTACACGGGCCCGCTGCTGCAGGTGTGGGCCGAGGAGCCCACCGAGCGCCTCAGCGAGGACGTCTACGCCGCCCTCACCGAGGCCGCGCCCGAGGGCATCACGGTGCTCGACCAGGCGCCGGCCACCGACCAGGACTCCTACGTCGTCACGCGCGAGTTCGCCGAGGAGCACGACCTCACGACGATCGCCGACCTGGCGAACGTCGACGAGCCGCTCACGATGGGCGCGAACTCCGAGGCCGAGACCCGCCCGAACGGACCGCAGGGCCTCGCCGACACCTACGGCATCGAGGTCGGCTTCACGCCGATCGAGGACAGCGGCGGCCCGCTCACGATCCGCGCGCTGCAGGACGGCGACGTCCAGCTCGCGATCGTCTACACCGGCGACCCGTCGATCGCCGCGAACGACCTCGTCGTGCTCGAGGACCCCGAGGGCCTGTTCCTCGCCTCGAACGTCGTGCCGGTCGTGAGCGACCGCGTCGACGAGGAGGCGCAGGGCATCATCGACGAGGTGAGCGCAGCGCTGACCTCGGAGGAGCTCCTCGCCCTCAACGGCCGCTCGGTCGACGAGCAGGCGCCGGCCGCCGACATCGCCGCCGCCTGGCTCGAGGAGCAGGGCCTGCTCGGCTGAGCCTCCGCGACGACCCGGGAAGGGCGCTCACCCTCGCGGTGGGCGCCCTTCCCGCACCATGCGGTGCATCGGGATGCCGCCCCACGTCGGGCCCGTCGACACCCGCTCGTCGAGGTGCCGGAAGCCGCGGCGCTCGTAGAAGCGGCCCGCGCGCTCGTTGCCGTCGATGAGCCACAGGTACAGCGCGCGGTCGTCGACGACCGCGTCGAAGAGCGCGGCGCCGACCGCGGTGCCGTGCATCTCGGCGGCCACGTAGAGCCGGTCGAGCTCTCGCTCGGCGGGCGGCGGCACGAGCCCCAGCTCGACCTCCCAGCGGGCGGGCGCGGCGCTCGACGCCGCGAGGCCCACGATGCGGTCGCCCTGCCACGCGATGCGGCGCACGGCGTCGCCCGGCTCCGCGAAGGCGCGCGCGAGCCCGACGACGTTCGCCTGCGCGAGCCCGCGCACCCCGAAGTCGTCGGGCAGCCTGCCCGCGTACGTGCGCTCCTGCTCCCGCACGAGGAAGGCGGCCCAGGCGGGCGCGTCGGCGGGCGTCGGCTCGCGCAGCGCGACGCCGTCGGGCAGGGGGCGGATGGTTCGGGGCACCGAGCCACGCTACCGGGCGTCGTCGAGGCGGTCGCCCCAGGCCGCCGTCGTAGGCTGGCGCTCGTGACCGACACCGCGCT